>CAZASR010000017.1:0-29303 GCA_964487765.1 uncultured Devosia sp. | reverse complement strand
CACGGCTCCGACGATGTCCCCGCCTGATGTGGAGCGACCCCCACACCACCCGGTCTCCCCACGCAGATCACTCGTCATGATCTCGCTCCCTGCGCGGGGATGGGTGAACTATACCACCGCTGCGGGGGACGGGGATAAGTCGGAGAAATAACGCTGGAGAGGCCTGTGTTCTCAGGCGTCAGCGGGGGAAAGTTTTGGTCACTGCGTGGGGCGATCCTCCCCTTCGCTTCGCGCAAGTGGCGCCCCACCCACCGCTGCGCGGTTCCCCCTCCCCACGGCTTCGCCGCGAGGAGGGAGAGGGGTGACTGCGCGTTCCTGGAGTTGGCTTTGTCGAGGATGCGCACCGCGCTCGCTTTCCCTCCTCGACCGAAGGTCGGGGAGGGGGACCGCGCAGCGGTGGGTGGGGTGGTGCCGCTTGAACTGCTGTCGCAGCTCAGTCCGCTGGGTGCCGAGTCTTTGCTCGGACGAGGACGTGGTGGATGCGGAGGGTTGGGTCCCAGCTTGCGCTGGGATGACAAGGGTGGATGGGGAGAGTGACGGGACGGAGCCGCGAGCAGTGCTCTTCCTCGCTGCCGCGCCAGCGTCGGCCCCACCCACCGCTGCGCGGTCCCCCCCGCGGCTTTGCCGCGAGGAGGGAGAGGGGGTGACTGCAGGGGCTCGCGAGTTGGCTCTATCGAAGATGCGCGCTGCGCTCACCTTTTCCCTCCTCGACCGCAGGTCGGGGAGGGGGAACCGCGCAGCGGTGGGTGGGGTGGTGCCCCTCGAACTGTTCTCGCGATTCAGGCCGCCGGGTGGCCGGGTCTTGGCCCGGACGGGGGGCCGGTGGATGCGGAGGGTTGGGTCCCGGCTTGCGCTGGGATGACAATGGTGGGTGGGGAGAGTGAGGGATGGAGCCGCGAGCAGTCCCTTCCTCGCTTCGTGCAAGTGGCGCCCCACCCACCGCTGCGCGGTCCCTCCTCCCCACGGGTTCGCTGCGAGGAGGGAGAGGGGTGACAGCGCAAGCGAGGGCCTTGATTGATGCGCTGGGGCATTCCCACAATTGCAACAAAAAAGGGCCGCGCTGGGGGCGCGGCCCTTTATCTTAGAACTTGGTTCTTACTTGTAGTTGTCGATGATGAACTGGTAGTAGCTTTCGGTGAAGCGGACGCCGTAATTGACCTTGTCGTCCTCGGCGACGTTGATGCCGCGGATGTAGAGGTCGCCGCCGCCGGCGTCTTCCCACATGGAGGAGCCCGACGAGCCCGCGAAGGTGTCGCAGGCGTGCCAGAAGATCAGGTCGCCGAACTGGTCGGCCTTGACCTCGCAGGTGTTCCGCCACAGCGTGCCATCGGGCTTGTCGCCGGGGTAGCCGATGATGGTGGCATCCCAGTCGGTGGCGTCGTCGACGCGGAAGCCGAGCCAGCCGAGCTGGTTGCCAGCGTCTTCGGCCAGCGTGATGACGGCGAGATCCCACGGCATGGCGGAGCCGTAATTGGTGCCGTCATAGTTCTCGATATAGCCCTTGAGGATGTTGATGTTCTCCCAGTCATAGGAGCCGAAGGGCGCGCTCTCGGGATCGGTGACGCCGGGCAGGAACAGCATCTGCTTGATCCAGCCCCCCTTGTCGTGGACGAAGACGCAGTGGGCCGCGGTGACGACGGTGTAGGGACCGATCAGGGTGGCCGTACAGGTCGACCAGGAATCGTCCTGCGCCTGCGACCAGAGCCAGCCCACGATGCGCTCGGGATAGCCGGAAGCATCGGTGATCTGCTGGCGGTCGTCGGAGGCGACGATGACACGGTCGCTGGTGGCGCTTTCCGAGCCCTGCATCTCCTGCTCAAGAATGGCGCGCAGGCCTTCGGAGGCGGGTTTGGATTCGGTCGAACCGTCGCGATTGAGCGTTTCCGTGCCCATGCTGTCGAGGGCGGCCGCCGGATCGAGCGCGGCGGGACCGCGGCTGAGACTCGAGGAATCGATCTGGAGCGGCGGCATCGGCTGGGCGTCGCCCGGCAACTGGAACGGCGCATCACGCGTGGCAGGAATTTCGGCGGGGCCGGTATTGCCCGTCGTCTGGGCGAAGGCCGGCGTGGCGACGAGTGCGGCACCCAGCAGAATGGCGGTGGTCATGGAGCGGACTTGCATGGTGGACGTCTTCCCTTGTTGTCCCTTGGATGGCGAAGAAAACCGGGAAACTGCGCTGCCGTCAATGAGTTATGACCACTGAGCAGGTGCTTCCCGAAGGATGGCCGCGTGCGGCCGATCCCGCGTGTGATGGCGCCGCGCGAAGCCCTGAGCTCCACGGGCGCGGTCTTCTAGTTCCTGGGCTTGAGCCTCGCTTCGATCCAATCGGAGAAGCTGGAGACGCGGCTATAGACGCCATAGACGTCCTCGTGGCCGCATTTGATCTCGGCATCGGCGGGGCCTTCACCCCAGCTCACGATACCCAATTGCACGAGTTTGCCACCGGCGCTGGCGACGAGCGGACCGCCGCTGTCGCCATAGCAGGAATCGCGGCCGCCCTGCTTGATGCCGGCGCAGATCATGTTGCTCGTGAGCGGGTCGGCGATGGCGCCGGCGAGCTCGTCACCGGCGCGCGTCGCGGCGACCGACGCAATGCCGTATTGCGTGCCCAGGTCGGCGATCGCCTGGCGCAGGGCCTTTGAATAAATGGTCTTGATGCCGGTGTTGCACTCGGCATTGGGAACGACGTCGATGTCGGATTCGAGCAGATAGCGCGGATACTGGCCGGACTCGGTGAGGCCCCAGCCGATGACCACGGCGCGATCGAAATCGACGCCGCCGAGATCGAGTGCCACGGGCGCCAGGCCGACGGCCTCGTCGAGCTCGACCAGCGCGATGTCGTTGTCCATCGTCCAGTCGTCGTAGCCCTCATGGGCATGGATGGATTTGACCGCGATGCGCTGGCCGGCCATGAGGTCGCTGCTGCCGGTGAGGACCACCATGGACGCAGGATCGATGAGCGCGCCGTAATCGGTGACGCAATGGGCGGCGGTGAGCACCCAGGTGGGCGCGATGAGCGAGCCGCCGCAGAACTCGGCTTCGTACTGCGATTCCGGATCGGCGGTGAGGTAGTCGGCACGCAGCAATGCGACCTGGAAGGGATATTCGCCTTCATCGGCAATGCGGCCGCCGATGATGCGGTCGGCGGCGTCGCCGGCTTCCGCGACATAGGCGGTGCGCGCCCTGGGCACGTTGTCGAAGGGATTGGGCGCCGCCTGGGCAAAGGCGGAGGTGGCGGCGGCAGCCAGCAGCGCCGCGAGGACGAGCGGTTGAACGAGCGGCTTCAAGGCAGGATCTCCCCCAAGGTCAGGGCGCCGTTGGCCGACGCATCGCATGACGTTGCCTCTTAATGACGACGCAACATGAACCGAATTTGAACGGGCGTCATCTAGGACCTGACAGAGCGGCGGAATTCGGACCGAAGCAAGAACAATCGCGGCGATTTTCGCGCGGGATCAGCGTTCCAGTCGGGCGAGGAGCGAGGAGGTATCCCAGCGGCTGCCGCCCATGGCCTGGACCTCGCCATAGAACTGATCAACCAGGGCCGTGAGCGGCAGGGTGCTGCCGTTGGAACGGGCTTCCGCGAGCACGATGCCGAGGTCCTTGCGCATCCAGTCGACGGCGAAGCCGAAATCGTATTTGCCGGCGAGCATGGTCTTGTGGCGGTTCTCCATCTGCCACGATTGCGCGGCGCCCTTGGAGATGACGTCGATCACCGCCTCGACGTCGAGACCGGCCGTGGTGCCGAAATGCAGGGCCTCGGCGAGGCCCTGGACGATGCCGGCGATGGCGATCTGGTTCATCATCTTGGCGAGCTGGCCGGAACCGGCGGGACCGAGCAGGCGGCAGGCACGGGCGAAGCTCATGATGACGGGCTCGGCCTTGTCGAAAGCGGCTCGGTCGCCGCCGACCATGACGGTGAGCTGGCCGTTTTCGGCGCCCGCCTGGCCGCCCGAGACGGGCGCGTCGAGAAAGCCGAAACCGCGTTCGGCAGCGGCGGCATGGAGCCTGCGCGCGATGTCGGCGGAGGCGGTGGTGTTGTCGACGAAGACGGCCCCGGGGGCCATGGCGGCAAAGGCGCCGTCGGGGCCGGTGGTGACTTGGGCAAGGTCGTCGTCATTGCCGACGCAGGCGAAGACGATATCGCGACCGGCCGCGGCCTCGCGCGGCGTGGGGGCCAGCGCGCCGCCGTTCTCGCTCACCCATTGTTCCGCCTTGGCGGTGGTGCGGTTATAGACGGTGACGTCATGGCCCCTGGCCTTCAGGTGACGCGCCATGGGGTAGCCCATTACGCCCAGTCCGATGAATGCCGCCTTGACCATGACTCTCCTCCTGTTGGTAGCGCGGCCGTTGATAGACGCTCGGGCGCAGGAAGGAAACCGGGGGTGCGCGGGCGGCCGGTCAGGCGGGCTGCTTTTCGGTGTCGGGGGACTGGTGCTTGCGGCTGCTGCGCCGCTCGAGCTCGCTGTCGGCCAGCTTGCAGCGGGCGAGCAGGCGCTCGCGCAGGGCGTGCAGTTCCTCGTCGCTGAGGCGCTCGGCCTGGACGAAGTGGTTGTCGGCGCCTCGCACCGCATAGATCAGGTCGTCGAGCTTGGCCTGCACCGCTTCGCCATCGCGCTCCTGCGTGTTCTGGAGGATGAACACCATCAGGAAGGTTATGATCGTCGTTGCCGTATTGATGACGAGCTGCCAGGTCTCGGAGAAGCCGAAGAGCGGGCCGCTGACGCCCCAGGCAACGACCAGCAGCACGGCGAGCACGAAGGTCGCCGGGCGGCCGGACAGGTGGGAGATGGAATGGGAGAACCGGGCGAACACGCTGGACATGACGATCGAGCCTCAATCGGAACGGGTAACCGGATTCATACTGCGTTCGTTCCAATGAGGGCAGCGGCCCTGTATAGGGAGGCGGGGAGAAGGGGCGCATGGCGGCTGGCCAGATCGAGAAGATGGAGACGGAACGGACCGGCGTGAGCCGCGATCCGGAGGGCACCAAGGCGGCGATTCTGGCCGCGGCGACGCGCGAATTCACCGACAAGGGGTTCGGCGGCGCACGCATCGATGCCATCGCCGCGCAGGCGCGCATCAACAAGCGCATGCTCTACCACTATTACGGGGGCAAGGAGGCGCTGTACCTCGCGGTGCTGGAGGAGACCTATGCGGCGATCCGCCGGGCGGAGGCCAAGCTCGACCTCGCGCATCGCGAACCGGAAGAGGGCCTGCGCGACCTGGTGCAGTTCACCTTCCGCTATTTCCTCGACCATCCGGAGTTCCTGAGCCTGCTGGGCACCGAGAACCTGCACAAGGCGCGCTTCCTCAAGCGCTCGGAGCGCATCCTCGCGATCAACTCGCCGCTGATCGACGAATTGCGGGGCGTGCTGGCGCGCGGGGCGGCAAAGGGCGTGTTCCGGCCGGACGCCGATCCGCTGGACGTCTATCTGACCATGGCGGCGCTGGGGTTCTTCTATCTCTCCAACCGCTGGACGCTGACCACCGTGTTCCGCCGCGACCTGCTCGCCGCCGACGAGATCGCGCGCTGGGGCGAACACATCGCCGACGTGGTCCTCAGCTCGCTCAAGCCCCGCTAAGCCGCAACGGCCGAGCCGGGCATGGCTTGACCCCCCGATTGCCTGCGGGTACGTGTAACCAAACAGTTACAAACGAGTGGAGGGCTCGTCATGGCCGAGCGACGATTGGGCATCATCATGCACGGGGTGACCGGGCGGATGGGCTACAACCAGCACCTGGTGCGCTCGATCCTGGCGATCCGCGAACAGGGCGGCCTGGCGCTTCGCAACGGCGACCGGCTGATGCCGGACCCGATCATCGTGGGGCGCGACGAGGACAAGATCCGCCGGTTGGCCGAAAAGCACGCCATCGCCCGCTGGACGACCGACCTCGACGCGGCGCTGGGCAATGCCGACGATACCGTGTTCTTCGATGCCGGAACGACGCAGATGCGCGCGGGCCTTTTGGGCCGGGCGATCGAGGCGGGCAAGCACGTCTATTGCGAGAAGCCCGTCAGCGACGACCTCGAAAGCGCGGTGGCGCTGGCGAAGAAGGCCAAGGCGGCCGGGATCAAGCACGGCGTGGTGCAGGACAAGCTGTTCCTGCCGGGGCTGCTGAAACTGCGCATGCTGCGCGACAGCGGCTTCTTCGGGCGCATCCTGTCGGTGCGGGGCGAGTTCGGCTACTGGGTGTTCGAGGGCGACTGGCAGCCGGCGCAGCGGCCGAGCTGGAACTACCGCAAGGCCGAAGGCGGCGGCATCATCCTCGATATGCTGTGCCACTGGCGCTACGTGCTCGACAATCTGTTCGGCGAAGTGCAGGCGGTGAGCTGCCTGGGGGCGACGCACATCCCCGAGCGCGTCGACGAAAAAGGCAACCACTATGTGGCGGATGCGGACGACGCGGCCTATGCGACGTTCCAGCTCGAAGGCGGAATCGTTGCGCATATCAATTCGAGCTGGGATGTGCGGGTACGGCGCGACGACCTCGTGACGTTCCAGGTGGACGGCACGCATGGTTCGGCGGTGGCCGGGCTGCATCAATGCTTCACGCAGCACCGGGTGAACACGCCCAAGCCGGTGTGGAATCCCGACCAGCCCAAGACCATCGACTTCTTCGCCGGCTGGGAAGAAGTGCCAAACAACCAGCCGCAGGAAAACGGCTTCAAGGCGCAATGGGAACTGTTCCTGCGCCATGTCGCGGAAGATGGCGCCTGGCCTTATGGCCTGGAGGCGGGCGCCAAGGGTGTGCAGCTCGCGATGGCGGGACTGCGGAGCTGGAAGGAACGGCGATGGATCGACATTCCAGCGCTGGGGGTGTGAGGGTGAACCCGTTGCAAGCGGCAAGGCCCCCGTCATCCGGCCGTTGGTCACCTTCTCCCTATGGGCGGAGGGCAGAAGCCGCGATGCAGGCGTGTCGGCTTTCTCCCGCCAGGTGAGAGGCAATGGCACCGCGATGCATGCGTGTGTCGGAAGAGCGAATGAGCGAACGCCAGCAGCACAATGACTGACATCACCCTCCCCTGCCCCGATCGCACGCTCGCGACATACACGCTGACCGGCACGCCCCTGCCCACCGAAAAGCACGCGGCACCCGAGTTTCCGCGCGTGGCCTACGCGGCGGCGCATGTGGTGGCCGATGCGTGGGCGGACAATGATCCGTGGGTCAAACCGGCGATCGACTGGGAGGCGACGCTCGCCTTCCGGCACCGACTGTGGGATTTCGGGCTCGGCGTGGCCGAGGCGATGGATACGGCGCAGCGCGGCATGGGGCTGGGCTGGACCGAGGCGCAGGAACTGATCCGGCGCTCGCAGGCGGAGGCCAGGACACGCGAGGATGCGCTGATCGCCTATGGCGCGGGAACCGATCATCTCGCACCCGGCCCCGATGTCACCATCGACGACATCATCGCGGCCTATGAGGAGCAGGTCGGCTTCGTCGAAAACGAGGGCGGGCGCGTGATCCTGATGGCAAGCCGGGCGCTCGCGGCCGCGGCGAGATCGCCGGACGATTATGCGCGCGTCTATGGCCGCATTTTGAGCCAGGTGAAGCAGCCGGTGGTGCTGCACTGGCTGGGCGAAATGTTCGACCCTGCCCTCAACGGCTATTGGGGCAAGGGCAAGCATGAAGAGGCGATGGAGGTGTGCCTCGACGTGATCGCGGCGAGCGCCGACAAGGTCGACGGGATCAAGGTTTCGCTGCTGAGCGCGGAGAAGGAACTCGCGATGCGGCGGCGCCTGCCGGCCGGCGTCAAGATGTATACGGGGGACGATTTCAACTATGCCGAGCTGATCGCGGGTGACGCGCAGGGTTATTCACACGCCTTGCTCGGCATCTTCGACGCCATCGCGCCGGCGGCCTCGGCAGCCCTGGCGGCGCTCGGACGCGGCAGCTCCAACGCGTTCTTCGAGCTGCTCGAGCCGACCGTGCCGCTCAGCCGGCACATTTTCTGCGCCCCGACGCGCTTCTATAAAACCGGCGTCGTGTTCGTGGCTTACCTCAACGGCTTTCAGGAACACTTCACCATGATCGGCGGACAGCAGAGCGCCCGTTCGCTGCTGCACCTTGCGGAACTGTTCCGCCTCGCCGACAAAGCCAGGGTATTGGCCGATCCGGCGTTGGCGGTGGAACGGATGAGGCGGGTGTTGGCGGTGCATGGAATTGGCTGAGCGCATCCTGTCGATGAATCTAGCGACCCTGCGCAACGGGTCGAGCTTTGGCGAGATGATCGACGATTGCCTGCGCCATGGCGTGACCGCGATTTCGCCGTGGCGCGACCAGATCGAGGAGGTCGGGCTTGCCGAAGCAGCGCGGATCGTCGAGGCGAACGGGCTGCGGGTGACTGGCCTGTGCCGTGGCGGCATGTTTCCGGCGGCCGATCCGGAAGGACGGCAGAAAGCGATCGAGGACAATCTGCGCGCGATCGACGAGGCCGCGACGCTGGGCGCCGACTGCCTGGTGCTCGTGTGCGGGGGACTGGCCGAGGGCAGCAAGGATATCGCCGCGGCGCGGCAGATGGTGGCCGATGGCATCTGGGCGATGCTGCCCTATGCCAAGGCGAGCGGCATTCCACTCGCGATCGAGCCGCTGCACCCGATGTATGCGGCCGACCGCGCCTGCGTGAACACGATCGACCAGGCGCTCGACATCTGCCAGGCGCTGGGCGACGGCGTGGGCGTCGCCATCGACGTCTATCACGTGTGGTGGGATCCCAATCTCGCGCTGGCGATCGAGCGCGCCGGCAAGATGAACCGCATCCTCGCGCACCATATCTGCGACTGGCTGGTACCGACACGCGACCTGCTGCTCGACCGCGGTATGATGGGCGATGGCGTGATCGACCTGCGCGGCATCCGCGGGATGATCGAAGCGGCGGGATATTTCGGGCCGCAAGAAGTCGAAATCTTCAGCCGCGACAACTGGTGGACGCGCGCGGGCGACGAGGTGGTCGCCACCTGCGTGGAGCGATTTGCGACCGTGTGCTGAGGGGCACGGGTACGTGTAGCGCCCTCCCTCACGCCCGGCAGGCGCGCATCGAACGGGTCCTTTTGCGAGACGCCTCTGTTCACGGTGAGAGTTGGGTCCCCGCGTGCGCGGGGATGACAGCGGTGGGTGCGGACGGCGCCGCAAACAGGTGGAGGGACGCCGACCGAGGACGCAACGCGGGGTGAGAGTTTGGTCCCGGCTTTCGCTTGGGAGGTGCTGGCGGAAGGAGTGGTTCTCGCCGCGAGTATGGTGGGCGCTCGGGTTTAGCCTTCGGGGCCGCCCTGCGCGACGAGGCCGACGGCGGGGAATTTGCCGAGGTCGGTGAGGTGGCCCCAGTCGTAGTTCCAGGCGGACTTGTCGCCGGTGATGACGAGGGATGTGCGGGTGCGGATGGCGAGGAAGATGGCGTAGCAGAGGGCCGACTCGATCGACATGGTGGGCGCCGGGGGCGGATAGTTGCGCTCGATCAGCAGACGCTCGATGGCGGGCGGCAGGACGATGCGGGCGGTATCGGCGCCTGCCCGACGCTCCAGCCATACCGCCACGTCGTCCAGCCTAGGCCGGTTGGAATAGAGAAAACTTCCGATCATGACGCTGCCTCGAACAAGCTCAACTCGCACATCACATGTGGCTGTTGCCGCCGACAATGGCCAAAACGATACGTGGTTCTACTTATGAAACGCCGGCGCGCCGCACGATCTCGGCGAGATGCATCGGCGATCGGGCGCCGAGCTTGTCCATGACCCGCTGACGGTGCGCCTGCACTGTTTTGAATGAAATGCCGAGCTTGCCGGCCACCTCCTTGTTGGAAAGACCCGAGAGCAGGAGGTCCAGCACCTCGAGCTCGCGCATCGTCACACGATAGGGTGCGGCGCTGAGCCTGGCGTAATAGGCGGGCTCGTTGCGGCGGCGTTCCGGCGCTGGTGGCGGCGGCGACGGTGCGCACGCTTCGCCGGGGGCGACGAGGCGCGAGCGCTGGTCGGCCATATCGAGCACCGCCTGAACGACCCATCGTTCTTCGGACGTCAGCGTCGGCAGCCTGTCGATCAAGCCCCGCACTGTCTGATTCAAGGACATGTATCGGTCCCATCAAGTCTTCCTTAACGACGTTGGCCCGGCAGGCGTTACAGCGGCGTGACAGAAGATGAACGGGGCGTGACACGGCCGGTCCAGAAGGGGGAATTGGCGAAGCGCCAGGCCGGGCGAGGGGCGGCGGCGCCGGGCTGCAGGGATTTGACCAGGGCCAGCAATTCGAGGGCGTCGGCGGTCTTGCGGCTGACGCGGTGGGCGACATAGAGGCGGTGGAGCGCGGCGGCGCGCGGGAGCGGCAGACGCGCGAAGACGGCCTCGACCGTGCGGTCGGCGAAGAAGATGGCGCGGGCGGTGGCGACGATCTCCCGGGCGTCGGCGGCGGTGGCATGGCCGTGGGCGGCGAGATGGGCGGCGGTCGCCTCGACATCCACCATGGGCTCGGTGAGCGGCGGGAAGCCGAGTTCGGCGGGGCCGTTGGTCAGCGCCACGTCGGCATCGTCAAAGAGGGCGCCAGAGCAGTAGCGGCGCGCGATGTCGCCGACGGGGACCATGCCGAAGGCTTCGCATTCGGCCGCGCGCAGGGCGCCCATCGAGGCAGCCCCGAAGACGGCGACGCCGGACGCGAGGGCCAAGAGGATTTCCTTGTGCCAGACGGCGCCGGTCTGCTGGTAATGGCCATCGATGATGCCGATGGCAGCGGCCCCGTCGGCCAGCGCCCGTTCGACGTCGCCCATCTGTGCCGGGCCGCGCATGACGACATCGCCGGGATCGTAAGCGGCGCCATAAAGGCTGGGGCCGGCGAAGACGATCTTCACAGCCGCGCCACCGCATCGAAGGCGCGCCAGCCGGGGCGCCAGTTGAGATTGGCGGCGCGATCCTCGAGATCGGCCGAGACAAGCTTCACCACGGCATAGGGCCGCGCCGGATCGCTGAGAGTGAGGGCGGTGACGCCGATATGGGCGGCGGCGAGCGCCGCGGTGATGGCGGCGACAAGAGTCGGCAGCGGGGTACCGAGGGGGAGCCCGGCGGGGGGCGGACGGACGGGCTCGGCGTCGAGCAGGCGAAGGTTCTGAGCGGCGGCGGCGCGGTCGAAGGCGGCGCTGTGGATGTCGTCGCGCGAGGCGGCGATCGAGGTGACGCGGCTCTGCGCGGCCTCGGTGATGGCGCGGATGGCGGCGCGGGCGGCGACCGGGTGGGCGCCGTAGCCGGCGGTGACCTCGAGCTCGCCGACGAACCCGTGGCGCTGCTCGGGGCCGAGCGCCGCCATGATCACCGGGATGCCGAGATCCGAAGTCTGGTCGAACAGACGGAGCCGCATGCCCGAGGCGGTGACCCGCGCGACGAGGCCGTCGATGACTGGATCGGCGAAAGCCGCAGGAGCGATGGCGGTTGCGAGGGCCTGGGGTTCGGGGACGAGCCCCCAGAGCGTCGTGGCGTCGCGCTCGACCAGCTCGCACAAGGCGTGGAAGACAGCCTCGTCCGCGATGTTGCCGGAGGCAAGGCCGTTGGAGGTCTTGCACACGCCAGGGAGGTCGGCGTGCTCGCCGTCCATGTCAACGATATCGAGGGGCACGAAGCGGCGCGCGCCGGTGTGCAGGTCCGTGCCCGCGAACCAGTCGATCGGCTGCGCCGTGTCGAACACTGTTCCATGAGGGAGCCACCGGGTCGGATCGAACCAGAGTTCGCCCAGGCCCGTGAGCGCGTCGGCGCTGGTGCGGCGGCGGGGACCGGCGGGATGTTCGGCGACGGCGGCCTCGACGGCTTCCATGGCTGCCGAGATGCAGGCGGCGGCGTCGCTCAGCCCTTTGCCCTGGGCGCCGGCGAGATGGCGCGAATTGGGGCGAAAGGCGGCCCAGCACGGAATGCCGACGCGGTCGAGGCCGGTCTGGCGGGCGACGCGGGTGATGCCGAGCTCGCCCAGATGGGGCCAGATGCGACGGACCGACTCCGCGGCGGGAACGGTTCGGTCGCTATAGGCGAGCGATAGGGGGCCGCCCGGGGCGCCGGCTTGAAATTCAGGCAGGGCGCGCCCGGACGGCCGCAAGGATCAGACCCGCATGGCCGAGGTGATCCAGCCGGCGGGGCGGCGCTCCGGCGGCAGGATGGTATGGCTCTTGCCGGGCTTGTTGGGGAGCTGCTCGCGGGTGTCGGCGACGGTGATGGGCGTGCCATCGGGGCCGGGGAAGGTGATCTGCATGGGTGAAGCCTTTCGAGGTGAAGAACCCTCGAAAGGTTAGGCAGGCCGGCCAGCGCGGGCGTCGGCACTTATGCCCAGGACAAAGCCTCAGACAAAACCGGCACGCCGGAGGCCCTCGAGATAGTGCTCGCGGTGCTCGGGGCGATGCGGGATCATGTAGTCGCCGAGGCGGAAATCGGGATGCGAGGCGAGGAACATGTCGCGGTGGCGCGCGGCTTCCTCGAGATTGCCGTTCATGGCCTCGACGGCGGCAATGACACGGGCGGCCGGTTCGCGGTTGGTCATGCGCCTGAACATGCGCGAGGCCCCCGCATAGTCGCCAAGAAAGTAGTCGGCGGTGGCGCTCACCCAGTAGTAGACATCGGGGGCGAGCGGGTTGAGCGACAGCGCCTTGTCCATCACTTCGCGGGCTTCGCGCATCTGGCCGGCATGGACGAGGCCGTCGCCATAGTGAAACAGCACGTCGGACTGATGCGGGGCGAGCTGCGCCGCCGAATGCAGTGACTCGACGGCTTCGTCGATGGCGCCCAGATAGATCAGCGCATGGCCAATCTCGCGCTGGGCGACGGGATCGGTCGGATCGAGCGCGGCGGCTTGACGGGCCAGCGCCACCGCCCTTTCGATCGGGGCGCGTTCGTTGCGATCGAGGAGGATCCATTCGAGGCTGTGGGCCCGAGCCAGCAAGGCGCGGGGGGCGACGAAGTCGGGCGACAGCTTCAGCGCCTTGCGGAAGTGGCTCTTGGCGCGGCGGAGGGCGGGCAGATCGAGCAGCCGCATGTCGTCGCAACCGAGCAGATAGTGCATGTAGGCCGACGCCGAACCGGTGGTGCGATAGAAGTGGCGCTCGGCACGCTCGAGGCCGGTGGCGAGCCGCGTGCCGATCGCGGCCGCGAGATGGAAATGATGAGCGTTGAGGGTGCCCGGCGCAAAACTGAGTTCCTCGGTGAGCACCTGCTCGTGCGTTTCGAGCCGGTGCAGGCTGACGCAGAGGCGATCGTCGGGGCTGCCGGGAACGAGGCGCGCACGCACGAGGTAATCGGCGCCATAAGGATTGCCCGACGGGAACGGAGCGGTGACGAGCTGCCGCGCGGTGTGGGGGGCGAACACCGCAAAGGTGTGGAGACGCCCCAGCGTGTGGGTCACCTCGTCCATCAGCGCCTCGCCGAGCCTGCGCTGGTCGGCCGACACATGGCTTTCGGCCGGCGGCAGGATAAGCACGCGGGGCACGCTGTCGCGGGACGCGGGCAGGCGGGGCGGCGGCTCGTCGAGGCGTGGTTGCGCAGGGACGGGGCCGTCGCCGGTCAGCTCGCGCAGCAGCATATCGGTCCTCGCCTCGGGGCGGATGTCCAGTTCGGACTCGAGGCGCTCGGCGAAGCGCCTGTAGATGGCGCGGACTTCAGCGCGATCATCGCGCGCGGCAACCATGCCGGCGCGGGTCACGGCGTCGTCGAAGGGCGCCTCTTCGGCGAGCCGGCGGAACACCTGCGCGGCCACCTGGCCACCCACCTGCGGGATGCCGGCCAGAGCCAGCCGGGTGAAGCGGTCGCGCAGCCAGGCGCGCTGCTCGGCGATCCACTGGCCCGTGAGCTCGGCCCGATCCTCCATGCCCTCGAGAAAGTCGCCGGCATAGAGTTCGGACAGAAGCCGGAGGCTGGCCGCCGTATCGGCTTTCTCGATGGCGAGGAAGCGGGCGAGATCAGAGGGCATCGTCGTTTCGTTGCGGCCGATGGTCGTGGGCGCAACGGTGAACACGGACTTGCCAGCGCCCTGCTCCCAGTTGCGCACCCGCAAGACAAGGCTGCGGAGGCTGCCACTGGCTTTGGACGACGGCGCCCCGTCCCAGAGCCGGGCGGCGAGAGCTTCCCGCGTCATGATGCGCGACGGCGCCAGGTCGATCAGGGCCACGGCCAGAAAGGCCGCACGTGGCAATCCCTGACCGACATCTCCTGCAACACGCGTCGGCCCGAACAGCCTCAGCATCCAGCCTGATCCCACCCCCCAGGACTTTTTCCTTAGTCCCTAGCCCAACTTTAGGAAGTTTCGCCGCCCCTCGCCAGCCCAAATGGTCTGGGCGTGATTCGGGGAGGCGAGCCTCGCGCCAGAATGGCCGAGCAACCCGGGAAATTGCGGTGAAGCGCGTCATTGCCTGGCAATTGGCCGAAGTGATGAAGCAACAGCACATCACCAAGGTCGATATGGCACGCCGGCTCAACACGAGCCGCGCTCAACTCGATCGGCTGCTGCCCCGACAATGATTCCGTGACCCTCGCCATGTTGACGCGAGGCGCGCGGGCTGTCGGCAGATCCATCAAGCTGGAGCTGGCGTAAGCCCTTCAGATCACCTCGAGGTCGTCGGGGGACGGGAGGGGTTCGAAGGGGACGGTGGGAAGGGTCTGGTACCAGTAGGCGACGGAGGCGATGTCGTCCTGGAGGGGGAGGTAGCGGCGGTCCTTCCTTTCGGTGCGCCAGCCGAGCGCCTGGATGGTGACGCGCAGGTCGCTCTCGAAGCGGATCGGATCGGTCAGGTGCCAGCGATACATGCCGAAGCGGGTCTGGCTGCGATAGGTGCCATCGGGGCGCAGCACCTGCGGCAGGCCGGCATAAGGCGTGGTGTATTCGCGATAGCGGCTGTCCATGGTGTCGTCGACGACACCGCCGTCGAAATTGTAGGCGCCGCAGAAATAGTCCTCGGTGCCCGTGCCGCAGATGGTGGGAAAGTCCTTGTCGCCATCCATGAAGAACTTGATCTCGCCCTCGCCCCACCAGCCGGCATTGTTGACGCCCCAAGCCATGTAGGTGCCGACATAGTGGCCGCGGCCCTTGATGCCGTCGATGATCGTGTAGTCGGTGCCGTAGGGGAGCGGATTGGTGCGGCGGAACTTGGCGTGGAAATAGGCGGCGTCCTCGGGGACGTCGGCAAGGGTATAGTTGATCTGGTAGTAAATGATGCCGAACTCGTCGGGATCGGTGTTCTCGATCTCGATGCGCGCGGCCTTGCGGAAGGGCATTTCCCAATAGCAGTTGAAGGCGCGTCCGGGATTGACGCAGACGGCGAGTGAACTGACCTGCGCGAACTGGCCCCAGCCCGAGCAGAAGAAATCGCCCAGCGGCGCCTCGACCGAGGGATGTTCCTGATCGTCCCACCACATGCGGATGATGAGGCTGCGCCAACGCAGATTGGCGGTGGTGAGCCAGATCTGCTGGATGGCGCCCATGCCGCCGATGTCGGCGAGGACACGCTTTTCGCCAGGCTCGATGCGGATCGAAGGGGAAACCTTCCAGCCCAGGCCGCTGCCATCCGGACCGAGACCGCGCGCATGGACCGCGCCGGTGCCCTCGGTGGCCATGCCGCCCCTGCCTTTCTCCCCGGTGAAATTCTCGGGTGAGATCGAGCGGGTTCTGGCGGTGCTCAAACGGTAGAGATTGGAGAGATTGACGCCGAGGCCGTTGAAGCTGGTGGTCATGATGGGGTCCGTTGGTTGTCGTTCAGCCCTTGAGGCCGCTGGTCTTGATTGAATCCATGATCTGGCGCTGGAAGATCACGAAGAGCACGAGCATGGGCAGCGCCACGATGGTGGAGGCGGCCATTGTGTAATTCCACGATGCCGCGTACTGGCTCTTGAAATTGGCAATGGCAACCTGGACGAGCCACATGTCCCTGTCGCGCGCAACCGTGAGTGGCCACAGAAAGCCGTTCCAGTTGGCGAGGAAGAAGAGAATGGCGAGCGCGGCAATGATGGGCCGGCTCAGCGGCAGCGCCACGCTCCAATAGATGCGCCAGTAGCTGGCGCCATCGACGATGGCAGCCTCCTCGAGCTCGCGCGGCAGCGAGAGATAATACTGGCGCAGCAGGAAGATGCCGAAGGCGTTGAAAATGGCGGGGATGATGAGGCCGGCGAAGCTGTTGAGCATGCCCATCGAGCGCACAAGGATGAAGAGCGGCACGATGATGACCGGCAAGGAAACGAGGAAGGTCGAGAACATGGCGAGGAAGATCGTCTCGCGCCCGGGGAAATTCAGCCGGGCGAGCGCATACCCCGCCATGGTGTGGAAGAACAGCGCGATGATGGTGACGACGCTGGCCACGATGAAGGTGTTGAGCAGATAGCGCCAGAACGGCACCTCGGTGAGCACATAGATGAAGTTGCCCAGCGTCGGCTGGTTGGGGAGCAAATTGGGCTGGAAGACCTCGGTGGCGCTCTTGAAGCTGATCGACAGCATGTAGAACAGCGGGAAGACCGCCATCAGGGCCAGAACGAGCGTCACCAGCATCCAGACCATGCGGACGATGTTGACCTGGCGCGGCGCGTAGGCGACGGCGCTAGTCTGCGTACTCAAAGCGGCCTCCGCGGGTAACGAGATAGAAGACGAGCGTCGTGGCCATCAGCAGGACGACCAGCAGCGTTGCGAGCGCGGCGGCATAGCCGAACGAGCTGTACTGGAAGGCCTGGAGGTAAATGTAGGCGATGAGCAGCGAGGTGGCGTTGGCCGGGCCGCCCTTGGTCATCACATAGACCAGGTCGAAGGCCTGAGCGCCGGCGATGGCGGCGACGGCGGAGACCAGCAGCACGAAGAAGGTGGTGGGGCGGAGGAGCGGTAGCGTGATGTACCAGAAGCTTTGCGGCGCCGACGCACCATCGATGCGGGCGGCCTCGTAATATTCCTTCGGGATGTCCTGCAGGGCCCCGAGAAAGATGAGCATGTAAAAGCCCATCAGGAACCACACGCAGGCGGCGGTAACCGTGTAGAGCGCGATATCCGGATTGCCCAGGAAAGAGACGGATCCGAAGCCGAGGGTTGCGGCGAGGCGCGTGACGAAGCCGAGCTTGTCGACGACCATCAGCTGCCAGACGAGCGCAACGACGACAAGGCTCACCATCTGCGGCGCGAAGAACATGGAGCGCATGACGGTGTTGAAGCGGGAATTGCGCTGGATCAGCAAAGCAAGGCCGAGCCCCGAGACATAGAGCAGCGGCACGAGCAGGACGGCGAAATAGACCGTGACGCGCAGCGACTGCCAGAACAGCGGGTCGCTCCACATGCGAACGTAGTTGGCGGCGCCGACGAACTTGAAATTGCCGAACCCATCGACGTCGAACACGCTGATGCCGATGGCGAGAACCATCGGCAGGCCGATGAAGAGGATGAGGCCCGCGAGATCGGGCAGCACGAAGAGGTAGCCGGCCAGCCATTCGCGGTGGCGGGTGCTGAGGGTGAAGGCGGCGGGCCGGGCCGCCACCTTCTGGGATGTTTGCGTCAAAGCCATCGGACCCTAGAGGATCGGCGCGCCGGAATAACCGGCAAGGAAGGCGTCGAGCTGCTGGCTCGCGGCGGTAGCCGTGGCCTGCGGATCGGCGCCACCGAGCTGGGTAGCCTGGATGGCATCGGAGATGATCTTGTAGACCTCGGGCGGAACCCGCGGTTCGGCGCGGGTGCCGGGGTGGATCTCCTGGGCGAACTTGGCGAGGTTGCCCTTGTTGAAGGCCTCCTTGCCCGCCTCGAGCGCCGAATTGCGCGGCGGCATGTCGGACTTGGCAACAGTGCACCAATCGACGACGCGCTGGATGGAATCGGGTTCCATCGAGGCCAGGGCCCAGGCGATGAACTGCGCCGCACCCTCGGGGTTCTTGCCGCGGGAATTGGCGACGAAGGCCCAGCCGCCACCGACGGTGACGTATTTGCCGCCCTGCGGGACGGGCAGCTTGAAGATGCCGTAGGGCACGTCGGGCGCGTTGTTGTCCATCGCCGAAATGCCCCAGATGCCGACATTCTGCATGGCGCAATAGCCGGAGCCGAGGTTGGCGACGATGTCGCCGCCGCCCCCACCCAGCATCTGGCGCGGCGCGGCACCCGAATTGACCGCGTCCTGCCAGAGCTTGAGCGCGGCGACGGTGCCCGGCGAATCAAAGGCTGACTTACCATCGGCGGTCTGGAACTCGCCGCCGCCCTGCCACATGAAGGGATACCAGGTGAAGTTCTGGTAGTAGCCGGGAATGGTTTCGAACAGCACGCCGTAGCGTTCGGGCGTGGTGAGCTTCTGAGCCAGTTCGAGCAGCTCGTCCCAGGTTTCGGGAACGTCGTTCTCGTTGAGGCCGGCATCCTCGAACGCCTTGACCGAATAGTAGAAGGCCATGGGTTCGACTTCCATGGGCACGCCATAGATCTTGCCGTCGACCATGCGGTTGGCGATGACGCTTTCGGGGAAATCGGCCCTGGCCGCATCCTCGATATAGGGCGTCAGGTCGGCGAGGACGCCGCCATTGTAGTAGCGCAGGAAATCGCCGGGCGAGATGATGAAGATATCGGGCCCCTGCCCCGAGGCGAAGGACGCGCTGAGGGCGGAGCCGCCGATATATTCGGAGCCGACCACGTAATTGAGCGCGACCTTGGGATCGTGCGCCGCGTTCCAGTCCTCGACCATCTTCACGAACCAGTCGACCTGGGTCTTGACGTCGCCATCGGGCGCGTAGAACTGCCAGAAGCTGAGCGTATCGTCCTGGCCGAAGGCCCGCGACGGCAGGCCGCCGAGGCCGGCAGTGGCGGCGAGCGCCGTGCCTGCCTTGAGGATCGACCGCCGGGACCATCCCGACGGCATGTTGGACGTCGTAGTCATCGCTTCCTCCCTTGGAGCGTTCTTGATGTCGTCCCGCGACCGCCTCCCCCGAAACGGCCGCGCCTGAAGTCCGGTGCCCCTCCTCAGCTCGACTCGAAGATTTGGAGCCGGCAGGGAATAACCTCCGAACGCGGTGGGCCGTCGTACGTGCCATTGACACGTTCGAGCAGCATCTCGGTGGCGCGCCTGGCGAGCACACCGGGATTTTCGGCCGCCCGCGTGAGGCGCGGGCGCACATATTCGAGTTGCGGCAGATCGCCGAAGATGACGACGGCGATGTCGTCGGGAATGTGGATGCCCTGGTCATGGAACTCGGCGAGGGCGCCCATAGCCATGAGGTAGTTGCCGAAGAACACGGCGGTGGGCCGGTCCTTGCCCTTGAACGAGGCGATCCAGCGCGCGGCGTCCTTGCCCGAGGGCGGCAGATAGCTGCCCTCGAAGCGCTGCTTGTTGGAGAAGCTCACGCCATTGTCGGTGAGCCCCTTCTCGAAGCCGGCGGCGCGCGCCATGGCGGACTTGAACACCGGCGGGCCGGTGACTTCGACCACGCGCTTGTGGCCGCGCCGCGCCAGATGCTCGCCCAGGATATAGCCGCCGCCGTAATCGTCGAACTGCACGCTGTCGACGGCCTTGTTGGGCAGATGGCCGATGAAGACGGTCGGCGTGTCGCGATGGGCGAGCGCGTCATCGATGCCGTGGAGCGCGAACTCGCCAACGATGAGGCCATCGACGCGTTTGCGGTTGAGCTGGCGCAGATAGTCGCGGCCATAGGTCTGGGCGTGACCGCCGGGGACGTCGGTGTTGTAGACCAGCGCCTCGAGACCGGCCTGTTCGAGCCCGTCCTGCGCGGTCTTGACGATCTCGGTGTAGAACGGGTTTCCGATATCAGGGATGAGCACGGCGATCATGTCGGTGCGGCCGGTGCGCAGGCTCTTGGCCTGCGGGTTGGGCGTGTAGCCCAACTCCTCGATGGCGGCATTGACCCGATCGCGCAGGGACTTCGACACGCGGTCGGCATGATTGATCACGTGCGACACGGTCGTGCGCGAGACGCCGGCCCTCTCGGCGACCTTTGAGATGGTGCTCATGCCCCTAGGGGTAACCAGATCGCCGAGCGCTTGTAAATGCATTTGTGAATGGATTTGCAAATGCATTCAGAGTTGCTATGGTTTTGTCGCCACGAGACGGGAGCAACCCCGCAGGTGAGGGAGAACTATCAATGATCACAGTGGCTTACGGGAGATTCGACCGAGTCCGTCGCCGCGTTTGAGGCGAGGTCCGGGGCGGAGACGTCCATTTTCGAGCGCAGGGAGCGGTGAACGGCCGTTCCTGCGACCAGTGAAGCTGTGCCGGAACGGCGGCAAACGGAGGACAAGGATTATGCGAAATCTGGTAGTGGGCCTGCTGCTCGCGACAGCGGTGGTGGCGACGGCACCCGCCCTGGCGCAGTCGGATGTGAGCGCCAAACTGCGGCTGATGACGTTCGGCGGCGAAGCGCAGGTCAAATCGACCCAGGACGCGATCGCGCGCTTCAACGAGGACTATCCCAATGTCGAGGTGGAGCTCGGCGTCGATGCGGTTGCCGGCGGCTGGGGCGACTTCGTGAGCCGCGTGCTGCAGCAGTACAATGCGGGCGAGCAGTACGACGTTTATCACACGGCGGTCGAGACGCTGCAGAGCTTTGCGGCGCGCGACATGTTCATCCCGCTCAACGACTGGATCGAAGGCAACGAGGATTTCGAGGACTTCGATCCCAAGCTGTTCGACCTCACTGCGTATAAGGGGCAGACCTATTTCATCCCCTCGACGTGGAACAACATCATGGTGAACTACAACCGGAAATTGTTCGAGGAGGCCGGCATCCCGGCGCCGAGCACGACCTGGACGTGGGAAGAGTTCGCCGATGTGGCGGAGAAGCTGACCAAGCGCGACGCCAATGGCAACGTGACGCAGTTCGGCTATGAAGTGCCCAACTTCTTCTTCGGCGTGATGCCGTGGTTCTTCTCGAACGGCACCTCACCGATCACCGCCGACTGGACCGCGTCGAACATGACCGATCCGAAGGTGGCGGAGACGCTGCAATATCTCCACGACCTCATCCACGTGCGCAAGGTATCGCCACAGGTGGGCCAGGAGGGCGTCGAAAACCAGTTCTTCGCCGGCCAGATCGCGATGATCTCGCGCGGCCACTGGATCGTGCAGAACGCGATCGCGTCCAATCTCGACATGGACATCGCGGTGCAGCCGGGCAAGGTGAACAACAACACTGTGATCGGCTTCGGCGCCTACGGCATCTCGTCGAAATCGCAGAATGTCGAGCTCGCCAAGGCGCTGGTGACCGAGCTTCTCTCCTATGAGACGCAGGTGGCCGAAGGCGATCTAGGCGGCGCCGTGCCGGGCCGCAAGTCGGCAGCCGAGACCGAGAACTTCCTCAAATTCCCGCCGAGCGCCTACCTCTACTACGAGACGCTGCCGACCACGCAGGCGGTGCCGTCACCGGCGAACTTCCAGGAAGTCGACCAGATCTTCATGCGCTACTTCCAGGCCGTCATGACCGACGAGATGTCGATCCCCGACGCGGTGGCCGCGGCCGACCAGGAATTGACCCGTTCGTTCGAGAGACTGAAGCGCGTCACCCAGTAGTCCTCCCCCGGGACTGTCCATGCCGGGTCCGCCCGGCATGGACATCTTCTTGGAGCGCATGATGGCCAGGCGACTATCCGACCTCCGCAAAGCCCAGATGCGCGCGGGCTATCTGTTCGTCATTCCCTCTTTCGTTCTCTACGCCCTGTTCGTGCTGGTGCCGGTTGCCATCACGATCGTCCTCAGCTTCACCTATTACGACATAAGCTTCGGCGCCGACTGGGTGTGGTTCGAGAACTACCAGCGCTTCTTCAGCGAGAGCCGCTCGATCACGATCTTCTGGAACACGCTGCGCTTCGCGTTCTTCGCGGTGACGGGCAATGTGATCGTGGGACTGCTGCTGGCGCTGGCGCTCAACCGGGCGATGCCGGCCTGGCTGCTCTACTTCTTCCGCCTTGCCTTCTTCTTGCCGGTCATCATCTCGGCGGCATTCGTCGCCGTAGTGTGGAGCTATTTCTACGCTGTCGATTTCGGCGTCATCAATTACTACCTGCAGACCTTCGGCATCCCCGCCGTGCCGTGGCTGACCTCGTCGAAGGTCGCGATGACGTCGATCGTCGTGATGGATGTGTGGAAGAACACGGGGTTCTTCATGATCATCCTCGTGGCGGCGCTGCAGGGCGTGCCCAAACCGATCATGGATGCGGCCTCGATGGACGGCGCCTCGCCGTGGCGGCGCTTCAGCCGGATCACCCTGCCCTACATTTCACCGGTGCTGTTCTTCTGCATCGTGTTCGCGACGATCGGGGCGCTGCAGGTGTTCGAATCGATCGTGATCCTGACCGGCGGCGGCCCGGGCGACGCGACGCGCTCGCTGTCGATCTACCTGGTCGACGAAGCCTTCGGGTCGTTCGAACTCGGCTATGCCGCGGCGGTGTCGGTGATCATGATGCTGCTGGTGCTGATCGTGACGGTGATCCAGCTCACCGGCTCGCGCCGCTTTGTGGAGAGCTGAGATGCAGACACGGAGCATGCAGACCCGGCGCGCGGCGCGGAACGTCGACATCGCCATCATCGCGGTGCTGACGGTGATGGGCGTGCTGATGCTCATGCCGTTCCTGTGGCTGTTCTCGATGTCGTTCCGGCCGGCGGCGGAGGCCTACCGCATGCCGCCGAGCTTCCTGCCACCCAGCCTCGACCTCACCAATTACTGGACGGTGCTGAATTCGACGGTGCCGTTCCTCCAGATCTACTGGAACAGCCTTTATGTCGCGGTGCTGGTGACGATCGGCCAGCTCGTCACCTGTACGCTCGCGGCCTTCGCCTATGCGCGCCTGCGATTTCCGGGCCGTGACAGCCTGTTCTTCGTGATGCTGATCGGGCTGATGTTCCCGGCGCAGGTGACGATCCTGCCGATCTATCTGGGCTACGCCAAGGTGGGTCTGCTCAACAATCCGCTCGGGCTGGTGCTGATGGGGCTGACCTCGAGCTTCGGCGTGTTCATGCTGCGCCAGTTCCTCAAGAGCCAGCCCAAGGAGCTCGAGGAAGCCGCGCTGATGGATGGCGCCGGTTATTTCAAGATATTCTGGCGCATTTCGCTGCCGCAGCTTCGGCCGGCCCTGGCGGCCCTTGCGATCATCACCTTCACGGGCGCCTGGAACAGCTACTTCCAGCCGCGTGCGCTGATCGAGAGCCAGCAGGCGATGACGCTGCCGATCGCGATGGACCTGCTGCGCGGCTATATGAGCCAGGGCAATCTGTCGGTGGTGATGGCCGCCATGAGCATGTCGATACTGCCCGTCGTCCTGCTGTTCCTCGTTGCCCAGAAGATGGTGATCCAGGGCGTGACCTTCTCGGGCATCCGCAACTGAGCCATTCGGAGACTAAATGACCACGACCGCGCCTGCGCCTGATCCGCGCTTCATCTATGAAGGCGACCGCGCGCGCCACATCGCCTTTCCGCTGGGCGGCATCGGCGCCGGCGGGTTTGCGATTTCGGGGAGCGGGCGGCTGGTCGACTGGTCGATCCGCAACCGGCCGGGGCTGCAGAGCTTCAACGGCTACAGCCACTTCGCCATCAAGGCGGAGCGGGACGGCAAGGTGCTCGACGCCCGCGTGCTGAACGGGCCCTATGAGGGAGTGGCGACGGGATCGCCGACGACGCAGCGCTTCTTCGACGGCTTCGGCTGGGGCGCCAACCGCAACACGCTCGCCGGCGTGCCGCATTTCCGGCGAACGACGTTCACCGGCCGGTTTCCCGTGGCGGAGCTGGACTTCCATGACGAGCGGTTTCCGGGCGAGGTGCGGCTCATCGCCTGGAGCCCGTTCATCCCGACCAACGATCGCGACAGCTCGTTTCCGGCGGCGATGTTCGAGATCGAGGTGACAAATACCGGGAGCGCTGCTGTCGACTACACGATCGGGGGGACGCTCGGGAATCATGGCTGCCAGAACGGCGTGCACCGGTTCAGCGACGGGGCGGTGAAGGCACTGCATCTCACCACGCGCGACGAGGCGGAAGACTGGCAGCGCGGCGACCTGACCATTGCGACCGATGCCGACGACGTCGACCATATGGACTACCATTTCCGCGGGCAGTGGTTCGACGATTTCAACCTGTTCTGGCGCGAGTTTGCGCAGGCAGGGCGGCTGCCGGCGCGGCACTACGATACGCCCCGGCTCAACAGGAACATGTTCGACCAGCCCGAACACGGAACGCTCGCCGCGCGCATGACAATCGGGCCCGGGGAGACGCGGCGCGTGCGCTTCGCGATCGCGTGGCACTTCCCGGTGGGACAGGTTTATTGGCGGCCCCGTACGGCGGACGGCGAGACCGGCACCTGGCGCAACTACTATGCGAGCCAGTGGGCGAATTCGCAGGCGGTGCTGGCGGAGGCCTTCGCGCGCTGGGACGAACTCCGGGCGCCAACCTTTGCGTTCCGCGATACGCTGTTCGGGACGACGCTGCCGCTCGAGATCGTCGATGCCGTGCAAGGAACGATGAGCATTTTGCGGACGGCGACGGTAATCCGACTCGAGAATGGTGAATTCTGGGGATGGGAGGGGCAGTTCACCAATGAGGGGAGCTGCGAGGGGAGCTGCACGCATGTGTGGAACTACCAGCAGACCCTGCCCTATCTGTTTCCGGCCTTGGAGCGGTCGCTGCGCGAAACCGACTACGCCTACAACCAACTGCCCAATGGCGGGCTGACGTTCCGGCAGATCGTGCCTCTCGGCTCGGGGCTGTTCCCGCTCAATCCGTGCGCCGACGGACAGTTCGGTTCGATCATCAAGACCTATCGCGACTGGAAAATCGGGGGGGATACGGCGTGGCTCGAGCGGCTGTGGCCCAAGGTGCGGGCGGCGCTCGAATATGCCTGGTCGGCGGACAATCCCGACCAGTGGGATCCCGACCGTACCGGCATATTGTGGGGGCGGCAGCACCATACGCTCGACATGGAACTGTTCGGGCCCAATTCGTGGCTGTCGACGATGTATGTGGCGGCGCTCAAGGCCGGGGCCGAGATGGCGGCGGCGGTGGGCGACGCCGTGTTCTCGGTGGAGCTCGACCGGATGGGCGATGCGGGGGGGCGCGCGCTCAATGAGGCGCTGTTCAACGGGCAGTATTTCATGCAGACGACCGATCTCGGCGACAAATCGCTGATCGAGCGGTTCGACACGGCCAAGGGCAGGGTCGGCGTGCTCGCCGACAATTTCATGGAAACGTATTGGTCAGACGAGTACGGGGAGATGAAATACCAGTTCGGCGACGGCTGCGCGAGCGACCAGATCCTGGGGCAGTGGCACGCCGACCTGTGCGGACTGCCGGGCTTCCTCGAGCCGGACAAGGTGACAGCCGCGCTAGGCGCGATCCACAAGCACAATTACCGGCCGACACTGGAAGATCATTTCAATCCGTGCCGCGTCTATGCCTATGAGGACGAAGGCGGGCTGCTGGTCGCGACCTGGGCGGAGGGAACGACGAAGCCGGCAGTGCCGGCGCCCTACTCCGAGGAAGTCTGGAGCGGGATCGAATATGCCGTCGCCTCGCACATGATCTGGCGCGGCCTCGTTGACGAGGGGCTCGGCATCGTGGCCACGGCGCGGGCGCGCTATGATGGGTACCGGCGCAATCCGTGGAACGAGATCGAATGCGGTAGCTACTATGCGCGCTCGATGTCGAGTTTTGCGCTGGTCAATGCATGGTCGCGCCTGAGCTACGACATGACCAAAGGTGCAATCGGCTTTGATCCGGTGCGCGGCGGCGACGGTGCGTGGCTGTGGTCGGTGGGCGAAGGCTGGGGTGTCGTCACGCGCAAGGGCGACGAGGTGACGCTCGCAGTACGCTACGGGCGACTGCCGCTCGAGACGCTTTCATTCGCGGGAACAAGCGCAGCGGTGGGGCGCACGCTCGAGGCGGGCGACAGCGCAACGATCAGGATCGGGGGCTAGGGCATGGCGGAGCTTCAACTCAAACAGGTCCGCAAGAGCTTCCAGAATTTCGAGGTGATCCACGGCATCGACCTGACCGTCACCGACGGCAGCTTCACGGTGTTCGTCGGGCCCTCGGGCTGCGGGAAGTCGACGCTGCTGAGGATGATCTCGGGGCTGGAAGAGACGTCGGCGGGCGAGATCTGGCTCGACGGACAACGCTGCGACCATTTGCTGCCATCGGCGCGCGGGATGGCGATGGTGTTCCAGTCCTATGCGCTCTATCCGCATATGAGCGTCGAGGAGAATCTGCGCTTCGGGCTCGAGAACCAGCGCACGCCGGAAGCCGAAATCAAGCAGCGCGTGGCTAAGGCGGCGGACATCCTCCAGATCAGCCATTTGCTGAAGCGCCGGCCCAACCAGCTTTCGGGCGGCCAGAGTCAGCGCGTGGCGATCGGGCGCGCCATCGTCAAGGAGCCCAAAGTGTTCCTTTTCGACGAGCCGCTCAGCAACCTCGACGCGGAGCTGCGCGTCAAGATGCGTTCGGAGATTGCGGCGCTGCACCGGCGGCTGGGCGTGACGATGATCTATGTGACGCACGACCAGGTGGAGGCCATGACGATGGCCGACCGCATCGTGGTGCTGCGCGAGGGGGTGATCGAGCAGGCGGGAGCGCCGATCGAGCTTTATGCGCGACCGGCGAACCAGTTCGTCGCCGGCTTCCTGGGTGCGCCGCAGATGAATTTCTTCGCGGGCCGCGTGGCGGAGACCGGCGACCGGCTGGTGGTAGAACTCGACAAGGGCGGTCCGCGGCTGACGCTGTCGCCGCGCGAGGGGACAACCGCGGCGGGCGATGAGGTGGTGCTCGGCGTGCGCCCCGAGCATCTCGCCGCGAGCAGCGATGGGACGCTGGCCGCCGAAATTTCGTCGACCGAAGTGCTGGGCGCCGAGACGGTGCTGCATGCCAGGACGGCCGGCGGGGAGGCGTTGACCGCGACGATGCGCGGTATTTTGGGCGCGAAGGCAGGCGACATCGTGCGCTTCGACGTGCCCGACGCCTTTGCGCATGTGTTCGACAGCCGCGGCACCACGCTGCAGCCTGCCCGACCATGGACGGACGATTACCTGCAACACATCGCGTAAGGAGAGTTCCATGAAAGCCATCGTCGCAGCCGTCGCGCTGCTCGCCGCATCGCCCGCCTTCGCGCAGGACTATACCGCCACCTCCACGCTGGTGGAGGCGCTCACCGGGCCCGATGCGCCCGCCGACATGAAGGGGCCGGACATCTGCGGCACCGATATCGGCACGATGGCGGAGGTCGACGGTACGATCGTGATGGCGTTCGGCGACACGTTTGGCTGGCAGGGCGACAGCTGCCGCAAGTTCGGACCGAACTGGCGCTCGAACGTGATCGCGATGACGACGGACACGGACCCGTCGGACGGCGTGGTGATCGAGGACTGGCTGACGGGCGAGGACGGTAAAGCGATCGAGGCGGCGCCGGGACGACACCTGCTGAAGTTCACGAGCGAGCAGACCAAGATTCCCACGGCGATGGTGGCGGTAGGCGAGACGCTCTACCTCCACTACATGTCGGTCCACGGCTTCGCCGATATGGGCGGCGTATGGCTGTGCAATTCGTCGCGCTTCATTGCGTCCAGGGATGGCGGCAAGAGTTGGGACGAGGGCGTGGCCGACTTCGGGAATTTCCAGTCGAGCTTCAACATGCTGGCGCTGTCGGCACAAGCGGGCACCGGCAACGAAGAGGGCAGATATGTCTATGCGGTCGGGACGCCCTGCGGACGCTTCAACGGCGCGCGGGTGGCGCGGGTGGAGGGCGACAAGCTCACGGACAATGCGGCGTGGGAATATTGGGACGGTGCGGCGTGGGTGGCCGAGCGCGCGCAGGCGGCCGAGGTGATCAAGCCCGGTGTCGGCGAAGGCTCGCTGGTGTGGAACGCGGGCATCGGCAAGTGGATGTACACGACGCTCAACGAACTGGCGCTGGCACTCGAGATCCGCTTCGCCGACCGGCCGGAGGGCCCGTGGTCGGCGCCGGCGACGCTGGCGCGTGGCTCGGACTACGCGCAGGCCTATGGCGCGTTCATGACACCGTCCTGGATTTCGGCTGATGGATTGACGTTCTATTACATCATGAGCCAGTTTGGGCCATACAACACCTATGTGATGAAGGCGGAGCTGACGCCAAAGGGCTAGCCGCGCGGTCAGTCCTGCGCGACAGCCACTGCAGCGGATTCGGTGGCCGGGAGCGTGATGCGGAAGCAGGCACCGCGGCCGCGGCCCGGCACGAGCTCGAGCACGCCGTTCATGCGCGCAATGATCTGGCGCGAAATGGCAAGGCCGAGGCCCGCGCCCGGCGCCGTATCGGAATGGCCGCGCTCACCACGCGTGAACATCTCGAAGATAGCCTCGACTTCCTGCGCGGCGATACCCGGCCCGTTGTCGGCGACTTCGACGATGAAGTTGCCGGCGTCGAGGGCGGTGCGTACCTCAATCACCGGCGCATCGGAGTCGTTGTATTTGATGGCGTTGACGATGAGGTTGATCAACACCTGGCACAGCCGGTCGGCGTCGCCTTCGACGACGGCGCGACCGGTGCGCGGACCGGTGACAATCTGCATATTACGGCGCTGGGCGAGCGGCGTACACACTTCGATGGCGCGATCGAGCGCCGCTTCGGCATCCACCGGTGCGGCGTCCCAGGGCCGCTCGCCACGCTCGAGCGCGCTCAGATCGAGAATTTCGTCGAGAAGCTTGGTGAGGCGCAGGCTTTCCTGGTGGATGGTCGAAACGAAGCGATGGCGCTGGTTGTCGCTCAGATCATCCTCGAGCAGGATTTCGGAGAAGGAGCGGATGGCGGCCATGGGTGTTCGCACTTCATGGCTGACCTGGCTCAGGAACTCATCCTTCTGGCTGTCGAGCTCACGCAGCTTGAGGTTGGCACTCTCGAGCTGAGCGGCGGTGGACCGGAGTTCCTCCGACGTGCGCTCAAGCTCCTGCGAGTATTCGATGGCTTGGCGCGTTTCGCCGGCCATTTCGAAGACTTCCTCGATCGAGATGGCGTCGCCCGAGACAACCTTGCTCATCATGACGTGGGCGGAAGCAGCACCGATCGAGCCGGCAAGCTCGCGCTCGAGGCGGTCGATGAACTGCGGAGGTGGTACGGCGGGGACGCCGGCAAACAATGCATGGGCGCGCGCCGGTCCGAAGACGCGCTCGGCGACAAAGCGCAGATCGCGGGCCGTGGCGGAACCGCGGATGACCGAAGGACTGCCGGAGGCGGAGGAGCGGAAGAGGTCGGTGAACAGCGCCGCCTGCACGCGCTCGAGCGCGCTGGGCGAGGTGAGGAGCGAAACGACGACCAACGTCGCGCTGTTGAGGAACAGGCTCCAGAAGACGACATTGACGAGCGGATCGATGCCCTCGAGGCCAAA
>CAZASR010000016.1:0-29856 GCA_964487765.1 uncultured Devosia sp. | reverse complement strand
ATTTTGAGCGCGGCATCGGCGTCGCGGCCGATCCCGCCGCCGCCTTCGGCTGGCTCGAGCGCGCCGGCGCCAGCGGCGATCCCGAGGCCAATTACCGGCTCGGCGTCGCCTGGCTCGAAGGCCGCGGCACCGCGCCCAGCATCGACAACGCGCTCGCCGCCTTCCGCCTCTCTTCGGAGGGCTATTCGCCGCGCGGCGACACGGCGCTGGGCTACATGACCGAGCTCGGCCTCGGTCTCCCGGCCGATCCCGATGCGGCGCTCAGCCTCTATTATTCGGGCGAGGGCGCGCATCTGCCCGCCTCGCTCCACAATCTCGCGCGCCTCGGCGAGGCGACCGATCCGGTGCGCTCCCGCCAGCGCTATGGCGAAGCGGTGGCCCGCGGCGAGCTGCGCGCCGCCGTCAATCTCGCGCTGATGCTGCTCCAGGGCACCGGCGGCCCGCAGGACATCGCCGGCGCCCTCGCGCTCACCCGCCAGGCGGCCGAAGGCGGCAATGCGGCGGGCTTCAACAATCTGGGCCGCATGTACGAACTGGGCCTCGGCGTTCCGACCGACCCCGCCGAAGCCCGCCGCCTCTACACCGAGGCCGCGGCCCTGGGCTACCCGCTGGCGGCCGAAAACCTCGGCCGGCTCGGGGGATAGGCAGGGGCAGGTATCTCGCCTCGCCGGCGCCGGCGAGCGGAACGGAAAATGCCCCTCTTTTCGCCTTGCCCCGCCCGCCGCGACCCCCTATATACGCCCTGCGCCGCGGGTCATGACCGCACCAAAGGCGCGACGCACGACATTGGCGCGGGGTGGAGCAGCCCGGTAGCTCGTCAGGCTCATAACCTGAAGGTCAGAGGTTCAAATCCTCTCCCCGCAACCAGCTTTCCCCCAACTGGGGGTGAGAAGCCCGCAGAAATCGAGAGGAGTTCGGCGAACAGGCCGTGAACCTCGATCTCTGCGGGCTTTTTGTTGTCCCGCGGGGTCACGACGATCTTTTCGACGAGCTGGCGCACCTTCTCGAAGACCTCTGCGCCGCTTCCGAGTCCCTTCTGAAGATCCTCTATGTGGCGCCGGTACTGCGCGGCGATCGCGGGGTGGAAACGGACGACGCTGTTTTCGGCGTCGGCGCGTTCGAGGGCAGCCTCGAGAGACAGCCTTTCGGTTTCGAGCGTCCTGAGCCGGTCGTTGACCGCGGCCGCCGGCGTGCCATTGACGATGGCATCGACGAGCTTTTCGATCTGTGCCTTGACGATCCCGAGGCGGCGCTTCGTGCCGCCGGCCACCGCCCGATCGGCCGCGCGGCGCTCCCTGAGTTGCTCGATGTAGGTCTGCACATAGAGTTCGACCATGTGGCCGTCGGCGAGGGCGCCCCGCAGCGCCTTGAGCACGCGACGTTCCAACTCCACGCGCGTGATGGTCGAGCCGTTGTCGCAGATGCCGTATTCGCGCTTCCCGACGCAGGCGAGACGGCCATCCCCCATCGACGTGTAGGAACTGCCGCAACAGCGGCACTTGACCAGCCCCGAAAAGACGAAGGGCGGCTTGCGCACGTGGCTGGGATGCGGCCTGGCACGAGCTTCCTTGCGCTGCTGAACCCGATCGAACAGACCTCGATCAACGATCGCGAGCTGGGGTGCCTCGGCGCGCTGCCACTCAGATTCGGGATTCGGCCGGCTGACGCGCTTGCCCGTCGCCGGGTCTTTCAGGAAGCGCTGCCGGTTCCACACGATCTCGCCGATGTAGAGGCGATTGTGCAGGATGCCGTTCTGCCGGCGGGGGTTGCCATTGATCGCCGATGCGGCCCAGGCGCCGCCGCGCGGAGATCGGATGCCGTCGCGATTGAGGGCGGCAGCGATCTCGCGAGGGGTTTCGCCCGCATCGTACCGCTCAAAGATGCGCACAATGGTGGCAGCCTCGGACGGCTCGATGATCAACTCACCTGTTCTGGTCCCGCTCCGGTAACCGTAGGACCGGCCGCCACCGATGAACCCTTCGCGCACGCGCGCGCTCTGGCCGCGTCGCGTCTTCTGCGCCAGGTCGGCGAGGTAGAGCTCGCTCAGCATGCCCTTGACCCCGGCATGGAGTGCCGTGACCTCACCGTCCTGCACGGTCATGATGGCGATGTCGCGAAAAGCGAGGTCGCGGCGGATGGCGTGCATATCGGCCTGATGCCGGGACAGGCGGTCGATCGCCTCGCACAGAACCACGTCGAACTCGCGTCGGGCAGCGCTGGCCAGCAAGCGGGCGAGGCCCCGGCGGTTGACGATCGAAGCGCCCGACAGCGCTTCATCGGTGAACTCAGCCGTGACCGCGATATTGTTGCGCTCCGCCCATGCCCGGCACAGGGCCAACTGGTCGGCGGCCGAGCGGTCGTTCTGGCGGTCGGACGAGTACCTAGCGTAGAGCGCGGCGCGTTTCACTGCGGGCGTCCTTTTCAGCTTCGAAGGCCCGGTCGGCATCGCGCCGCGCCATAGCCACGACAAGCTCGCGCAGGATGGCTTGCGCACGAGCCGCTGGACTGTCGGCGCTCGACGGCACGGCTGTCAATGACGGCTCGCGCCTGGCCGCGCCAGCACCCCCGCGCTGTGGAGAAGCTGTGCGTTTGGGCAAGGGAGGAGAGGGGCGAGACGGCGCCGAGGCCCGGCCATCCGTGGCCTTGTGGGTTCGGGCGGACGTCATGCTGCGAGACTGTCGTCAGTCGATCCGCCCCATTGGTCGGCCATGGCCTCGGCCACGCCGGGGAAGAACCGGCTGCGTTCCCTTTGCCGCTCGGGTCCAGGGGGCATACGCCAGACACGGTGAGCAATCTCGGACGGCTTCTCGGGGTGCGTCGGTACGAGCGGCCGAAGACCCTTAAGCCAGAAGCACGTGCGCTTGGCCTCGGCGTCGCCAAACTGCCACGGCTGGATCGTCTGAGCGGGTTCCTCATAGTTGCGGATGCGCGCTTTGGCATGCTTGTGCATGACCGGGTTCTCGACGGCTATACGGTCGATCGGCGCGTTCCAGAACGCCGAAAATAGATCGGCTCCCTTCTCGAGATCAGCCCACATCTCTGAAAGCGTCCTGCCGACCGGTGGCACGGTCAGCCAGCGCACACCCGAGTTGCACAGTCGGGTGCATGGCGGGTGCGCCACCATGAGCAAGTCCCATCCGTCGTTCAGCAGATCACGGGCGTCACCGATGATGTGGTGATTGCTGCGATCCTCGCTCGGCAACAGATCGCAGGACCATGCGTCGTGGCCCCGAGCCGCGAAGGCGCGTCGAACTGTGCCGGAGAATTCGCAGGCGACCAATACCCTCACTTGACGCCCCTGCGCAGCGGAACGACGTTCTGTTCGGGCGGCGGTACGATGGCCGGCCGGTCGTGCCAGCCCTTTTCGTCGTGCCAGAGGACGTAGGGCTCGAAGGTCCAATTGCCCTCCGAATCCATCACCGGCTTGATCGTCAGCGTCTCGCCCGGACCGGGACAGGGCAGTGCGACATTGAAGCCAGCGGTCACAGCACACCTCTCGACGCGAGGGCGGTGCCGGCGACGCAGAGCTCAAAGGCGAAGCAGAGGATCAGGTGGGCGAGGAAGAGGGGGCGAGGCATCAGGCCACCGCCTTGCCGAGGGCCGTGCGGAGCCGAGCTTTCTCAGCCTCGATGAAGGCGGCATGGTTCGCCTTGATGGCCTGCTGGACCTCGGTGATGGCGGCGTTAGTCGCCTTCTCGATCTCCCGCCTGAAATGCTTCTGCATGTAGCTCTCCACGAGAAGCTCGATGCGGGTATAGGTCGGGCTGCTGCCCCAGCCGTTGCCGGTCGTCGGCTTCCCTTCGCGATCCACTCGCTCGGTGAGGTATTCGCGGCCAGTGAGCCCGATGAACTCGCGCATCGTGACCGGCTTCTTGTCGCCGAACGCCGGGGTTAGCGGCTGATCGATGATCTCGTGAGTGACGGCGTGCAGAGCGGCGTCGGCTTTCGCCGTCACCTGCTGGATGCACTTGTCCTCGATGAGATTGCCGAGTGCCTTATCGTCGAACCTGCCCATCAGCATGCGGGTACCAGCCTCGACGATCAGTGCCTCCATGTCCGCCATTGTGTGGCCGCGCATCGAGACGTGGAACTCGATGCCCTTGCCCTCGGCCTTCTCGGTAGCAACGAGGTGGCTGCTGGGCTCGGAGAACTCGTCGCCCTGCATGTCACCGGTGTTCAGAATCTCGTTGTGCTCGTTCATCTACGCAGCCTCCACGCTGTCGCCGCACATGTCGGCGAGGTCAAATTCATCGATGGGGAAAACGGGGAAGGTGGCCTCGCCCTTGCCGCAGCAAGTCGTGCATTCGGCGATGTATCCGAGCGGCGAGCCGTCGCGATAATCGACGCCGGTCGTGACCTCGAACCCGCCGTCGCCGCCACAGTCGGGGCAGCAATCGACGCGCAGGAATTCGTCGGGGAAGCCCCCGATCCAATCCTGATGGCTCCGCGCAAGGCTCGGCCCGAGGATGAGGTCGTGGAAGGCGGTGGCGAAGGCGGTCATCACGCGCCTGCCTTTGCGAGAGCGGCGCGGGCCGCGATGAGCGGCGTAGGTTCGTAGCCGAACTCCTTGGCGGCAGCCTCGGCGTCCGGCAGCAGATTGATTAGCGCCGCCAGCAGATCAGGCGCGGCGGCGATCAGGCGGGCGTTGGCCCATTGGGTGTGGCAGTCGTCTGGCTCCAAGGCGCCGCCACCTCGACGCACTGCGCCAACGAGCATGTCGCCAAAGGAGGCCGCGTTGGTCGCATAGGCTATGACGATACGCTGCTCCTGCTGCCCGATGCTGATAGAGCCATCATTCATCGACACGCCCGTGACTTCCCACGGCCCCGGCGTGTGCTTTGCCTTTGCCATCACACCACCTCCGGCTCGTCGTCAGCGGGCTCGTGCTGGCCGTAGCCCTCAATCGGCGCGACGCCGAAGAAGTCGCAGGCAATGCCGTAGGCCTCGCGAGCCTTGTTGAGCGTGTCGGAATGGGTGAGGTCCCACCCGTCTTCCTCAGCATCCCCGATCAGGTTCTTGAGGCCGTTTAGGATTTCGTGCGAGCGGTCCATCACGCGACCTCCGCCAGAGAGGCCTGCAGCTGGGACCGCAGCTTGTCGTGTGAGGCGGCGCGCTTACGCTCATCGGCTTCACGGACTGCGCGCCACAGGTTCACATCCTCGGACGCGCGGGCCCTGGCGATGACGTGCTTGCGCACGATCGCCACAGCCCAATCGCGGGGCTCGTAGGTGCACTCCATGAAGCGCGCGCCCTGGTAGTAGAAGGGGCCGGAAACGGTGTTCGGGTGGCACTTGCCGTGCAGGCTCTCCTGCTCGAAGCGCGGGCCGTCGCTGACCCACCAGACGGACCTGGTGACCGGCGCGGCGCTGTTGCAGCACTCCACGGCGAGCATCGTGTCGAGGTCCGGCGCGAAGGACTCGTCGATGCCGAGTTCGGCGCAGATTTCCGCCCCGGTGAAGGGAAGGGTGCCGGATTTGATGAGGTAGGAGGTCATCACGCGGCCCCCGGCTCGTCGTCAGCGGGCTCGTGCTGGCCGTAGCCCTCAATCGGCGCGACCCCGAAGAAGTCGCAGGCAATGCCGTAGGCCTCGCGAGCCTTGTTGAGCGTGTCGGCATGGGTTCGGTCCCATCCGTCTTCCTCAGCGTCCCCGATCAGGTTCTTTAGGGCGTTCAGGATTTCGTGAGAGCGGTCCATCGTTCTGTCCTCGATGCGGTGTTCGATGGACATGAAGGTATCACCAATATGGTGAAGTACAAGAGGTAAATCACCGATGTGGTGATGTTGTTGACCCCATTCCCTCCGGCGTCACGATGGCCGGTCGCGACAGCGATCCGGCGCTAGCGCGGTCCTGACGGCCCGCTAGGCAGCTTCGGTTCTAGAGATTCCTGACTGAGAGATTATCTATACGCGCGGGACCGGATTTTTCGCGATTTCACGTGATCGTCACCCCTAGATCACGTGACTGGTGGCCAAATTCCTATGATTCGCGTTATGGTCACCACCGTCACCACCGCGCGGCCGAGGGCACTGGCGAATGCTTCACGACCCGACACCACACCGACATGATCGATCCTCGAGGACGCGATACGTCGCACCAGCGAATGTGCGCGACATCGGTCTGGCGGAGCTTCTCGCCTTCTGCGGCCGGACTATGGAGGATCAGTACAATGACCTCCTTCGCCGAGAAGGGGAGGGCGAGCCGGTTGTCTTCTGGGCCGGGAACCTGGACCTCCTGAGGCGACCGGCCGTGTCAGTGATCGGAGCGCGGGAGGTATCTCCTGAGGGATACGCTCGCGCGGCACGCATCGCTCGTGAGCTCGCGAAGGCGGGCGTCACTGTGGTCAGCGGCCTTGCCAAGGGCGTCGACACCGCCGCGCACACCGGCGCGATTGCGGTAGGCGGTCCGACTGCGGGGGTCATCGGTACGCCGATCGACAAGGTCTATCCAGCCGAGAATGCCGAGCTGCAGGAAGAGATCGCTCGCGATTTCCTGCTAATCTCGCAGTTTCCGAGCGGCACCAAGACGTGGCCTTCCGACTTCCCGAAGCGGAACCGCCTCATGGCAGCCCTGACGGACGCAAGCATCATCGTTGAGGCGTCTGACACTTCCGGTACGCTGCACCAGGCGAAGGAGTGCGTGCGGCTGGGACGCTGGTTGTTCATCATGCGGTCCGTCGTCGATGATCGGCGTCTGACCTGGCCCGCGCGATTCCTGCAGCCGGGGGGCCGCGTGCGGGTTCTTTCCGAACCGGCCGACGTGCTCTCAGTGCTTCGTCCGGCCCAGGGCGACGCAGATCACCTCTGAGGCGCCCGCCGCCAGCAGCAGCCTTCTGCAGGCGACCAGCGAGTTGCCGCTGGTCATGATATCGTCCAGCAATAGGACCCGGCCGCCCTGATAGAGGTGCGGCTGTTCTGCCGCAATGCTGTCGAGGTGCACTTGCACGGCACGATCGCCGCCGCCGTGCAGGGGCTCGATCTTAACCGTGCGGCGAAGGAAGGCGCGTCCGTCAGTCGCGCCGATCTTGGCCGCTACTTGTTTCGCCAGCAGCCTTACACCGGTCCCAATACCGTTGGCCGGGTCATGCGACGGGACAGCGGTGACGCCGACATAGGTCTTGGCGAGATCCCCTGTGACCAAGGCGGTGAAGCTTTCGAGGCTCGCGCGCTGAGACTGCTTGAGGTCAAGCAGGCGCCCACTGTAGCTGTGCCGTTGACCGGTCTCCCGTTGTAGCCACCACGGGATGTAATCGCCAAGGAAGAAGATCGGCGCGTCCGGGTCTTCCGGGTGGTCGAACTTGGTCGCAGGCACGCCTCACCCCACCGGCTTGATGATGTGCTTCGTGTTCAGTTGGCCAGCTTGCATGAGTAGCTGTCGCTCGGGTAGCGCTGCATGTACATGGCCGCGAATTCGGAGCAAGCGCTCCAGTCATCCCAGTACCCAAAGAAGAGCGTTACCTTGTCGGCCTCCCCGAACAAGTTCGACTTAACCAGCCAAACATCTGCCGAATCACCGATGCGGCCGCCCTTGGCGAACTGCTCTAGCGCTGCAACCTGATCAGAGTACGTATCTTGACCGAGCCAGCCTTTAACTGTGGTCCAACCGCCGCCCGCAAAGAGCCACACAGCAGCTCCAATCACTATGACCCAAAATATCCATCCATTGTCGTCGTTCACAATCCCCCGCCCTCCCCCAGCTAATCCATCTCAGGCACTTCACCATAGACTGCCAGAACCTCCGGCGGCCCGAACTCCCCCACATCTGGGTTGGCCTCGCGCGACCACGCGATGACGCCGGCGTGCTGATCCTTGAGCATGCGCGCCTGGCGCTTGGCCTGATCCTCGTCGCGGCACTCGCGCGGCTCGAATGCGGGCTGCAACTCGCCGCTGTCCGGGTCTTTGTCGAAGGCGGCTAGGACGATGAGCTTCATCACCGCCGTCCTACGTGCCAGGCGATTTTCCCGAAGATGCGCACCAGACCGAGCTCAACCTCAAAGGGCCGATAGGCCGGATTGTCAGAAATTATGGCCACGCGAGGCGGCTTCGAAAACGGAATGCGCTGAAGGCGCTTGATCTGCGGCGGGCTATCGCCGTCGCTAAACATGTAAACGCCGTCCTCGATCATTGCGTTCTGGCTGAGGTCGATGACGACGCGATCGCCGGGTAGATAGTTCGGGATCATGGAATCACCGCCGATCTGGCTGATGATCGAATGCATTGGGTTCGTCCCGCTGTCGCGCAGGAACGATTCGGGGAACACCCACTCGCCCATGATGCGATGGCCCGAGTAGGCTTCGCCGTTGAGCTCCATGGTCATGATCTCGCCAACCGCGCCCTCGCCGGCGCCGAGCTTGATGTCGATTTCAGGAATGCCGCCGACGCTTTTCGGTCGATAGGTTTCGCGTGAGTAAGCCTCACCCTCAAGGTCCGGAGCCGGGCGCCATCGCGGATCGCTCTCGGGAAACGGCTCGTAACTCCGTTCGCCGAACATTAGGCGCTCTGCCGAAACGCCGAGATGCGGGGCGAACAGGTCTGCCCACTTCTTCGAAAGCTCGCGCTCTCCTCGCTCGATTCGCGAGACGTTCTGAACGTTGGTCTGAGCGAGGGCGGCCAGCTCTGGCTGGCTCAGCTTCGCGGCCTCGCGAAACTTCCTGAGATTATTGGGAAACTTGGGCGCATCGGACATGCGCGCACTATTCCACTTCACCGATTTGGTGTCTTGAACCGATCTGGTGAAGTTTTCCGCTTGCGCCTCACCAAAATGGTGATTATGTTGGCATCCCATGAGCGGAAAGATTTCCTTCGTCGAGTGGGTGGCAGAGCGGGAGCAGGCCGGGGAAACCAAGGCCGGCATCGCCGATGCTATCGGTGTCAAATTGGCGAGCCTGTATCGCTACCTGGCGAACGACCGCGTGCCTGATCGGGACACGATGCAGCGCATCCTCAGGCTGTCCGAGAACCGCGTCGACGTCGCGTCGTTCTATGCGACCGAACCCGAGCGGGCGGCATCATGATGCGCAACGCCAAAAGCCATCAGACGAAGAGACAGCAACCGCATCGGGCAGGGCGCGGCAATCATGCTGCTGTCTCTTCACTTGCTGGTTCCCAGGCGTCGACTTCCTCCCCGGCGCCCCTGCCGGTGCGTTCGCGCACCGGCTCCCATTCCTCGCGTCATCGCTCTGCTTCCCGGCCGTGCGATGCCGCTCATGCTCGTCGCCAACCCTCCGTGTCAGCGGCCTGTGATGGTCATCACCATCGCAAGGAAGCCGCCCATGAACTCGGAGAAATCTCCCAAGGCCTCGGAAATGTCTGACGCTCTGGTCGCCAAGGGCATCATTGCCGACACGTTCGACCTCACGCCGGGACGCCGTTCCATTGTGATCGGCCTCGCGATTGCTGCGCTGAAGCGCGTCGAGCGCGCGCTCCCGGCCGAGGTCCTTCGGGCCCGAAAGCGCCAATGGACCGAGCGCCGTGTCCGCTCGATCGTCGACGAGGAAGCACGGCGCATCGACGCCTACGAAATCGAAGACCTCAAGAGGGTCGCAGTTGCGGAGGCCCGCCATGACTACAGAAAGAGCACCGAGCGCGCGGCTCGGCTGGCGGCGTTTCTTGCCCACCAGGACCCGGATTTCCACAGCGAGGAGATTGCATTCCAGAGCGCAATGGCTCGCGGACTGGCTGGCGCCGGAAATCCGATGGCCCATGGTGCCACGGGTGAGGCTCGCACAGGAGCTGATCGCGGACGGCAACTCCCTGGCGGAGTGGCTGGCGCCCGAAATCGCGGAGGTCGCGAATGACCGCCGCGGCGAGGAAGATTTCTGAGGGCCGGGCAGCGGCGGGCAACCTTGCCTCGTCTCAGGAGGAGCGCGCGGCCGGTGTGACGCCGGCCGCCGCTGTCCTGACCGTTCCGGTACCGCCGAGCGTCAACGAGCTTTTTCGCAATGTACCGGGCAAGGGCAGGGTGAAGACGCAGGTCTACAAGGACTGGCGCGCGCACGCCCTGACTGCGATCCGCCTGCAAAAGGTCAGGCCCGTCCCCGGGTACATCTTCGTGATCATCAATGTCGAGATGGTTGGCGATAGGGCCGACCTCGACAACCGGGCCAAGGCTATCTTCGATGCCGTCGTCGAGGCGAAGATCATCACCGACGACAACATCATCAGCGGTTTTGCGATGGGTAAATTGCCCGCCGCGAACGGCATCGCACACCTTCACATCATTCCGATCGTCGAACCCATCACGATCGATTTCAGGCCCTCGCACGATGGCGCACGCGGCGGCTTGTTTCTTCACGCGCCACAACCAGGAGACGACAATGGCACTGTCCATTTCCGACCTTAAGAGGGTGCGAGCCGACCAGCCGCCGCGCGTCCTCGTGTATGGTCCGCCCGGTATCGGGAAGACCTCTCTCGCCGCCGAATTTCCGGACGCCGTGTTCCTGCAGGTCGAGGAGGGCACGCCCGGCGATCTCGAGCTCAACTCGTTCGGCAAGATCGAGAGCTATGAGCAGCTGATGGAGGCGCTGAGCGTCCTCTACACCGAAGACCACGATCTCAAGACGGTTGTGGTCGACTCGGTGACCGAGCTCGAGCGGTTGATCTTCGCCGAGACCTGCCGCCGCGGTGACGAGAAGGGCAACGCCAAGGCCAATATCGAGGACTTCGGTTACGGCAAGGGGTATGTCTACGCCAAGCGCGTCTGGCAGGACTTCCTCGACGGCGTGAACGCACTCCGGAAGGATCGCGGCATCACCATGATCCTGATCGCGCACTCGACCGTGGAACGCTTCGACGATCCCGAGACGGTCAGCTACGACCGCTACGAGATCGACCTCCACAAGCATTCGGTCGGTGCGATCGAGCGCGACATGGATGCGATCCTGCTGCTCAAGTCGCCGGTGACGGTGAAGAAGGAAGATCAGGGCTTCAACAAGGAGCGCGCGATCGCCGAGGCATCGTCCGTCGTCCTGATCCACACCGTGGGCCGTCCGGCCTTCGTCGCCAAGAACCGGTACTCCATGCCGGCGACGCTCCGCTTCGACAAGGGCAAGGGATACGAGATCCTCGCCCCCTACCTCCCCGGACACCAGGCGCCCGCTGAGGAAGCGGCGCCCAGCAAGAAGGCAGCCTGATCATGGTCGAACTCGCAGGTCATTACGATACGAGCGCCGCGCCGCAGGAGGACTTCGGTCCAATCCCGGCCGGCGAATACGAGGCGGAGATCATCGACAGTTCGGTCGAAGACATCTCCAGGAACGACGATAAGGGTCAGTGCCTCCTCGTCGTATGGAAGGTCCTCAACGGTGACTATGCCGGCCGGCAGGTGTGGCAGCGCTTGAACCTGTGGTTCACCGGCGCGGAAAAGACGCCGGGCAAGGTCGTGCAGATCGCGAACGGCGAGTTCGCCAGCATCCGCGAGGCCACGGGCATCAAGACGCCGAACGACAGCGCCGAGTTGCACAACATCCCCTGCATCATTCGCGTCGCCTATGTCGAGCAGCAGGGCTACCAGCCCAAAAACGAGGTCAAGCACGTGAAGGCGCGCGACGCAGTCGGCCCGGCTTTCAATGCGCCGGCTCCTGCCAATGGCAGCGGCGCCCCGCGCTCGTCCGGGCCGCCGGCGCCCACCGGGAAGTCGATGCCCTGGGGGCAGCGCAAGACCGCGTAGGAAAGCCGCCGGGCGGCCACTGGCCTCTAAACCGAGCCGCCCGGCATCCCCAATCGAACAACTTCCGTCGCCCGAAGGAGGGCTTGACGATGACCGATACAGTCATGCCTGGCAAGAACCGCCACGTTGTGGATCGCCTTGCCGATGTTCGCGCCGAGATAAAGGCGCTCACCCAAGAGGAAGCCGAACTCAAGGCCCGCGTGTCCCAGCTGATGGGCAGCGCCGATAGTCTTGGGGGCGACCAGTACATTGCCAGTCAGTCGCTGCAGGAACGCAGGGGCGGCCTCGACGAATCGAAGCTCGCCGGGGCTCTCGGGCTTCCAAACCTCGATGCATACCGCAAGCCATCGACGACCTTCGTGGTCATCAAGGTCGAGCCTCGCGCGATGGAGGCGGCGTGATGGCAATCAAGATGATCCGACCCGACACGATCGCCTTCAAGGCGACGGTCACCGAAGATGAAATTCGCGAGCGCATGGTCAAGGAGGTGCTCGAGGCTATTGGCGGTCTCGACGGTGAGGGAAAGCCGCTGACCGGCATTCGCACCACTGTACGCCGCCACTCTGGCCACAAGGGCGGTTACGACATCGAGATCACCGGTCCGATGCCAGCGCGCATCCTTCTGCCCGGGGCCGGAGGCGAGTGATGGCGCGCATTTATCTCGCATCATCCTGGCGCAATCCGCACCAGCCCAACGTGGTCGCTTTGCTCCGCGCGGACGGCCATGAGGTTTACGACTTCCGCAACCCGCCACATTCAACCGGATTCGGATGGCATGAAATCGGGTTGGACGCGAAGACCTGCACCGCCGCGCAATATCGCGAAGCATTACTGACGCATCCACGCGCCGCGCAAGGGTTCAATGCTGACTTCGCAGCCATGCGCTGGGCCGATACGGGGCTCTTGGTACTGCCGTGCGGTCGCAGTGCGCATCTTGAACTCGGCTGGCTCGCGGGCGCTGGCAAGCGCACGCTGATTCTGACGCAGGACGGCGAAGAGCCCGAACTCATGGCGCTGCTCGCTGACAGGATATGCATCTCGATCGATGAAGTCCGGACGGAGCTCGCCCGCTGATGGTCGCGCTCCCTCAATCCACGCTGAGCCCCACCGTTGCCGCGGTCAACGCTCATTTCGCCGAATACCAGGACGTGCGGCACGCGCGCGTCCTTACTGCCCGCCTTCTGTCCCTCAATTGTGAGCGGCAGGGATGGTACGGCTTCCGCTGGGCACACGCGCCGAAAAGATTCCCGGCCGAGATCGTTCGCAGCAATCTCGGCCGCCGCGAGGGTATGCTCGAGCTCGCCGAGTTGCTCGCCTCAGTGCCGGGCCTGCAGATCGAGCGCGTCGACCCAAAGACTTACACGCCGCTCGAGGTCACCGCCGCCGATGGCCACTATCGCCAGCGGATTGCCGGCAAGGTGACCGGGCTGCTCGAAGCTCCGAAGACGACGCACCTCCTTTATGCCGACCAGCAGCCGGCGAAAGCCTACGTGCAGATCGTCAAGCACGGGCTCGAAGTCGCCAAGCCTGATCGCATCGCTGCTCTGCAGGTGGGCATGCACTTGATGGGGCTCACGCGCGCCTTCTACCTCGTGCGCAACAAAGACAGCGACGAGCTGCACTCCGAGCGCGTCGAACTCAATGCCGCCCACGCCATGGCGCTGCTTGCAAAGGCCGATCGTCTGCGCGACAGCAATGAGCCGCCGGCGCGAGTCAGCGACGATCCGAACTGGTTCGAATGCAAATTCTGTCCGGCATTCGATCAGTGCCACGCCGGCGAATTCTCACCGCGCAACTGTCGCACCTGCTTGCACTCTACGCCCGTCGCCGGCGGCGGGTGGCGCTGTGCTCGACATGAAATCGACCTCAGTGACATCGCTCAGGAAGTGGGCTGCCCTCATCACTTGTATCTGCCCGGGCTGGTTCCCGGCGAGCAGATCGACGCCAATCCCGAAACCGAAACCATCACCTACGAGCTGCTGCGCAACGGGCGCCAGTGGGTCGACGGCGCCGAGAGGGGGGCGGCATGACCCTCCAGGACTATCACTCACTGATTGCCGCAAAGCGCACAGCGTTCGAGCCGAACGGCTTTTCCAATGTCGATGACGGCGACATGCCCTCCTGGATGTTCGATCACCAGCGTCACGGCACCGCATTCGCCCTGCGGTGCGGCGCCGCCGCCCTGTTCTACGATACCGGGCTCGGCAAGACGGGAATGGCGCTTGGCTGGGGTGACGAGATCGTGCGGCGGACGAACCGGCCGGTGCTGATGCTCGCACCCCTCGCCGTCGCCGCGCAGCACGTCGCCGAGGCGGAGAAGTTCGGTATCAACGCCACCCAGAGCAGAACAGGCGCCGCGCCGGTCGACCCGCGCATCGTCATTACGAACTATGAGCGTCTCGAACTCGTCAATCCGGAACTGTGGGGCGGCGTCATCCTTGACGAAAGCTCCATCCTGAAGAGCTTCACGGGCAAGACCACGCGGAAGCTCATCGAGGCGTTCCGCAAGACGCCCTATCGTCTCGCCGCGACCGCAACGCCGGCGCCCAACGACCATACTGAGCTCGGGCAGCACAGCGCGTTTCTCGGGGTCATGGATGCGCCAGAGATGCTGTCTCGCTGGTTCATCGCCGATCAGGCGCAGATGGGGCGATACCGCCTCAAACGGCCGGCAGTGCGTCCGTTCTGGGATTGGGTCGCGAGCTGGGCGCGCTGCGTCTCGAAACCGTCCGACCTCGGCTTCAGTGACGATGGTTTCGAAATGCCGCCGCTCAATCTTCACCGCCACCTGGTGGCGGCGGATCGTCGGATCGACGCCGGCGAGGAAGCCGATGGACAAATTCACCTGTTCCGCATGCCCGACATGTCCGCGACCTCAATCCACAAGGAGAAGCGGCTGACGACTTCGGCACGGGCCACCAAGCTTGCCGAGATCGTGGGTGCCGAACCGAACGAGGCGTGGGTGATCTGGGTCGATACCGACTACGACGCCGATGCCGTGATCGAGGCAATCCCTCATGCCGTCGAGGTTCGCGGCTCGATGCCGATCGAGAAGAAGGAGGAGCGCCTGCAGGCGTTCACGAGCGGCGAAATCAAGATCCTGCTTACCAAGCCATCGATCGCCGGTTTCGGTCTCAATTGGCAGCACTGCGCGCGCCAGGCTTTCATGGGGCTTAGCTTCAGCTACGAGAGTTTCTACCAGGCGGTGCGTCGTTGCTGGCGCTTTCGTCAAGCTCGACCCGTGGACGTGCATGTGATCTGCGCCGACACCGAAGACGCGATCTGGCACGTCATCAATCGCAAGGCTGGCGACCACGATGCCATGAAAGCCGAAATGGCGGCCGCCATGGCGCGTGCGGCGCGCAGCTCGAAAGTCCTTCAAACCTATCTGCCCAAGACGGAGGCGCGGATTCCCGCGTGGCTCGCATGACGAAAGTTCTCGATCAGGCGTCCGGCGACGACTGGACCATCTACAACGCCGACACGGTAGAATTCACGGCGAAGATGCCATCCGACAGCATCGACCTGACCGTCTATTCCCCGCCGTTCGCTAACCTATACATCTACTCGGAGAGCGAACGGGACATGGGCAACGTCGGCTCGCACGAGGAATTCTTCGCGAGCTACCGCCACCTGGTGCGCGAGAAATTCCGCATCACGAAGCCGGGACGCAACTCCTGCATCCACGTCAAGGATCTCGTCTTCTATTCGAACTCTTCGGAGAAGGGTGACCGCGGTCTCTACAGCTTTACCAGCGATTGCATCCGCGTCCACGTGGAGGAAGGTTGGACCTTCCATCGCCAGATCACCATCCCGCGCGATCCCGTCAAGGAGATGCAGAAGACGAAGGCGGATCGCCTTCTCTACAAGCACTTCCGCACCGACGCAGCGCGCACCGGTGGCGGCATGCCGGAATACATCCTCGTCTTCCGCAAGTGGGCCGAGGGGATGGAGGACACCAGTCCGATCATACACGACCCAGAGCAGTTCCCGCTCGAGATCTGGCAGGAGTGGGCCGCCTCGGTCTGGCCGAACACCCGTGAAACCGACGTCCTGAATGTCGGGGCGAAAACCGATGAGGAGCGGCATCTATGCCCGATGCCCCTCGATCTCATTGAGCGATGCGTCCTCTCTTACTCAAATCCGGGCGAGGTCATCTATTCCCCGTTCACTGGCATAGGAAGCGAAGGGTACCAGGCCATTCGCCACAACCGTCGCTTCATCGGCACCGAGCTCAGCCCGAAATACTTCAAGCAGGCCATCCACAACCTCAAGGTTGCAGAGAAGAACAAGGCGACCGGCGACTTGCTTGAAACCGTTCCGCAGGTGGCCGCGGAATGAGCAGAGCCAAGTTACCGCACCGTCGCCCGGCCGAGGTGATCGATTTCGTGCACCGCCTGCCTGGCGGCAGCGCCCAGCCGATGACGGCCACGATCGGGTTTTTCGACGACGGCCGCGCCGCCGAGATATTCATCGATCCTCCCAAGCTTGCGAACGACGCCGCCAATCTGGCTCGCGACGTTGCGCTGCTGATCAGCATTTCGCTGCAGCACGGCGTCTCAGTCGATGAAATGCGATCGTCCGTTGGCCGCGCCGAGGACGGCACGCCGCACAGCATCGCCGGCAGCGCTCTCGACCTCCTCGCATCGGAGGGCGCCCCATGATTGTTCGTGATCTAGCGGGCCAAGTTTTTGGCCGGCTCCTCGTCGTGAGCAGAGCCGACAATGTCGGAGCGAAGGTAGCTTGGCTGTGCCAGTGCGCCTGCGGATCAGAGAAGATTGTTATGGCTACTAATCTCCTAGCTGGCACCACTGTTTCGTGCGGCTGTCTTAGGTCAGAGCACCAATCCGCGCGGATAGCCAAGCGCAACCTTCGTCATGGGCACAACAGGTCCGGGCAAGAGAGCCGCACTCACAAGTCGTGGGTTTCGATGCTCACTCGATGCGGGAATCCGAACCACAAGAGCTTCGCAAGCTACGGGGGTCGCGGAATTCAAGTTTGTGCCAGGTGGAAGCGCTTCGAGAACTTCCTTGCCGACATGGGTGAACGCCCTGATGGCAAGACGCTAGATCGCATCGATGTCAATGGCAACTACGAACCTGCCAACTGTCGCTGGGCGACCCCGTCCGAACAGCAGAAGAACAAGAGAGGGTCGCGATGATCGAATTGAGATCATACCAGAATGATGCGATCGACGCGATCTACGACTACTGGGACCAGGGCGGCGGCAATCCGCTGGTGGAGATGGCGACCGGCACCGGCAAGTCCATGGTGATCGCCGAGCTCGTGCGCCGCGTCTGCACGGACTATCCCACGATGCGCGTGCTGATGCTCGTGCATGTCAAGGAACTCGTCGAGCAAAATTATCGGGCGCTGCTCAATCTCTACCCCGGCGCGTCCATCGGGCTTTACAGTGCCGGCCTTGGCCGCCGCGACGCACACCACCGCATTACGTTCGCGTCCGTACAGTCCGTCTTCCGCAAACCCGCGGTGCTTTCGCCGCGCCACCTCATCATCGTCGACGAGGCGCACCTTGTGCCGGTGGCAGGCGAAGGAATGTATCTCAAGCTCCTTGAGGGACTCCGCGCCCAAGTGCCAGACCTGCGTGTCGCAGGTTTCACGGCGACGCCGTACCGCCTCGACAGCGGCAGGCTGGATAGCGGTGATGGGCGGCTGTTCGATGAGGTCGTTTACTCCTACGGCATCGGTCAGGGCATCGCGGATGGATACCTGTCGCCACTGATCAGCAAGGCCGCGGTCGCTCAGATCGATGTCAGCGAGGTGAAGCGTAGCGGTGGTGAGTTCGTCGCGAGCAGCCTCGAAACCGCCGCCGAGAAGATCACGGCCGAAGCGTGCGACGAGATCATTCGGTTTGGCGAGCGCCGGCGGGCGTGGCTGGCATTCTGCTCGGGCGTGGATCATGCGCAAGCGGTGCGGGACGCGATGCGCGCCCGCGGTGTCTCGGCCGAGACGGTTACCGGCGATACGCCGTCGTTTGAACGCGATCGCATCTTTCGCGACTTTCGTGCCGGAAAAATTCGATGCCTCACCGGCGTCAATGTGTTTGCCGTTGGCTTCGACGCCCCAGTGGTGGACCTCATCGCAATATTGCGGCCTACGCTCTCGACGTCGCTGTATGTGCAGTCCCTCGGGCGCGGCACTCGGCTGTACCAAGGCAAGGAGAACTGCCTCGTCCTCGACTTCGCCGGGAATGTAAAGCGGCACGGCCCCGTCGATGCCGTATCGGTGGGCGGGAAGAGCCAGCAGGGCGACAACAATGACGACGGCAAGGCCCCGTTGGACAGCGTCCGGGCTAAGGAATGCCCACAATGTCACGAGCTCGTTGCGCTGAATGTTCGCACCTGCCCTGACTGCGGCCACGAGTGGCCGATTGAGGAAAAGCCAAAGCATGAAGCGCGTGCCGACGCCGATCACGGCGTGCTTTCGACCGAAGTGTTACCCCCGAAGATGTTGCCCGTAGTCGATTGGTCGAAGAGCCGTTGGACGAAGCAGGGCGCCCCCGACAGCCTCCGAGTGACGTATTACGCAGGCATCATGGAGTATCGGGAATGGCTTGCGTTCGAGCATGGTGGCCAGCCGCGCCAGCGAGCGTGCTCATGGTGGAGTCTGCACGGCGGCGGAACGCCATTCCCACGTACTGTGGACGAGGCAATCGATCGGTGGGGTGAGCTCATCATGCCGGAGACAATAGCGGTCCGCCCTCACGGTAAGTACTTCGATGTGGTTTCCAGGACGTTCCCTGTTCGGGAGGCTGCCGAGTGACCAAGCCAAAGAACATGACGCCGGAGCAGGAAGCGGCGTGGAAAGCCAACGAGGCGGCACGTCGCGCGACTCCTGAATATCAGGCTCAGCAGAAGGCGCGCCAACGCAAGTACTATGAGGCGCACAAGGACGAGGTGATCGCCCGCACGGTGAGCCGTCGCATGACCGATGAGGGTAGAGCGGCGCGAAGGGAAGAGGGCCATAGGCGCCGTACGGACCCCCGCGCCCGCGAGGTCGACGCTGCCCGTCAACGCAGGTGGGTAAGTACCGATGAGGGCAGGGCGAAGAGCCTCGCCAAGACACTGCGCTATCAGGCCGCGAACAAAGAGCTGTTGAGAGAGCGTCGCCGCGCGCGGCGTGAGTTCGAGCGCTTCATGGAGCGCTTGCTCGCCGGTGAAGATGTCTATGGCATCGGAGGGACGCCCTGATGGTCATGCGACGCCAACCGGTCGGCGCGGAGCTCGACCGCATCATCACCGAAATGCTCGACCGCGGTGATGCCGTCACCGACATTTCACACCACTGCGGCATGCGCGTGCACCTGATCCGTACGCGCATGTCCGAGCTCGGCCTTCAGGAAGCGGAGAGTGCCGGTCACGCCATTCACCCTATGTGGAAGACCGAGAACATGGACGAGCGCCGATATGCCATCTGGAAGCGCCAGCACGACGGCGCGGCTCAAACGCGGCGCGAGCTCGACCGGGAGCTTCGTGATGCGTGAATACAGCGCCGCGCTTTGCTCCATCTGTCAGTGCGAGGCCTCCGGGTACGGCTACTTGCCGCCGCGGCGCGAACGCAAGAAGGGCGAGATGCCGCCCATCGCACACAGTTGCACTGATCTTGAGTGCCTCGATCTCGCAAAGGATTCGTACGACATGCGCCAGGAGGAATTCACCAGGCTCGAAGAGCTTGCGACAGAGGAAGGGGGCAACGAGGCCGGGGCGTTCCTCGAGTCGATCGGCAAGGCCGGCGTGCCGCTGATGGAGCTGACGCCCGACGAGTGGAGCCAATTCTGTCACAAGCTCGTCGCCGGCTATCGCAAGTCGCTCAAAGAGCATGTGAAGCACAACACCCCGCCGTTCTGAGGTTGCCATGAGCGAGCCCCTCACAGGCAACGCGCGCGTCGCCGCTGACCTTGCCGCGGCCGGTTTCTCCGTTTTCCCGTGCGAGGAGGACGGCCCCCCTGGCTTCATCAAGAAGCCCAAACCGGGCGTGTTCTGGCGCAGTGCCTCGACCACGGACAAGACCAAGGTGGCGCACTGGTGGCGCCGCTGGCCCAGCGCGGCGATTGGCTTCGACCTCGCCAAGTCAGGAATGCTTGTCGTCGATGCCGACCGGCACGATGCCAACCACGATGGCGTCGCAGCGATCGCAGCGTTATTCCATGAACACGGCTTCGATCCCGACCAATGTCCGCTAGTCGCGACGCCCAACGCCGGCACGCACTATTGGTTTCGGCAACCGCCCGGTAAGGCGCTGGGCAACTCCGAGGGGCGGCTGAAGGGGCGGGGTATCAACATCCGCGGTGCCGGCGGTTACGTCCTTGCGCCCGGCACCGTCATGGCCGATGGCAGGCGCTATGAGGCGTTCGGCGACTTGATAGATGCGCCGGTCATCCCGGACTGGCTCGTCTCGCTCATCGAAGCTCCGGCTCACGATATCGCGCCTCGTCCTGTCCTGGTACCGGCCGGCGAGCGGCCGAGCGATGAGCGAATCGCCGCCTACGTCAACGCTGCTGTTGAGGCTGAACTCGAGGCGGTTCGGTCTGCGCCTCGCGGCGGCCGCAACAACCAACTGAACGCCTCGGCATTCGCGCTTGGCCAACTCGTCGGCGCCGGCTTGCTTGGGGAGGGCGAGGTTGCCGCCCTCCTCGAGAATGCGGCTCAAGGGCTCGCTGCGGACGACGGGCCGGCGAGCGTTCGCAAGACGATCAGCTCTGGCCTGCGGTCCGGCATCAAAGACCCTCGGCAGATGCCGGAGAGCGAATACCGCACGGTCTCGGCCGAGGATTACGCCGCAGCCGAGCGGCTGCGCGTCGGCATGGCGAAAGTCACCACCTCCAATGCTCCTGTCCCCAGGGGCTTCGACCCGAAAACAGGGGAGGAGGTCACCACCTCGTCGGAACCCGGCGCAGTCGCGCAGTTCGACCTGCCAGATCACATGATGCGGCCGCCCGGTATCGTCGGCGAGCTCACGGACTGGATCTGCGAGTGGACGGCCGAACCGATCCGCATTCACGCCCTGGGCGCGGCCCTGACCATCGTTGGCACGTTGCTCGGCCGCAAGGTCTATACCCGTACCCGACCTTCGAGCACGGCCCTCTACGTCGGCGCCATCGCTCCGTCGGGCATGGGCAAGCAGCACCCCATGGACTGCATCCGCCTCGCCCTCGACGAGGTTTGCGGCAACGGCGCCATGCACATGGGCTGGAACGTGTCCCTGCCCGCGATCGTCGTCGCCCTGCAGAGCCAGGCGAGCAAGGTGATGATTGCCGACGAGTTCGCCGACAAGCTGATTGGGCTGCGCTCAAGGAACGCCTCGACTAGCCAGATGGCGATCAGCGAGGGGCTGCGCTCGCTGTGGGGCACCAACACGGGCACGTACAGTCCCGATGTCAGCCTCAACCGCGGCGACAACAAGATCATGCGGCCCGCGCTATCGTTCTACGGCGCATCGACGGTGCGCGACTTTGCCCGCTCGCTGATCAGCAAGGATGTGACCAACGGCCTGTTCAACCGCTTCCTGCTCATGCCGCGCTTTGGCGAGGTGGAGAAGGGCAGGGACCGCGACGGTGTGATGTCGCTCCCAACGGCGCTCAAGACGAGCCTCCAGTGGCTCAACAACTGCCTGCCGCCCATGCAGATCACCCTGGCCCAGCGCGGCGACGGCTATCCCGTGCCGGCGCTCGTGCCCTTCGATGCAGAGGCAGAGCAGCTCAACGAGGCCAACAAGGCGGTGCAGCAGGACATGCTGCGCGCGTCGGAGCAGGACGAGGTCCTGATGCTCTATGGGCGCTTTGCAGAGCAGATCAAGCGCGTGGCCACGATCGTCGCGTGCGGTCGCTCACCGAGCGATATCGCCGGCGCCGTGATCACGGCCGAGGACATGGTCTTCGCCCAGCAGATCGTGCAGTTCGGCACCGATCAGTTCGTCCGCATGGTGCGCCAGGACATGGTCGAGAACTGGATCGAGGCCAATCGCCAGAAGGTGCTGGGCGTTATTCGCACCGCCGGCCAGGTCCAGCGGTCCGAACTCCTGCGCAAGGTGCGCAACGTCAAGGGCAAGGAAATCGACGAGATTCTCTCTCTCCTCAAGCAGGCCGAGTGCATCGTCGAGCTGAAGGTCGAGACGTCCGGACGCTCCTTCACGGCCTATCGCCACCTGCGCGACTAGGGCTGTCGGGTCGCACCCTTCTTTCCCTGCGGCCACCCCCTTCTTTCCCAAAATCGACCTTCTTTCCCGCGTGCTTGGTACCGGTCCCACCCTTCTTTCCGGGAAGGAAGCCCTTCTTTCCGGGAAAGAAGGTCGGTCAAAAAACATAACAAATACAGTTATATAAAACACACCCCCCCCTTCTTTCCTTCTTTCACGGGGGAGGTGTTCTCATTTGCTTTTGAGCACGAATGTGAATGTCCCCTGTGAAGGAAGGAAAGAAGGGTAGTTACCGTTTGTACCTGACCCCTGCCTGAAAAAACCGGCGTCGCGCGGTTGGGCCCGCACGTCGTTTCATGCATATTTGGGAGGCCCGCTTCTGCCTGGCTCCGTCACTGCGATGGAGCCGCACATTGTCGAAGTTCAACACCACCGCCGACGGCCTGAGCTGGTACGCCCTGATGGTCGAGCCGCAGAAGGAATTCGCGGCCTCCGACATTCTTCAGCAGTTCGGTTGCCGCACGTTCCTGCCACGCGAGACGCGCTGGCGCTGGGCCAATCGCTACGCCAAGACGCGGCGCCTGAAGCGCGAGATCGAGTTTCCCATCTGGGCTGGCATGGTCTTTGCCGGCTTTCAGGGAACGCCGCCCTGGCTGTTCGTTTTCGATTTGCCGTTCATTCGTGGCGTCATGGGCGTTGCCGGCGTGCCGCGCCAGCTCGGCGGGAAGGACTTCGAGGCCTTCAAGCGCCAGCACTGCCAGGCGCACCGCGCGCCGTCCGAGCAGCGTTACATGCTGACGCATCGCGAATTCGCCGCCGGCGACGAGGTCGACGTGCTGGCCGGCCCGTTGCGCGATCGACGCGTCACCGTGCATGAGATCGTCGGGCCGATGGCCATCGTGCTCCTGCCGTTCCTCGGGCGCGATGATCAGCCCTTCGAGGTGCCGCTGGACTACCTCGAGGCGGCGTGAAGGAGGCGGTGTGATGGCATTCATCCCGGGTATTACGATGGATCGGAAGGCAAATCCCGGAGAGCCGGAGGGCTTTTTGAGGATGCTTGTTGGACACGAGGGTGACGCGTGCGTCTTGTGGCCATTTCGATCAATCAGTGCAGTGGGGTACAAGTGGACCAGGGGGTACTACTACGGCTTCTTGCGGTTTGGCGGCGGCGGGCGGAGAGGGAAGAAGACCAGTGCCAATCGCGCTATGTGCCTACTCGCTTATGGCGAACCACCTGACCCAACGATGGAAGCGGCTCACAACTGCGGAAACTCGCTGTGCGTCAATCCTCGTCATCTCCGTTGGGCCACACCTGCCGAGAACGTGCGGGACAAGCTGCGACACGGGACTGCACAAATTGGTGAGAAGAACCCCGTTGCAAAGCTGACGGTAGAAGCTGCCGCAGAGATCAGGCGCCGCGCGCTACTGGGCGAGCGTCAGGCGGATATCGCTCGAGATTTCGGCATCAGCAGATGGACGGTTAGTGACATCAAGAAGGGTAAAACGTGGACTAAGAAAGACAACTAGGCTCTCTTGGCCCCGCCCCTGATTCGATGTTATCGGTCCCGCTGTGGACGAAGGCGGACTTCCTAAGTCGGAAGTGTACCCGTTGGCAGGCCGGCGCTCTGATGCGTCGCGATTCCCGAGCCGCGCGCCTCCCGGATGGCTAAACCATCGACCGCCTTCAATGTGCCCAAAGTGATGCCCGCCCGGCGATGCCCGGTGGGCGTTGTCGCTTCAACCCCCGAGGACCTCATGAAGAAGCTGTTTGCAGCGGGCGCCCTGGCGCTCGCCTGTCTGTTCGTGACTTCCGCCGCCGTCACCGCCGTCGGGCTCAGTCCCGATCCGGTTGTGACCGTCGACGGCCTGCATTTCGATGCCTGTACGCCCGTCGCCCCTGATCTCGACTGCCTCGCTCCCACCGCCCAGGTGCTGCCGGCCGATCCGGTATGCACCCTCAGTACGAAGCGCTTCACGCTCGCGTCGCTGCATGCGCCGGCCTCGATCTACGACCTGCCGATCTATGTGCGCATCGACCCTGGTCGCGTGACCTGACGCGACGACGAGAACACGGCTCCGGCCTCTGCGGTACGCAAGCCGGGGCCCTCTTCTCCAGCCCGTCATCATCGGCGGGCTCGACAAGAGGGCAGAGGGGAAAGCCGATATGCGCATCCTGTTGATCGAACCAGACGACGCCACGGCGTCGCAACTCGAGCTGATGCTCAAGATGGCGTCGTGCGTGGTCTATCGGACCGACCTCGGCGAAGAGGGCGTCGACCTGGGCAAGCTCTACGACTATGACCTGATCGTGCTCGAGCTGAACCTGAGCGACATGCCGGGCCTCGAGGTCATTCGCCAGTTGCGGATTGCCAAGGTGGAAACGCCGATCCTCGTCGTCTCGGTCCGGCAGGGCATCGAGGACAAGGTTCGCGCGATCGGTTTCGGCGCCGACGACTACGTGACCAAGCCGTTTCATCGTGACGAGCTGCTGGCACGTGCGCACGCCATCGTGCGCCGCTCTCGCGGCCACGCCGAGCCGGCAATCACCATCGGGGATCTGACCGTCCACCTCAATTTGCAGACGGTCGAGGTAGCCGGCGTTCCGGTTCGACTGACCGGTAAGGAATACGCCATGATCGAGGTGCTGGCTTTGCGGCAGGGCACGACGATCACCAAGGACATGTTCCTCAATCACATGTACGGCGGCATGGATGAGCCCGAGCTCAAGATCATCGATGTGTTCATCTGCAAGCTGCGCCGGAAGCTCGCTCACATGACCGGCGCCCACATCGAGACCATCTGGGGTCGTGGCTACGCGCTGCGTGAGACCCGGCGCAGCGAGGTGCCGCAGGCAGCCTGATGCGCCCGCTTCCGACCGAGGAGCGGTTTGTCTTCGGCCGACCGTTCGTTGCCGCGCCCGAGCTTCTCACCTGGGCGACCGAGACGTTCATCGCCGAAGACGCTGTGTTGCTGAACGAGGATCATGCACATCTCCGTTCGGCTCAGATCGGCATGCTGTGGACCGTCGCACCGAACTCGCGCCGCGGGCGAACCGTGATCGGCCAGGCCGAGATGGCGATGCCGCCGGGCTCGATGGGAAAATGGCAGAAGGCGCGCTGGGAACAGCAGATCGTCGAGTGGTTCGGTGACGTGCCCGACTTCATCATCACGATCGACGCGACTTACTGGATCGAGGCGACCGACGCCGAGTGCTGCGCGCTGATTGAACACGAGCTCTATCATTGCGCGCAGGCCACCGATGAATTCGGCATGCCGCGCTTCAACAAGCAGACCGGCCGGCCCGTGTTTACGCTGCGCGGCCATGACGTGGAAGAGTTCGTCGGCGTCGTGCGGCGCTATGGAGCTGGTGCTGCCCATGTCCGGCGCCTGGTCGATGCCGCGAACCGTCGGCCGGAAATCGGCGAGGCCGATATCTCCGACGCATGCGGGACGTGCCTTGCGAGGGCCGCCTAATCCCGTCCGAGGTGGACGTCTACCTCGACTGGCTCTTCTTCGAGGGGCTCTTCCGGCCAAACGTAGCCAAGCCTAACCGCCTTGGTCATCAATGCGCGACCCGCTGGCATCAAGGGATTTGGGCCAACCTCGGGCCCATCACGCCAGTTCTCGACAGTCAGCTTGCCCCAACGTGACGAGGCTATGCGAAGCATGTTGAGCCCAATCCCGGCGCGTCGGTAATCGCGCGCTACATCAGCCAGGTCGACGCAGTGCTTCAGTCCGTCGTGGATCATCTGGAACCGGCCCACCTCCGCGCCGTCGTGGTAGGCGACGATGTCACCTCCGAGTGAGACGCCGATCGTGCGCCCCGCGTTGTCGATGAACGTTTCGGCGATGGATCGTTGCATGCCCCGCCTTTCCCCTGAGCACGAGCAGCCTTTGAGGAGCGATTGCCCATCAAATGGCCAAAGGAAAGCTGAATATCGAACAACAGACCTTCGTTGTCACGAGTCTCGCTTGTTTCGATAGTCCGTCAACGGTCGCCGCGACACTGAAGCGCGACTACGACATCTCCATCACGCCGCAGTCGATCGAAAGCTACGACCCCACGAAGGTCGCCGGGCGGCAGGTCGCGCAGCGCTGGAAGCTGCTGTTTGAGCAGACGCGCAAGGACTTCCTCGAGGACACGAGCCGCATCGGCATCAGCCATCGATCCGTGCGTCTTCGGGCGCTCGACCGGATGGCAGCGGAGGCGGAGCGGCGCGGGAACATGGTCCTCGCCGCGGCGCTCATGAAGCAGGCAGCCGAGGATGTGGGTGGCGCCTACACCAATCGACGCGAGCTGACCGGCAAGGACGGAAAGGACCTGCCGGCTCCCGCGCCGGTGACCATTTTCCAGTTGCCCGACAATGGGAGAGGCTGAGCAGGGGCAGGGCCCCACCATCATCCGGCCGCAGCCCGGACCGCAGACCGCGTTCCTGGCTTCGCCGGCCGATATTGCGATCTACGGAGGCAGTGCCGGGGGCGGCAAGACGTGGGCGCTCTTGATGGAGCCGCTGCGCCACGTCTCGAACCCCGAGTTTGGCGCCGTATTCTTTCGCCGCACCTTGGTTCAGGTCCGGAATGAGGGCGGGCTCTGGGACGAGAGCGAGAAGCTCTATCCGCACCTGAGCGCCCAGCCACGCGTGGCGCCCGACCTGTCATGGACGTTCCCGGCCGGCGGCTCGGTCAGCTTCGCTCACCTCGAGCACGAAAAGACGGTGCTCAACTGGCAGGGTGCCCAGATCCCGCTCATCTGCTTCGATGAGCTGACGCATTTTACGGCGAAGCAGTTCTGGTACCTGCTCAGCCGCAATCGCTCGATGTGCGGCGTTCGCCCATATGTGAGGGCGACGTGTAATCCGGACGCCGATAGCTGGGTCGCCGAGTTCATCGCGTGGTGGATCGATCAGGACACGGGCCTGCCCATCGCGGAGCGCGCCGGCGTGCTGCGCTGGTTCGTTCGCATCGGCGACAAGATCATCTGGGCCGATACGCCCGACGAGCTGGCACAGTACACGGCGCCGGATGAGAACGGCAACGAAAGGCCGATCCCGCCGAAGTCGGTAACGTTCATCCCGGCGAAGCTGACCGACAACAAGGCGTTGATGGCCGCCGATCCCGGCTACCTCGCGAACCTGATGGCGATGCCGACGGTCGAGCGGGAAAGGCTGCTCGGCGGCAACTGGAAGATCAGGCCGGCGGCTGGACTGTTGTTCCAGCGTGGATGGTGCGAAGTCGTCGACGCGGTACCGATCGGCGTTCGCTGGATGCGCGGCTGGGACCTGGCGGCGACGCCGAAGATCGAGGGCAATGACCCGGACGCCACGGCCGGGACCAAGATCGGCAAGCTGCCCGATGGGCGCTACATCGTCGGACATCACGTCAAGGCGTACATGACGCCGAGCGGTGTCGAGCGGCTGATCCGGAACACGGCCGAGGCGGATGGACAGCAGACGGAAATCTCGTTGCCGCAAGACCCGGGCCAGGCCGGCAAGTCGCAGGTGACCAGTCTCACCAAGCTGCTCGCCGGGTTCATGGTGCGCGCAACGCCGGAAAGCGGCGACAAGGTCACGCGGTTCTCGCCGTTCTCGGCACAGGCGGAAGCCGGCAACGTGCTGGTGCTGCGCGGACCTTGGAATGAAGGCTGGTTCGCCTCGCTCGAGGGCTTTCCGGAAGCGACCCACGATGACGACGCTGACAGCACGAGCCGGGCGTTCAACGCGCTGATGAGCCAGGCGATGATGAACTTGGGGAATCTGTGAGGCACGGATGGGCAATGTTCTGACGTTCGTCCGTGATGGACTGGCGAGCGCAATCGCCGGGCTCGGGACGGAGCGAGACAAGGCCGCGTCGGTCTACTACACCGACCCGACGATCGACGTTCAACAGCTGGTCGCGGCGTATCGGACCTCGTGGTTGCCGCGCAAGATCATCGATATTCCGGCGCTCGACTCCTGTCGGGCGTGGCGGTCATGGCAGGCGAAGAACCCGCAGATCGAGAAGCTCGAGGCCGAGGAAAAGCGCCTCGGTGTCCAATCCAAGATTCTAGAGGCCCGGAAGAAGGCGCGGCTGTTCGGCGGTGCCGCCATCTACATCGATCTGGGCGATGATGCCTCGCAGGAGTTGGACCCGGATACGGTCAAGGCGGGCGGCGTCCGCTTCCTCACGGTTCTGACCTCGCGGCAGTTGCAGCCCGGTGAGATCGAAACCGATCCACTATCGCCCTTCTATGGCCGGCCGAAGGACTACTCGATCGTTGCCGGCACGACGGCGCAGGTTAAGGTCCATCCTTCGCGGCTTGTGATCTTCATCGGCAACGAGATGCCGGATCGGGACATCACCTCCGGTGCTGCATTCGCGTGGGGCGACAGCGTCCTGACTTCGGTGCTCGAGGCAGTGAAGCAGGCCGATGCCACCACGGCGAACATCGCCAGCCTCATCTTCGAGGCAAATGTCGATGTCGTCACCATGGAAGGCCTGATGAACTACGTCGGCACCGCCGACGGCGAGCGGAAGATCACCGAGCGGTATCGCATTGCTGCCTCCGGCAAGGGCATCAATCGCATGCTCATCCTCGACGGCAACGAGAAGTACGAGCGGAAGTCGGCCAGCTTCGCCACGCTGCCCGACTTGATGGATCGGTTCTTCCAGAACGTCAGCGGCGCGGCCGACATCCCGATGACGCGCCTGTTCGGCATGTCACCTGGCGGGCTCAACGCCTCGGGCGAGAGCGACCTTCGCAACTATTACGACCGGATTGCCTCGAGCCAATCGCTCGAGATGCAGCCGGCCATGTCGTTGCTGGACGAATGCCTGATCCGGTCTGCCCTCGGATCGCGCGATCCGAACATCCATTACGTGTGGAACCCGCTCTGGCAGCTCGGCGAGAAGGAAAAGGCCGAGATATTCAAGGCCAAATCGGATGCGGCTCGGACCATCGCGGGCAAGGGGCAAGAGGAGCCTCTGATGCCGATCGACGTGATCTCGGAGGCTCTGACCAACGAACTGATCGAGGACGGAACGCTCGCCGGCCTCGAGGCCGCATCGGAGAAGTACGGCACGCTGGCCGAGCAGGAAGAGGACCCCGAAGACGTCGACGCCTCCCTGACGCCGCCGCCGGCCAATGCCAATGAGCCAACCGACCGCCGCAAGCTGAATGTCGCCAAGGACGCCGCCCCGCGCACGCTCTACGTGAGCCGCAGAGTGACGAATGCCGCCGCGATCATCCGCTGGGCGAAGTCGCAGGGTTTCGAAACGACTCTGCCGGCAGCCGACATGCACGTCACGATCGCCTTCTCGCGCACGCCGGTCGACTGGTTCGCCGCCGGCGAGAGTTGGGCATCGGAGATTAAGATCAGCGCTGGCGGTCCGCGGCAGATGGGACAGTTCGGCGACGCGACTGTGCTGCGCTTCTCATCGCGCGAACTTGGCTGGCGCCATCGCGAGATCGAGGAAGCCGGCGCGACATGGGATTGGCCTGAGTACGCCCCGCACATCACGATCAGCTACGGCTTCAAGGGCGATCTCTCCAAGGTCGAGCCATACCAGGGCGAGATCGTGCTGGGCCCCGAGTTGTTTGCAGGGGTCCGCGAGGACTGGGCCGAAGGCATCAAGGAAACCTGATCTATGCAATTCACCGATGCTGTAACCGTCGCCGGCCTCCGGCGCCGGGACGATGGCTCATTGCTGGCGGATGCCCGTATCGCGCGCACCGGCGTGCAGACCTATCTCGGTTCCGAAGTCGGCAAGCCCGACATGGCCGTGGTGCGGGTCTATCGACCGGGGGCTGAAGTCTTCAGCGAAGACACGCTGAAGTCGGCGGCGCATCGCCCGGTGACGAACGATCACCCGGCCGAGCTCGTCACCGCCGGCAATTGGAAACAGCACGCCGTCGGCCAGACCGGCGACGAAATCACGGGCGAAGGCATCTTCATCCGCGTTCCGCTCATGGTCAGCGACGGCGCCACCATTGCCGATATCGAAAACGGCAAGCGCGAGCTCAGCGCCGGCTACACCTGCGACCTCGATTGGACCGCGGG
>CAZASR010000015.1:0-33583 GCA_964487765.1 uncultured Devosia sp. | reverse complement strand
AGCCCCAATAGGTCCAGGTGCCGGCGAGGCGGTCGAAGACCTGGCGGCTGTCGGTTTCGCTGCCATAGCGCTCGGCCTCGGGCAGGGCCTTGAGCGCCTTCTCGTCGGGCACCGAACGCCACAGCCAGGAGGGGACGTCGTTCTCCTCGACCTTTTTGAGGATTTTCGCGACGCCGGCCTTGCGGAAATATTTCTGCGCCAGGATGTCGGCGGCCACCTGCGACCAGCTCGCCGGCACGTCCATGTTCTCGAGCCTGAACACGACCGAGCCATCCGGATTGCGGATCTCGCTGGTCGCCGCCCGGAATTCGATCCCGGCATAAGCGCCCGCCTTGGCTTCGGTGTACCGACGTTCGATGTGCATAGTCCAAAAGTCCCCAAATGAAGGGCACAAAGCCCCTGCTGCCGTCGCCACGGCATTCGCCCTGTTTGACGCTGTACCTGAAGCCGCTCCGTCGCCACGAACCGGCTCGCCCCTGCCCCCAGGCCACCCGGTCTGCCCGCCGGTTTTTCCATGGAGATTGCGATGCGAAAGGCACTCAAAACACGCCCTTCGCAGCGTGAAAATTTGTGTGCCGATTCAGACAGCCCGTCAACGGGTGAAACTCACGAAAGGGACCATACCTTGTGTCGTGGCGGGTCTCTTTCGCTAGATTTAGTATAGAGATTGTGAATAGCGGGGACAACCGGGATGAGCGGATTCGGCGATCACGAAACGCCGAGTCGCGAGCATCAGAGTGCGCCGGAGGTTCCAAAACCGTGGCGGGAATCCGCCCTAACTCCGCCTCAAATCGACAGAGTTTTTCGAGCTCATGCGATGCTTGAAGACGGGCGGCCCGAGGGCCTCCAGCGAAGGGAGATTCGGCCGATTGCTGTCAAGCGCATTATTTGGTGGGTGACGAGAGAGATTGCTCAGGGAGTGAGACGGGGGAAGCCGAAGGCTTCGAACTCCTCCGCATAGGCGTCGTTGATGCGCGCGATGTGCTCAGGCTTGAAAAGCTTGCGCAGGTCCAGCGTTTCGGAGCGGCGTCCTTCCTTGGCCACCGGCAATTCGGGAGGATCGGCCACACCGCGCTCGATGAGCAGCTCGCGCAACTGCCCGGCAAGATTGTCGTATTTGATGACGGTGAGATAATCGGGGATTCGTCCGCCGACCTTGTAGCGCTCGATGTTGAGGCGGCCGGGCCACGTTTCCCGCTTGAGCTTGAGATCGATCGCCCGTGCGAGCTGTTCGTCGCTGCTTACCATGCGGCCGCCGCCGGCCCGGTAGTCGCTAAAATTCTGGTGCATGTTGATGCTGGAGAGCACCTTGTAATACGGGCTGCGTTCCACGCAGAATACACGGTAGCCTTTGGGGATTGGTCCCAGTTCTTGCAGGACGAGCGTGAGGGGCGAATGGTTTCTAAACGTGCCCCGCGGCATCCTAAGGGCGGCAATCTCTTCGCCTGAGGATTGCTTGAGCCGCTCGATGAACTCCCGGACGGCCTGAGGATCTGCGCCGTAGTTCTGCGGCGGCCTGCCGCCTCTGGTGAGCCGGAGCTTCTCATCTATGGGCGTGATTGGGGTGATAATGTCGTCCGGCCCGCACAAGGTCGAGAGCAGAATCTCGACGCTCGTCCCGGCAACCTTCTTGCCCTTGATGAAGACGAGCTTCAGTTGCTTCGAGAAGATCAAGCCCCGGCCCCGCGATACGGATAGAAACAGCGTCCGGTTCCTAGAGCTATTGGCGAAATACATCAAGCAACGGCCATCGTGATCCCAGCGGTGCACCTAGGTCAGCGTGCAGAAAAGGGGCGGTCGAGGACCGCCCCTTTCGGGGGGTGCGGGGGCTACTCGTCGTCGCTGTCGCCCTGGTTCTTCTTCTGCTGGCCGGGGGCGTAGTCCCTGGCGCTTTCGCCGTCGCCCTTGAGCTGGCCGGGGGCGTAGGCCTTTGCGCTTTCGTCGTCGCCCTTGAGCTGGCCCGGAGCGAAGGCCCTGGCCGAGTTGTCGCTGGGCTCCTCGGAGCTGCTCTCGGGTTCGCTCGACGACTCGCTCGAGGATTCGCTGCTGCTCGAGCTCGAATCGTCGTCGTCCTCATAGAGGAATTCGGCCAGGGACTCGGCGCTGGTGGTGCCGACGCAGGTGTCGCCTGCCGAAACGGCGGTGCCGCAGACGGTCGCCGCGACATCCACCGGGACGCTCAGCGATTCCGGGAGATCGCCGATGGGGATACCGGTGGCGATCGAAAGCTCGTCGGCGAAGGCTCCTTCGATGGTGACGGTCGCCAGTTCCCCATCCTGCGCGAGGGCGGGGAGCACCGCCGAGGCGAGCGGGAAGGCGACGAGGGAAAGGCCAATGGCCATGCCGGGAAGCAGTTTTTTCATCTGCATATCTCCTTTGGTTTGAAGTTGACCGGCCCGTCGCCGACCATAAGGAGGGCAAGCTGACAAAGGGGTGACGAGCGGCTCGCCCGCGCCAAAAAAATCACGGTCGCAAGTCGAACAAGTCGAATAGAATTCTATAGGAAGATCGTTCTAGTCATATGACAGCATGACGCCGCCCGCGGCAGGATGACGCTTGCGGGCGGCGCCATGCGGGGCGCGAGGCGGAGGCTTGATGCTTCGCGCCGAGGGCAGGCAGTAAGGGCCTGTGCCGGCCCGGCTACTCAGTCGCCGGCCGGGGCAGGAGCGGCCGGTGCCGGAACGTTGATGTCGGGCGCCTCGATGGTGACGCTGTCGCCACCGACCGGTGCGGTTCCCGGGCGGTTGAAGAACAGGAAGTAGGCGCCGATGGCGAGGACCACGAGGACGATGATCGCCACGAGAACGCCGCTACCATTATCGCCGCCACCGGTTTCGATGATTGTTTCGCGATCGGCCATTTGAGTGTTTCCTTCTCGTTGGAATTCGGGAGGCAAACACACAAGAGGCGCGGTGCGTTCCTTCAGTGGCGCAAAATTATAGAACATCAATTTAGTGAATAGCGCAACCGGCCGCCATTGGGTTGAAGAATGGCAGTGACACCAGCGCAGCGGGGGTGGAGGTCGGGCGCCGGTGCCACTGCATTCAACTCCAAGGGCGGACTCACCCGTGGGTGTCCGTCAAGGACGACCCTGTTATTGCACAAGCAGGCTGAGCAACCCGTGATGCCGATTGTCAGCGATTTGTCAGGTTGTGGCCCCTATGCTCGGCCCATCATGAGAATTTTCGCGATCCTCGTGGCCGCGTTCGCGATGAGCCTCACTGCAGCGCCCGCGCTGGCCCAATCCGGCAAGACGCCGCCCGGCCAAGCCGCGAAGGCGGACCAGGCCGAGCCGCCCGGGCAGTCCAGGGGCGCGAACCCGCCTGGTCCCGATGGAAACGGGCCGCCCGGACAGAACAAGGACGGACCGAACCCGCCTGGACCGGACGGAGACGGCCCGCCGGGACCGGACGGCAATGGACCGCCCGGGCACGCCGGTGACGGTTCGGGAGCCAGCAGCGACCAGAATGCAGCGCACGAAGCGGTCCAGTCCGACCGGGCGCTGCCGCTGGCACGGATCGTTTCGATTGCGGAGGAGCGCAGCGACGCGGGCCATGTGATCGATGCGGAGCTGCTGACGATCGACGGCGTGCTGCTCTACCGGCTGACGATGCTCGACGACAGCGGCCGTAGCTGGCGCGAATACTACTATGCACGGACCGGCAATCCGGTGATCATTCGCTGATGCGCGTGCTGATTGCCGAGGACGACGACAAGCTTGCCGGGATGCTGGCTGCGACGCTTCAATCGGCCGGCTTCGTGGCGGAGCGGGAGGCGGATGGCGAGGTCGTTCACTTTCGCGGCGAGACCGAGGAATTCGACGCCGTATTGCTCGACCTCGGCCTGCCCACGATGGACGGACTGACGGTGCTGCGGCGCTGGCGCAAGGCGGGGCGGCTGACGCCGATCCTGATCCTGACAGCACGCGGGCAATGGGAGGAGCGGGTCGAGGGGATCGAGGCGGGGGCCGACGACTATCTCGTCAAGCCGTTCCACATGGAGGAACTGGTGGCCCGGTTGCGAGGGATTATCCGGCGTGCCCACGGGCTCGCGGCGACCCCCATCCGCTTCAGCGACTACGTGCTCGATACCCGGCTGATGCAACTGAGCCGCGACGGCATGCCGATCGATCTGACGCCGCAGGAATACAAGGCGCTCGTCTATCTGGCGCATCACCGTGGGCAGGTGGTTTCGCAGCTCGAGCTGACCGAGCACATCTACAATCAGGACTTCGAGCGCAACTCGAACTCGATCGAGGTGCTGGTGGGGCGCCTGCGACGGCGGCTCGGGGCAGACCTGATCAAGACGCGGCGCGGTTTCGGCTACTATATCGAGGATGGCGATTGACGGCGCCGTGGTCGCTGCGCCTCAGGCTGCTGCTGGGTGGCGCGCTGTGGATCGCCGTCGCGCTGTTTGCTTCGTGGATCTTCATCTTCACCAGCTTTTCGACTCTCATCGAGGCGGAGCGCCGCAGCGACCTGCAGGCGAGCCTCGACCGGATCGTTGCGGAGATCGACCCGGATTCGGCCGATCCGATCTCGGAGGGGCCGCTGCGCGACCCGCGCTACGACACGCCGCTGAGCGGGGTCTATTGGCAGGTGGAGGACCTCGACAGCGGCGAGATCGTGCGCTCGCGTTCGCTGTGGGACATTGAGCTGCCGGCGGGACGCGCGGGCAGCGGCCCGGCGGTATTGTCGCAGGTGACGGTGCCGGACCGGCCGACACTCATCGTGCTCAGCCAGACCATCCGCATGGCGCGCAATGAGGGCGGGGAGCGGCTGTTCCAGGTGTCCGTGGCGGAGGAGCGGCGGCGCTCCGACGACCCGGTGACGCGGTTCGGCACGACGCTGGCGCTGTTCCTGCTGGTCCTGGCCGGAGCACTGTTCATTGCAGCCCTCGTGCAGGTGCATGTGGGACTGAAGCCGCTTTCGAGCCTGCAGCGCAACATCGCGGCGGTGCGTCGGGGCGATGCCGAACGCTTGCCCGAGAGCCGGACGGTGGAGCTGCAGCCGGTAACCGGCCAGATCAACGAACTGCTCGATGCCCAGGAGACGACGATCGGCTTCGTGCGGCAGCGGGCGGACGACCTCGCGCACGGGCTGAAGACGCCGCTCGCGGTGCTCGGCGCTACCGCCGACCGATTGGCCGAACAGGGAGACAAGGAAAATGCGGAGACGCTGCGTATGCTGACCGAGCAGATGAACGATCGGATCGACTACCAGCTTCGCATTGCGCGGCTGCGCTTTCGCACGCGGGCGCAGGGCGTTGCGGCCTCGATCAACGACGCGGTGCTGCGCAGCGTGGCAGTGCTGCGCAAGGGCCGGGACGGTGAGCGCATCAACTGGGTCGTCAATCTCGAGGACCGGCTGGACGTCGACATCGACGCGCACGATTTGATGGAGCTGGTTGGGATCGTGCTCGAAAACGCCGAGAAATGGGCGCGCCGGAACGTGACAATCCGCGGCGAGCGGCATGGCGGGGCCGTCGACCTCGTGGTCGAGGACGACGGCGACGGGATGACCGACGAACAGATCGAAAAGCTCGGCCAGCGCGGGGTACGGCTCGACGAGCGCTCGGACGGGCACGGAATGGGGATTGCGATCGCGTTCGAAATCCTGCGGCTCAATCGTGGGGCGATCGAACTGGGACGCAGCGATTTGGGTGGGCTGGCGGTGCGGATGCGCTTCGTCGCACGGGGGAGGGCGCCCCAGGAGGGCGCCCCATCCGATCAGGCGTAGATGATAAGCACGACTTGGAGCGTCGTGGGCGCGACGATGACGATCCGGCCGTCGGGCAACAGGAAGAAGAGGTAGCCTTCGAAGCCCGGGATGAGCTGGATCACCTCGATGGGGAGCGGCGTGAGCGTCACGGTCGAGGGGACGGTTGCGCCGATGGTGACGTCGAAATCGACCTCGATCGGCTGGACGTTCTGCTGGATCACGACCTGGCGGATCTGCGTGGTCTGTTCGACCGAAATGTCGATGTCGAGGCTGGTGTCGATGTCGAAATCGGCGCTGGCGCCGCTATCGTCATCGGCCGGCTGGCTGACCTCACCCGACGCTTCGGCGCTGACTTCGCCAGAGGCTTCGGCGCTTACCTCGGTGCTCGGTTCAACCGACGGCTCGACGGAGACTTCGGTGCTGACCTCGGCCGAGACTTCGCCGCTGGCGGAGACGTCCTGGGCATAAACGGGTGCGGAGAACGCCCATGCTGCGGCGAGCAGGGCGGCAATGCTGATTTTTGTCATTGGTGGCTTTCCATTCTTTCGTTGTCTCCACCCCCCGGCCAACGAACGAGGCTTCCCCGCGATGGTTGCACCACGGGTTCGCGCAACCGTCTGCCGCGCTTGGGCATTGTCCCGTCGGGTGGAACAACAACGACATGAGGTCAATCATGCTGCGCACCACCACGTTGATCGTGGGCTACGTCCTCTCCCTCGCCACATTCGCCGCCGCCTACGGGTTCCTGCCGATGTAGGACGGCCCTCCCGCGGGCGTTCGGACGCGGCCCGCTGTCCGGGCGGCGCCAAGACAGAGCGCTTGACGCGCGTCTCAGGCTCAGGGAGCGTCTGAGCCATGGGACGAATGCTCACATTGCGGGTCGTGGCCGGGCTGCTGCTCGCGACCGCCCTGGCGGCGCCGGCGCTCGCGGACGGTCCGCTGCGCGGCGTCGCCCTCGTCATCGGCGAGAGCGAATATGACGCGCTGCCCGATCTCGACAATCCGGAACGCGATGCGCGGGCGCTCGACGATTTGCTGGGTGACCTGGGCTTCGACGTGAACCGCGTGCTCGACGGCGATGCGGAGGAGCTCGGCGAGGAGATCGCGGATTTCGTCGAGGATGCGGCCGAGGCCGATGTGGCGCTGGTTTATTATTCTGGGCACGGAGTGGAGCTGGGTGGGCGCAACTTCCTCGTGCCGGTGGACACCGACCTCACGACGCCCCAGAGCGCCGGGCGATCGCTGGTTGCGGTCGACGCGATGCTGGAGGCGCTGGCGCGGACGGTCCCGATCACCATCATGCTGCTCGATGCATGCCGCACGAACGCCTTTCCACCGGGACAGGTGATTGCGCTGCCGGAGAGCGAGGCACCGCTGCCGATCGACGGGCCGGGGCTCGAGGCGATGCGCGGGCCGACCCCGGTGGCGCGAGCGGAGGCACCGGGCGGGCTCGGCGTGGTCATCGGCTTCGCCGCGAGCCCCGGGCAGGCGGCGCTCGATGGCCCGCCGGGCGGCAATTCCCCTTATGCGGCGGCGTTGCTCAAGCATTTGGGGGCCGGCGGCTACCCCTTCGGCGACGTGATGACGCTGGTGAGCGAGGAAGTGTATCTCGAGACCGATGCGCGGCAATTGCCGTGGGTGAACTCGTCGCTGCGGCGCTTCCTGAGCTTCGGGGAGGCGCCGGAGGAGGACGGCACCGATGAGGCGCTGATCCGCGAGGGACGGCGCAGCCTGCTGCTCACGGTTGCGGCAACACCGCCGGACACGCGCTCGCTGGTCGAGGCCGCCGCGGCGGAAGAGGGTGTGCCGCTCGAAGCGCTCTACGGGATGCTCAAGGTGCTGGGCATCGATGCGACGGATGGAGAGTCGCTCGAAGCGCAGCTCCACAAGGGAGCCGAGCAGCTCAGGACGATCATTGCGCAGCGGCCGGTGGTGGCGCGCACCGACGAGGAATTGATCCGGCTCGCGGACCTGGCGCGCAGGGCCGAGGAGGAGGGCGCGATCGACGTCGCGCTCGAGTTCCGCGAGCAGGCGGCAGCGCGCGCGGACGAGCTGGCCCGGAGCGTCGACCGGGAGGAGGAGCTGGTGCGGCAGAACCGGCTCGAGATCGCGGCCACCTATGTCGACTATGCCAACACGGCGTCGCTGAATTTCGATTTCTCGAGCGCGGCGGCGCGCTATCTCGATGCGTTCGAGCAGGTGGAGAAATGGGACGAAGAACTCGCCGTCGACTACCTGCAGTGGCACGCCGACGCGCTCTACAACCAGGGCTATTACAACGGCGACCTCGCGGCGCTGCGGGCCTCCGTTGCGGCCTACGACAAGGCGCTGAAGCTAGCTCCGCGGGACGAGCGGCTCGACGATTGGGGCGTGCTGCAGAACAATATGGGACTCGCCTACACCGCCCTGGGTGACTGGAGCGGCGATACCGCCGACCTGGCGCGCGCGGAAGAGGCGTTCCGGAACGTCCTAACAGTCTGGTCGAAGGATGGGGATCGGGCCCGGTGGGCGCTGGCGCAGGGAAACCTCGCGGGCGTGCTCCTCAAGCTCGGCCAGCGCGACCTCGCTACGAGCCGCCTGCGGCAGGCGCTGGACGCCTATGCGGCGGCGCTCGAGGCGACCGACCCGGCCGACGAGCTGGCTATTGCGCGGGCCGAGACCAATTACGGCACGGCCGTGCTGCTGCTCGCCACGGAGACGCGCGACTTCAGCGGCATTGCCGACGCGATCGAGGCGTTCCGGCATGCGCTGACGGTCTTCGACGTCGACACGCAACCGTCCGAATGGACGATTGCGCAGAACAGCCTCGGCTCCTCGCTGAAGCTGCTCGGCGACGCCCAGCAGGATGCCGACCTGCTGGCGGAGGCGGTGGCGGCGTTCCGCGCAGTGATCGAAACGCCGGGCACGAAGCGTTCGACCAGCGACTGGGGGGCGACGCAGAACAATCTCGGCAACACGCTGGTGTCGCTCGGACGGGTGACGCGGGACCCGGCCCATATCGAGGAAGCTATCGCAGCGGACCGGCTGGCGCTCGAGGCGATTTCGCGCGACGACGCGCCGCTCAACTGGGCGCTTGTACAGAACAGCATCGGCACGGCTTGGTACGAGCTGGCGAACCTGCGCAACGATCAATCGCTCAAGCACGAGGCCGTCGCCGCCTATCGGCTGTCGCTCGCCGAGCGCAGCCGCGACCGGGTGCCGTTGCTGTGGGCGGATACGGAGCAGAATCTCGCCAATGCGCTGCGCGATGTCGGCATGGCAGAGAACGACGCCGACGCGTTGCAGGAAGCGGCGGACATCTATCGCGCGACTCTCGAGGTTTATACGCGCGAGGTCGACCGGCACGAATGGGCGGCGACGATCGGCAGCCTGGGCTGGGTCCTCACGGGCATCGCCAACCTCCAGATGGACGCGGCACTTGCGGCAGAGGGCGTGGACGCCATCCGCCAGTCGCTGACAGTGTGGACGCCGCAGGAGGCGCCGATGGACCGGGCCGTGGGGCAGATCAATCTGAGCATTGCCCTCGCCGTGCAGGGCGCGCTCGAGGCGAGCCCGGAGTTGATCGAGGAGTCGCTCGAGGCCGTAGCCGAAGCCAAGAGCCTGTATGACGAGCTTGGCCTGGATGACGCCATCCTCCTCAGCCTGCGCGGGCAGCTCGAGGACTCGCTCATGGCCATTGGGGGCGAAACGGAGGCGACGCAATGAACCGGCTCAGGCTGCTGTTGGCGGTCCTGCTCGCGAGCGTTGCAACAGGGGTGCCGGGCGACGAGCCGCTACGTGGCGTCGCCCTCGTGATCGGCGAGACCGACTATGAGGCGCTTGCCGACCTCGGCAATCCCGGGCGCGACGCGCGGGCCATGGACAATCTGCTGGGCGACCTCGGCTTCAACGTGAGCCGGGTGCTGGACGGGGATGCCGAGGAGCTGCGCGAGGAGATCGCCGAATTCGTCGAGGATGCGGCGGATGCCGACGTGGCGCTCATCTATTATTCGGGTCACGGCGTCGAGCTGGGCGGGCAGAACTATCTGGTCCCCGTCGACACCGATCTGTCGACGCCCGCGCGCGCCGGGCACAGCCTCGTTCCGGTGGCTAGCCTGCTCGACGAGCTGGCAAGAACGGTTCCGGTGACCATCGTGCTGCTCGACGCGTGCCGGACGAGCGCCTTTCCGGCCGGCCAAATGATCGAGTTGCCGGACGGACAGACGCTGGCGGTGGAGGGGCCGGGGCTGGAGGCCGTGAAGGGCCCCGTGCCGATCGGGCGGCCGGGCGTGCCGCCCGAGAGCCTGGGGATGGTGATCGGCTTTGCCGCGAGCCCGGGCCAGCCCGCGCTCGACGGTGAGCCGGGCGGCAACTCGCCTTATGCCGCCGCCCTGGTGAAGCACTTTGCCGCCGGCGGCTATTCGCTGTCGGACCTGATGACGATGGTCAGCGAGGAGGTCTATCTCAAGACGCGGGCGCAGCAGCTGCCCTGGGTGAACTCGTCGCTGCGCCGCGTGCTGCAGTTCGGCGAGCCCATCGAAGAGGGTACGGGGCCGGAGGCGGACATCCGCGACGGGCGCCGTCAATTGTTGCTGACGATTGCGACGGCGCCCGAAGCCACGCGACGGTATGTCGAGACGGTGGCGGATGCCGAAGGCGTCCCGCTCGATGCGCTCTACGGCATGCTGAAGGTGCTGGGCGTCGACACTTCGGGTGGCGAGCAGGCGATCGAAGAGCAGCTTCGCGAGGGCGCGCAGAAGCTCAAGGATTTCCTCGCGGCGCGGCCGGGCGGTGTGAAGACCGATGTCGAGCTGGTGCGGCTCGCGGGGTTGGCCGACAAGGCGCAGGAGGAGGGTGCGATCGATCTTGCGCTCAAGTTCCGCGCTACCGCCTCGGCACGCGCCGACGAACTGGACGCCAATGTCGACGAGGCGGAAGCCAATGTGCAGTCGGACCGGCTGCAGATCGGGGCCACCTATGCCGAGCACGCGCGCACCGCAGTGCTGAATTTCGACTTTGCCGCGGCTGCGCAGATGTGGAGCAAGGCGGTCGAGCAGGTGGCGCGCTGGGACGAGGCGCTCGCGTTCGACTACAGGCGGAAACAGGCGGGGGCACTTGCCGATCACGGCGCGTATCGCGGCGACAATGCAGCGCTCGAGCGTGCCATCGCGCTCTATGCCGAGCTGTCGGACGAGGCCAAAGACACGGAGCAGTGGGGCGCGATCCGCAACGACGCCGGCAACGCGCTCGAAATTCTCGGTGAGCGCCAGGGCGACAGCGAGACGCTGATCGAGGCGGCGGCGGCGTATGAGGATGCGCTCGGGGTGCTCGACCGTGAGGCTCAGCCACGCGAATGGGCGGGGACGCAGAGCAATCTGGGCGTCGTGCTGATGAATTTGGGCATGCGCGAGCAAGGGACCGCGTCGCTGGAGCGGTCGATCGCGGCGCTTTCGGCGGCGGTGAGCGCACTGAGCCGGGAGGAGACGCCGCTCGACTGGGCCAGGACGTTGAGCAATTACGGCAATGTTGCGCAAATGCTGGCGGATCGGACCGGCGACACCTCGCTCTACTACGAAGCCGAGAGTGCGCATCGCGCGGCGCTCGAGGTGATCCAGCGGTCGGTGATGCCCCTAGAATGGGCGAAGCTGCAGAACAATCTGGGCAATGCGCTGGCGCGGTTGGGGGAGATGGAGCCGGGCACCGAAACACTGGAGCGGGCAGTCGCTGCGTTCCGGGCGGCGCTCGAAGAGCGCAGCCGCGAGAAGGTGCCGCTCGACTGGGCCGTGTCGATGGACAGCCTCGGGAGTGCCCTCGCCAGCATCGGGCAGCGGGAGGAGGGGACGGCGCGGCTCGAGGAAGCCGTTGCGGCGTTCGAGTCGGCGCTGGACGAGAAGACGCGGGAGCGCTCGCCGCTCGAATGGGCCTACACCACGCGCAATCTCGCCATCGCCGCCAAGAAGATCGGCGAGCGCACGGAAGGCACGGACTGGTTCGACCGGGCGATCGCGGCCTACCGCGATGCGCTGGGCGAACTCACGATCGAGCGCGTGCCGCTCGATTATGCGCAGACGCAGGGAACGCTGGGCATCGCGCTCCTCGCCAGGGCAGAGCGCAGCGGCAGCCGCCAGGATTTGATCGAGGCTCGCGCAGCCTTTGCGGCGGCGCACGAGATCTATGCGCAGGTGAGCGCGGAGATGGCCGCCTATCTCGAGGAGCGGATCGCGCTGATCGACGAGAAACTGGAGTAGGCCGGCCCTAGTCGCGCCACGGATCAGGTGCTAAGGGCAGGGAAACGGACTGCAGGGAATTTCGTGCCTATGGCATATGGCGGCTTCAAAGACTTCCTCATCGAAATCTTCGCCTGGTGGCGGGGAAATACGTGGGGGACGCGGCTTTGGGTGGCGACGCAGGGAGTCTTCGTCGGCGCGGACGAATTCGGTAACCGCTACTACCGGTCCAAAAAGCCGACCGGGCCGCACGGCATGGAGCGCCGCATGGTGATCTATAATGGCGGCTATGCCGAGCCGACCACAATCCCGCCCGGCTGGTATGGCTGGATGCATTACCGGACCAATGAGGTTCCGGCATCGTACACGCCGCACGAATGGGAAAAACCGCACGAGCCCAACTACTCCGGCACCGCCCTGGCCTACCGGCCGGACGGCAGCCTGCTCGCCAAGGGCGAACGGCCGCGGGTCACCGGCGACTACGACGCGTGGTCGCCCGAATAGGCCGGGACAGGTCCATGCGCGCATTGGCGCTTGTGGTTGCGGCGCTGTCGCTGGTGACGCCGGCGGCGGCCGAGACGCTGTCGAATCCGATCGCGGCATTCTCGGGGCTCGACAAGATCACCGGCCGGATCACAAGTTTCGACGTCTATATCGACGAGACGGTGCAGTTCGGCGCGCTGCAGATCACCCCGCGCGTCTGCTATACCCGGCCGCCGACGGAGCCGCAGCGCACGAGCGTCTTCCTCGAAGTCGACCAGGTGTCGCTCAAGGGTGGCACGCAGCGCGTGTTCACCGGCTGGATGTTCGCCGACAGCCCGGCGCTCAATTCGATCGACAACCCTGTCTATGACATCTGGCTGGTCGATTGTAAGCAGCAGTCCAATGTGCCCCCGCCGCCGGACCGGGCGACCGCGGCACTCTCCAGCGACGACAGCGCGGCACAATAGGCGCGGACGGGCGAGCGGGGAGCGGTCGCCGGCGGCTGCGATCAGGCCGAAAACAGCTTCTGGATCAGCTCGGAGGGGCGCGCTTCGAGGCGCAGCTGCGCGTAGGTGCATTGGCGTGGCGCCTTGTCGGCCCGCCAGCGGCGGAGGCCGGTGCCGTGGCGGAAGCGGCCGCCGGTGATGTGGTCATAGGTGACCTCGACCACGAGCTCGTGCCGGAGCGGCTCGTAGGTGCCGGTGCGCTCGGTGGACCAGCGGCTCGGGCCACCCGGGGCGTTGCCGGTGAAGCCTTCCCCGCGCATTGCCTCGAGCCTGGCGGTGAGCGCCGGCTTGTCCTCGTGGCCGAGGGCGGAGGTGAAGCCGACATGGTCGAGCCTGCCCTCGGCATTGTAGAGCCCGAGGAGCAGGGAACCGACGATTTTCTTGCCGGTGGCGTAGCGGAAGCCGCCGACCACACAATCCGCCGAGCGGATGTTCTTGACCTTGAGCATGGCCCGCTCGCCGGGCTTGTAGGTGTCGCCGATGCGCTTGGCGACGATGCCGTCGAGGGCGCCGTTGGTCTGGTTGAGCCAGTGCCGCGCCAGCTCCGGATCGGTCGTGACCGGCGACAGGCGCAAACTCGACGAGGGATGCCGGGCGAAGAAGACTTCGAGCAGCTTTCGGCGGGCCGAGAGCGCCATGGCGGTGAGGGTCTCGCCGTCGATCTCGATGGCGTCGAAGAGGATCAGCAGCGCCGGCGTTTCCTGCGCCAGCTTGCGGATGCGGCTTTCGGCCGGATGGAGGCGGGCCTGGATAGCATCGAAGTCGAGGCTGTCGCCGACCGGCACCGCCAGCTCGCCATCGAGGATGAAGTCGGCGTCGAGCCCGGCCAGGGCGGCGACGATTTCGGGGAAGTAGCGGTGAAGGATCTTGCCGGATTTGGCGAAGAGCTGGACCTCGCCGCCGCGCTTGACCGCGATGCAGCGGAAGCCGTCCCATTTGGGCTCGAATTGCCAGCCCGCCTCGTCGGGCAGGGTGTCGACGAGCAGGGCTTCCATGGGTTCGATCGGGGACGTGTCCGGCATGAGAGGTTAACGCGGGTGGCTGGGTTGGGGTGTCACTGGTCGATGGCGTGCCAGTCGGCTTCGTGGGCGAGGGCGGCGGCGAGGTGGAGCTCGTAATCTTCCCGTGGGATTTCGATGCCGCCGAAGGTTCTGAGGTGGTCGGTGACGAACTGGGTGTCGAGGAGGCGGTAGCCGCCCGCGCGGAGCCGCTCGATCAGGTGCGCCATGGCGATCTTGGAGGCGTCGGTCCGGCGGTGGAACATCGACTCCCCGAAGAAGGCCGCCCCGATCGACACGCCGTAGAGGCCGCCGACGATGGTCGTGCCGTCCCAGACCTCGACGGTGTGAACATAGCCGCGGCGGAAGAGCTCGCCATATTGCCTGCGGATTGCGGCGTTGATCCAGGTGGTCTCGCGATCGGTCCCCGCGGTGGCGCAACCCTCGATGACGGCAGGGAAATCGCTATCGACGCGCACCGCGTAGGGATGGGTGCGCAGCGTCTTGCGGAGGCTGCGGGAGATATGGGCGGCCTCGAGCGGGATGATGCCGCGCAGCTGCGGGGAGACCCAGAAGAGATCGTCCGACTGTGCGTCCTCGGCCATGGGGAAGATGCCGGCCCGGTAGGCGCGCAGGATGAGCTCCGGGGTCAATTCGACCGCAAAAGGGTCGGTTTTTCGCGACATATGGCCTCCAGAAGGCCCGAGAAAGTTGATGCTGGCGCGACATCATGTATTGCCAGCGTTCATATTTTATCGCCTAAGAAGGCGCCGTTTTGAACGAAGCAAGCCGCGAGTCCGCCCAGCCCATGTCCGTACCCGTCATTCAAACCGAAAGCGCGAATCTGGAACTGCTGAGCGGCAAGACGATGCTGCACATTCTCAAGGATGTCACTTTCCAGGTGAACAGCGGCGAAGTAACGGCGGTGGTGGGGCCCTCGGGCAGCGGCAAGACTTCGCTGCTGATGATCCTGGGCGGCCTCGAGCGCGCAACGACCGGCAAGGTCGTCGTCGGCGGGCAGGACATTTCGACGGCCAATGAAGATCAACTGGCGATCTTCCGGCGCAAGAACCTGGGCATCCTGTTCCAGAACTTCCATCTCATCCCCTCGATGACGGCGCTCGAGAACGTGGCGCTCGCCCTCGAGATCGCCGAAACCGGCAAATCCTACCGCGAAATCCGCGAGCAGGCGGCGGCGGCGCTGACCGAAGTGGGGCTCGGCGACCGGCTGACCCACCTGCCGAGCGCGCTGTCGGGTGGCGAGCAGCAGCGCGTGGGCCTCGCGCGGGCCATGGTGACCGATCCCAAGCTCATGCTGGCCGACGAGCCGACGGGCAACCTCGACCAGGACACCGGCGCCAAGGTGATCGAGCTGATGTTCAACCTCGCCCGCAAGAAGGGCACGGCGATCCTGCTGATCACCCACGACCCGAACCTCGCCAAGAAGGCCGACCGGGTGCTGACCATGAACAAGGGCCAGCTCACCGAAGCCGTCAAGGAAGCCGTCCCCGCATGAGCCGCCTTTCCAACTGGATGCGCGTCGCGATCCTCGATCTTCGCGGCGATCTGCGCCGTTTCGGGATCCTGCTGGCCTGCCTGGCGTTGGGCGTTGCGACGATCGCCGGCGTGAGCTCGGTGGGCGCCGCTTTGCAGGATGCGATCCTGCGCAACGCCAACACGCTGATGGGCGGCGACCTGCAGGTGACGCGCGCCGACCGCCGGGCCGACGCGAACGAGTTGGCCTATATGCAGTCGCTGGGCACCGTCGCCGAAACGATCACGTCAAACTCGCGTGGCGATGCGGTCGACGACAGCGGGAACACTGTGTTCCTCGACATCTACGCGGTCGACTCCAATTATCCGCTCTATGGCCATGTGGTGAGCCCGCAGCTGGCTGCGGGCGAGAAGCCGGCCAAGCTGCTTGCCTTCGAGGACGGCGCCTTTGGCGCGATCGTCGACCCGGTGATACTCGACCGGCTGGGGATCGACCTTGGCGGGCATTTCCGCATCAACCAGACCGAATTCCAGGTGCGCGGCCTGCTCGGCTCGTTGCCCAATGGCGCCCTGCGCGGCTTCCATCTCGGCCTGACGGTGGTGATGTCGATCGAAGCGCAGCAGGCGAACCCCGATACGCGGGCACCGCTGCCGGGGCTGCTCACCAATTACAGCTACAAGATCAAGCTCGACGAGGGCGACTACACCACGCAGCAGCCGATCGTGGCGGCGCATTTCGCGCCCGATCCCGAGTGGAACGTCCAGTCGCCCTATGACGCGGCCGGCGACCTCGCGCGCTACTACGATCTGTTCGTGCGCTTCCTGCTGATCGTGGGCCTCAGCTCGCTGCTGGTGGGCGGCATCGGCATCTCCAATGCCGTCAACGCCTATATCGGCGAGCGGCAGCGGGCGATCGCGACGCTGCGCAGCCTCGGGGCGACGGGCGCGCGCATCCTGGTGCATTTCTTCACCCAGATCGGGTTGCTTTCGCTGGTGGGCATCTTCATCGGGCTGGTGATCGGCGCGGCCCTGACCGCGGCGGCGCTGCCGGTGCTCGGGCGCATCCTCGCGGTCGAACTGCCGCCCTCGGTGCATTTCCCCTCGCTCGCCACGGCGCTCGGCTTCGGCGTCCTTGCAGCATTCGCGTTCTCCTATCTGCCGCTTGTCAACGCGCGCAAGATGCGGCCGGCCATGCTGTTCCGCACCGTGGGCACGAGCGTCCAGAACTTGCGCGCACGCGAATATGTCGAGCTGGGAGTGGTCGTGCCGCTGGTGCTCGCGGCGGTGCTGATGTTCGGCCTCGCCTATTGGACAACAAAAGACTTCTTCCTCGTCTTCTATTATTCGATCGGCGTGATCGCGGCCTTCCTGCTGCTGCGGGTAGCGGGTCTCGCGCTGCAATACGGGCTGCGGCTGCTGCCGCCGATGCCCAACGCCGACTGGCGCAATGCCTTCCGCGGCATCCATCGGCCAGGCTCGCCCGCGCCAGTCGTGATCATGTCGCTCGGTCTCGGCCTCGCCATGCTGCTGGTGATCATCATTCTCACCGCCAATGTGCGCAACCAGCTCACCGGGCAGGTGACGGAGGATGCCCCGACCTTCGTCGCGACCGATCTGTTCGACGACGAGATCGTCGACCTCGGCGAGTTCCTGGATTCGACCGGACTCGTTACCGACTACCAGCATTCGCCGATGATCCGCGCCGCGGTTACCAAGGTGAAGGGCGTTCCATCCTCGCAATTGCTCGACAACAAGGGCCTGAGCGGGGAAGCCCAGTACATGATCAGCGGCGACGAGATCCTGATGACATGGCGCCCCGATCTGCCGGCGGATTCGCGGGTCACCGCCGGCGAATGGTGGCCGGAGGACTACGAGGGGCCGCCGCTGGTCTCGCTCAAGGACGACGTGGCGCGCAGCCTCGGTATCACTCCCGGCGACACGCTTGAGCTCTCGCTGTTCGGCGAGTCGTTCGAGGTGACGGTCGCCAACCTGCGCGATTTTCAGTTCCAGACGGGGCTCAACTTCCTCGTGACGGGGACGCCGGGCACCTTCGCTGATTTCCCCGGGACCAACCTTGCGACGATCAAGGCGACCGAGGGCGAGGAGAAGAACCTCGAGCGCGCCCTGGCCCGCCAATACCCGAACCTGACCTTCATTCCGGTCGGCGAGGCGCTGAACCAGGCGGCGGAAATCCTCGGACAGCTGTCCATCGCAGTGAACATTGTGGGCGGGCTCGCGGTCATCAACGGCCTGCTGGTGCTGGCCGGCACGATGGCGGCCGGCCGTAAGCAGCGCGAGGCGGACGCCGTGGTCAACAAGGTGCTCGGCGCGACGCGGACCAATGTAGTGCGGGTGTTCGCGCTCGAATATGCCCTGCTGGGCGTATTTGCGGCGGCACTGGCCACCGTGGTCGGCATTGCCGGTGCTTACGCCATGATCCGGGTGGCCGGCATGGATGTGGGCTTCGGGGTCGATCCGGTGCTGATCCTTGGCGTGCTCGCCGGTTCGGTGCTGCTCACGATCGTCACCGGCGCGGCGACGACCTGGAGCGCGCTGAGCACGCGACCGGCGCAATATCTGCGGGCGTTGGGGTAGTCCTTCGAGGCTCGCTGCGCTCGCACCTCAGGATGAGGGGCGTCGCGCTCGCGGCCGGCTAGGTCTCGACATCGGACTGCTTCAGTTGGACCGAAGATCGGCGGGAGAACTCGCGTAGCGATTCCAGCTCGCCACGGATCAGAGCCTCCTTCTTGCGACGGTTCCATCCTTTGATTTGGCGTTCGCGGCCGAAGGCGTCCACCAGCCGATCGTGGTATTCGGAGTAGACGAGTTCGACGGGTCGCCGAACTGACGTATAGCCGATGAACTTTGCGTCATTGTGCTCTTGCACCCGTTCGGCCACGGTCTTGCGCGTGTTTCCGACGTAGTAGGAACCGTCTGCACATCTGAGAATGTAGACGAATGCCCCCATGCCTCCCTCCGCCGGGAGCATCGATGATCGTCCGTCAGAAGTCCACCGGGCCCTCAGCCTGAGGTGCGAGCGCAGTGAGCCTCGAAGGCCGGTCTAGTGTTTCATGCCGAGGTACTTTTCCAGCCAGTGGATATCGTAGGTACCCGAGAGGATGTCGGGTTCCTTGATCAGGCGCTGGAAGAGGGGGAGGGTGGTCTTGATGCCGTCGACGACGAACTCGTCGACCGCACGGCGCACGCGCATCAGGCACTCCTCGCGGGTGCGCCCGTAGACGATCAGCTTGCCGATGAGGCTGTCGTAATAGGGCGGGATCGAGTAGCCGGCATAGACGGCGGAATCGACGCGGACGCCGACCCCGCCCGCCGGGTGGTAGAACTGAATCTTGCCGGGCGAGGGGGCGAAGGTCTGGGGGTCTTCGGCGTTGATACGCACCTCGATGGCGTGGCCGACAAAACCGATATTCTTCTGCTCGAGGCTGAGCTTTTCCCCCGACGCGACGCGGATCTGTTCATAGACGAGGTCGACGCCGGTGATGCGCTCGGTGACGGGATGCTCGACCTGGAGGCGGGTATTCATCTCGATGAAGTAGAACTCGTCGTTCTCATAGAGAAATTCGATGGTGCCGGCGCCCGAATATTTGAGCTTGCGCATGGCGGCGGCACAAATCTCACCGATCCTCTCGCGCTGGTCGGCGGGAACGGTGGGGGCGTTCGCCTCCTCCCAGACCTTCTGGTGGCGGCGCTGCAGCGAGCAGTCGCGGGTACCCAGGTGGACGGCGTTGCCCTGACCGTCGCCCATCACCTGCACCTCGATGTGACGCGGCTTGCCGAGGTACTTCTCCATGTAGACGGAGTCGTTGCCAAAGGCGGCCCTGGCTTCCGAGCGGGCGGTGGACCAGGCGAGAAGGAGGTCGGCTTCGGTGTGGGCGACCTTCATGCCGCGCCCGCCGCCACCGGCGGTCGCCTTGATGAGAACGGGATAGCCGATCTCGCCGGCGGTCTTGCGTGCGTCGGCTTCGGTCGCGACTTCGCCGGCGGAGCCGGGGACCACGGGAATGCCGAGCTCGACGGCCGTCTGCTTGGCCGTGATCTTGTCGCCCATGATCGAGATGTGATGTTCGGAGGGGCCGATGAAGGTGATCTTGTGCTCGGAAAGGATGCGGGCGAAGCGCGCGTTCTCCGAAAGGAAGCCATAGCCGGGGTGCACCGCATCGGCGCCGGTGATCTCGCAGGCGGCGAGGATCGAGGGGACGTTGAGGTAGGAATCCTTGGCCGGCGGCGGGCCGATGCAGACGCTCTCGTCAGCGAGCCGCACATGCATGGCGTTGCGGTCGGCGGTCGAATAGACCGCGACCGTCTGGATGCCCAGCTCCTTGCAGGCGCGCAGCACGCGGAGCGCGATTTCGCCCCGGTTCGCGATCAGGACCTTGTTGAACATTACTCGATGACCGCGAGCGGCTGGCCGTATTCGACCGGGGAGGCATCGTCGACGAGGATGCGGGTCACGACCCCCGCCTTATGCGCCGGAATCTGGTTCATCGTCTTCATCGCCTCGATGATGAGGACGGTCTGGCCCTCGGAGACGCGCGCGCCGACGGCGACGAAGGGCGGCTTGCCAGGCTCGGAGGCGAGATAGGCGGTGCCGACCATGGGCGAGGTGAGCGTGCCGGGATGGGACGCGAGGTCGTCGGCGGGAGCGGCGGCCTTGGCGGCCGAGCCGGCCGGGGCCGTCGGTGCCGGGGCGGCCGGCGCCGGTGGAGGCGCGGCGGGGACCATGACCTGCTGAACGCCGGTGGACGCATAGGTACGGGTGACGCGGACGCGGAAATCATCGCGCTCGATCTCGATCTCGGCCAGGTTCTGTTCGTTGAGCAGCTTGGCGATCGCTTCGATCAAGGCCTGATCGGCCGGGGCGTCCTTGGTCATCGTACTTGCCTCCTTGGGCAATTGTTCTTGTTCTTGCGGTGCGACGGCTCAGGCGCCGAGCCGTTCGGCCAGGGCCTCGAGCGCCAGTCTATATCCTGCCGCGCCGAGGCCGCAAATCACCCCGGTGGCGACCGCAGAAACATAGGAATGATGGCGAAATTCCTCCCGGGCGTGAATGTTGCTGAGGTGGACCTCGATGGTCGGGATGGCCACCGCGCTGATGGCGTCGCGAATGGCGACGGAGGTGTGCGAGTAGCCGCCGGGATTGATGATGACCCCATCCTGCTTGCCGTAGGCGCCCTGGATCCATTCGCACAACTCGCCCTCGCGATTGGTCTGCCGGCATTCGACGGCGAGGCCGAGCTTTTCGCCGGTGGCGACGCACATAGCTTCGATGTCGGCCAGGGTCTGCGAGCCATAGGTCCCGGGCTCGCGGATACCCAGCATGTTGAGGTTCGGACCGTTGAGGACGAGGATGTGCTTGGGCATGGTCCCGCCTGTTTGCACCGCGGGGCCCGTTCGAGCAAGGCTCAGGCCTGAAAATGCACGAAAATCGGCGGTTTCAGCCCGCCGGCGTGTCGCATTGGGTGGAGCCGCACGCCCGCATATTGGCGATCTTGAGGCGCAGGGAGTCGATGCCGACGGCACCGGGAATCAACTCGTCGCCGATGATGTAGGTCGGCGTGCCGGAGATATCGAGCGCTTCGGCGAGCGCGTAGCTCTTTTGCAGCGTGTCGCTGATGCGCGGGCTGTTCATGTCGATCATCATGGCGACGCGGTTGCCGCCCACGGCCTCGGCAGCCGCGAGCGCGGCACCGGCATCGACCTGGCCGCGCGTGGCGAACAGCTTCTGGTGGAAGGCCCAGTAGTCGAGCCTGGCGTCCTCATTGACCAGCACGGCCACCTTGGCGGCGTCGACCGAACCGTCGGTGAGGATGGGGAACTCCTTGAGGATCACCTTGAGGTTGGGGTCCTCGTTCATGAGTGCGGCGAGGTCGGGCAGGGCGCTGCGGCAGTAGGTGCAGTTGTAGTCGAACATCTCGACCAAGGTGACGTCGCCGTCCGGATTGCCGAGAACGACGTTGCCGGCGTCGTCATAGATGGCGGCATGATTGGCGGCGATGAGCTCAGCCTGAGCCTGGCGCTGCGCAACCTTCCTGGCCGCGGTCAGCTTTGCCGACATGCGCTCGAGGATCGCCGGGTCGCTCATCAGATAGTCTTCGACCATGGCGTTGAGCTGCGTTGCATCGAGCGCGGGCGGCGCAGTGCCGGCTTTGTCGGCCGCGATCATTTCGGTGATGATGGCCCGCACATCCGTGTCGGTGAGAGGGGCCGGGCCGCGCTCCATGAGCGAGACACCAAGTCCGCCGGCGAGGATGCCGACCAGGAGGACGAGACCAAAGCTCAGGCGCGACATTGGGGCTCCGAAAGCAGGGCAGGCGGGGACGCTAACACCTCAGACGCTAAGCACACTCCCGACCCCGGGATCAAATTGTGTTGAGAGATCGGCGCGCGGAGGCTAGGCCGGAGGCACCAATCGCGGAACAAGACGGCAAAGTGATGAAGGAAACGGTGGGCCTGCAGCCCTTTTTTGCGATGGAGATCAATGCCCTGGCGCGGAGCCTCGAAGCGGCCGGGCAAACGGTCTGCCATCTCGAGGTGGGCGAGCCTGACGCGCCGCCCGCGCCGCGTGTGCGGGAGGCCGTCCGCACCGTGCTGGACGACCCGCAGAAATACACGCATTTCGCCGGGCTGCCCGCGCTGCGGGACGGGCTGGCCGCCTATTACCGCGAGCAGCATGGAGTTGCTGTCGCGCCGGACAGCATCGTTGCGACGATGGGGTCGTCGTCGGGGTTTATCCTCGCCTTCCACGGTGCTTTCGCGCCCGGAGCGACGATTGCGGTGACGCGACCGGGCTACCCGGCCTATGTGAACGGGCTCGCGGGCATGGGCTTTCGCACTGTCGAAATCCCACTCAGCGCGGCCAATGGCTGGCGGCCGATTGCGGCGGATATCAAGGCAGCGCATGAGCGCATGCCGTTCGACGGCCTGCTGCTCGCCTCACCGGCAAATCCGACAGGCGCGGCGCTGACGCGGGAGCAACTGGCGGAGATCATCGCCCTGTGCGGCAAACTCGGGGTGCGGTTCATTTCGGACGAAATCTATCACCGGCTCGACTATCGCGGTCCGTCGGTGAGCGCGCTCGAGCTCAGCGACGAAGCGATCGTCATCAACAGCTTCAGCAAATACTACTGCATGACCGGCTGGCGGATCGGCTGGATGGTGCTGCCGGAGAACCTGCTGCGCCGCACGCAGATGCTGCAGCAGAACCTCTTCATCTCGGCGCCGACGCTGAGCCAGGTGGCGGCGATCGCGGCGCTGGGAGAGCGGGACTACTACGAAGAGCAGAAGCAGCATTATGCCGAGAACCGGCTGGTGTTGGGGCAGGGGCTTCGGGCCCTCGGCCTCGACGTCGCGGACGGGGACGGGGCGTTCTACGCCTATGCCGATGTGGGCCGCTTCACCAACGACTCGCTGAGCTTTTGTAAGGAACTGCTGCAGCGGGCGGGCGTAGCGGCGACGCCGGGTGTCGATTTCGACCGTGCCAATGGCAGCCGCTTCGTGCGCTTTTCTTACGCCGGCAGCCGGCAGACGATCGAGCAGGCGCTCGAGCGGATGGCAGGGTTCCTCAAGCGCTAGCGACCTCGTGCACGGCGGCGATCGCGGCGTCGACTTCCTCGGGGGTGTTGAGGATCGAGGGCGTCAAACGGACGTGCTGGGATGCGTAAGGCGCGACGGACGCGACGATCCTGCGGGCACGGAGCTCGCGGACGACGCGGTACGGGTTCCAGCCGGGAAGATCGAAGGCGACGATGCCGGCCGACAGGTCGGGCGAGAGCGGAGTGCGCAGGATGACCCCCTCGAGCGGCGCGAGGCCGTGCTTGAGCTGGTCGACGAGCGCGTGGGTGCGCTCGGCGATCCGGGCCTTGCCGATGCCGTTCACGAAAGCGAAGGCCTCCGGCAGCGACCACAGGTGCTCGAATGCCTTGAACCCGCCCGGCGTGATGGTGTCGGCGTCGATCGAGCCGATTGGCTCGCGGTCCTGAATCCAGGCGCTGAACGAGCGTTCGCTCACGAAGCTCGGGATCACGGCGCTGATGCTGTCGAGGCCGCGGCGGCTGGCGGCGATGATGCCGGTGCCCCGTGGTCCGAACAGCCATTTGTGGCAGCCGGCCATCAGGAAGTCGGTCCCGAGTTCGGGGAAGGAGAAATTCTCGACGCCAAAGGCATGAACGCCGTCGACGCAGAGGAGCACTTCGCGACCCGCGGGGCGCCGCGCGTTGATCTCGGCAAGCCGCGCGGCGACGGCGGCTATGGGCAGCTTGAGGCCGGTGCTGGAGTGCACCCAGGTCAGAGCTAGAACGCGAGTCCGGGGCGTGACGGCGGCGATGATCGTGTCCACCAGATAATCGAGCGTCAGCGACCAGAGGTTGGCGTAGAGCGGGATTTCACGGCGGCTCGCGCCTGTCTTGAGCGCCGCGAGGCGCGTCGCCTCGTAGGTGACGTAGTAATCTTCGGTCGTCGTGAGGATTTCGTCCCCCGGCTCTAGAGCGAGGCCGCCATAAACGAGACCGACACCGCCCGTGGTGCTGTCGGTCAGCGCGACATGCGAGCCGTCGATGCCGAGATAGTCGCCCGCGGCGGCGCGGGCCCGCTCCTGGAGCTTGTCGTTGTTCTCCTCGATGTAGGCGACGGTGCGTTCGTCGAGGGCGTTGCGGTGGCGCTCGATGGCCCGCCGGACGGGCTCCGGGTGCGAGGCGAGCAGCATCGCGCTCATGTGGATGAAGTCGGACGAGAGGCGGAACTGGCTGCGGATTTGTGCCCAGTCATCGAGCGGCGGGGCGGGCGTGTTCTCCTGCGCAGCGGCGGGCCAGACCAGCGGCGCGAAGGCCGCCGCGAGTGCGCCGATCTGCAGGAATTCGCGCCGATCCGTCATCGCAGCCTCCCAGCCCCGATCCTCCTCAACCCGAGGGCATGCGCAGGAGTTCCGCCGCTGCAGCGGGCGTGATGGTCAGGCCGGGCTGAAGACGCGCAGGCGGTGGCCGTCGGGGTCGGCGGCGGTGAAGGTGAAACCGAAATTCATCTGCACCGGCTCCTGGATGACCCTGAGGCCGAGCTTCTCCCAGGCGTTGCGGGTGAGCAGGACCGCGTCCCTGCTGTCGGCGAGGAAGCCGATCTCGGTGCCGCCGGGCAGCGTAGCGCGGGGCTCGACTTCGTCGCGCGACCACAGCGCAAGGATAGTGCCGCCGGGCAGGGCGAACATCGCGAAGCTGGGCGAGGACTCGATCGGCTGCGCGTCGAGAATCCTGGCGTAGAGCGCGGCACTCCTAGCGGCGTCGGCGACGTAGTTGAGTATCTGGTTGGCGGTGACCATGGCGAGCTCCAGGGGGCGATGTCCCAGCTAAGCCCGCATCCTGTCAGTTCCTGGCAGCATAGTCCGTCTGCATCCGCTCGCGCCATTCCTTGAGGAGCGCATGGCGGCGCCTGGGCGCGCGCTCGCCCGTGGCGGCGAGGGTCGCGATGCGGTCGATGCGGAAGTGCCGATAGTCCTGCCGCAGCTCGCACCAGGCGCCGACGGTCTTGTGCTGCTCGAAGAAGCCGATGACGAAGGGCCAGATGACCCTCTCGGTTTCCTGTCCGCTGTCGTCGCGATAGGAGATGCGGATCTTATGCTCCTTGCGGATGGCGTCGCGCAGCAGCGAGGGATCGACCGCTGTGGGCAGTTGCCTCGAAGGCACGACGTAGAGCGAGCCGCTGTCGAGTTCTTGGCGCAGGTCTGGCGGGAGCACGGCCGCGATCTTGGAGAGGGCGTTGCCCGCGGCCTTGCTGAGCCGCTGGTCGTCGCGCTGCTTGCCGACCCAGCCGGCTCCCAGGATCAGCGCCTCGAGCTCGTCGGTCGAGAACATCAGCGGCGGCAGCATGAAGCCGGGACGGAGCACGTAGCCGAGCCCAGGTTCGCCCTCGATCTCGGCGCCCTGACCCTGGAGCGTCGCGATATCGCGGTAGAGCGTACGCAACGAAATGTTGAGGTCGGCGGCCAGCGTCGAGCCGGCCACCGGGGCACGGTGGCGGCGCAAGATCTGCAGCAGCTCAAGCAGCCGTTCGGTCCGCGACATGGCGGGAATTATCGCTCCCGCGGATGGAAGGGCAAGCGCACGTTTGCCCGGACCAGTGAAGTCGGCCCGCTACCGCTAGGAGGACGGACAGGCTATGGATGGGCGGTTCCACGGCGAAGGGGGCGCGGCTTGAGGTTCGGCACCGGCATCCTGCAGCCTCGCTATGTGCTGATGGCCATCGTAGCGCTGCTGCTCTCGGGCTTCGGGCTGATCGCGGACGAGGTGGGCGAGGGCGACACGCTCGACTTCGACAAGGCCGTGCTGGCGGCGCTACGAGAGCCCCGCGACCTGCGGAACCCGATCGGGCCGGCCTGGGTGGAGGAGGCGGCACGCGACATCACCGCCCTCGGCGGGGTGGCGTTCTTGACCCTGCTGGTGACGCTGATGGTGATCCATTTCCTGCTGCAAGGGAAATGGCGGACAGGGGCGTTCCTCGCCTTCGTGGTGGTAGCCGGCACGCTGATCAGCAATGCTCTCAAGGCGTTCTTCGATCGGCCGCGGCCCGACCTCACCGGGATCGTCCATGTCGCGACGGCAAGCTTTCCAAGCGGTCACGCGACGGTGTCGGCGGTGACCTACCTGTCACTTGGCGTGGTGCTGGCCCGGGCTGCGGACCGGCACCGGTTCAAGGTATTCTACATCGTGACGGCGGTCGGCCTCACCGGCATGGTGGGGCTGAGCCGGCTATATCTGGGGGTGCACTATCCCACCGACGTTGCGGCCGGCTGGGCGCTCGGCGGCGCCTGGGCGATCCTGTGCGGCCTCGCGACCGCGCCGGCAACGACCAATGGCCCGATCGAGAGGGACAAGGCCACGCATCCCGAGTAGCAGGACATCGGGGGCGCTGGCCCCAGCAAGTCCTGGCGGAGGGGGCTCGGCCAAGCGGTCTCGGACAATGAAAAGGGCCGCTCGAGGCGGCCCTTTGTTCGTTCAGCTTCCGAAGAAACCGCGTTGCCACCAGCCGGCCTTCTTGGGCTTTGTTTCCTCGGTCGTCGCCGAGGTGGAACTCACCACGATCCCGTCGGCCGGCAGCTCCTTCCTCGGGCGACGTGGCGCCTCTTCGGCGGCCCGGGCGACCGGCTCGGGCTCGGCTCGCGGCTCCGGCATCGGTGTGGGTTCGGCCGTGGCGATGGCCTCGGCCGACGCGATGGCTTCCTTTTCCGTCGGCGGGGCGGCCTTGGCACGGCGGCCGCGCGTTTTCGGGCGGGCCGCCGTCTCGGCGTCGCCCTCCGGCACCACGGCGTCCTGCACCTCGGCCTCGGCATCAGCCGATTTCCGGCTGCGGCGGGCGCGGCGCGGCTTTTCCTCGGCGGCGGGTTCGGCCGGCTCATCCTCGGCGGGCTGATCCTGGGCCGGAACGACGCTCAGCGGCGCTTCGACGCCGGCGTCATCAGCGATGGCATCCTGCGCGAGAAGCGCGGCGGCGACTCGCTCGGCACCATCCTCGCTCATTACGATCTCGCCGGAGGCTTCGGCGGGAGGGGTGCCGTTCACGGCGTCGCCAGTCTCCCGCCGGTTGCGACGACCACCACGGCGGCCACGCCGGCGGCGGCGCCGTTCGCCGTTCTCGCCCCGTCCTTCGCCTTCGGCGTGGGCGGCTGCCTCGGCGCTCTCGTCCTGATCATCCTCGGTTTCGCCGGTGGGCTGCTCCTCGCCTTCGGCGAGTTGCGGCTGCGGGCGCTCGCGGCGATCGTCTCGGTCGCGGCCACGGCGGCGACGACGCCGACGCCCGCCGCGCTCGCCATCGTCGGCACGCGCTTCGCGGGCCTCGTCTTCATCCTCGTCCTCCTCCGCGACCGCATCGTCATCGACGTCATCAATGGCGGCGGTATCGACACGCACATGGGAGGGCGGCGGCAGATCGCCACCGTTGAGGCGGGCTTCGCCCTTCTCGATGGCATAGTGCTGCGGGCCGACATGGTCGTCGGCGACGATGGTGACCGAGAGGCCGTATTTCTGCTCGAGCGCCGCCAGCGTGCCCCGCTTGGTATTGAGGATGTAGAGCGCCACGTCGACCGGCACGCGGACGTTGATCGACTGGCCGGGGCGCTTGAGGACGTGGTCCTCGACATTGCGCATGACCATCAGCGCGACGGACTCGATCGAGCGGACCAGGCCGGTGCCGTTGCAGGTCGGGCATTTGTGGGTCGAACTTTCGACGACGCCGAAGCGGATGCGCTGCCGGCTCATCTCCATCAGGCCGAAATGGCTGATGCGGCCGACCTGGATGCGGGCGCGGTCGTTCTTGAGCGCGTCCTTGAGCCTGCGCTCGACCGCCCGGTTGGAGCGGTTCTCGATCATGTCGATAAAGTCGATCACGATGAGGCCGGCGAGGTCGCGCAGCCGGAGCTGGCGCGCGACTTCCTCGGCGGCCTCGAGGTTGGTCTGGAGCGCAGTGTCCTCGATATTGTGTTCGCGCGTGGCGCGGCCCGAATTGACGTCGATCGAAACGAGCGCCTCGGTCGGGTTGATCACCAGATAGCCGCCCGAGGGCAGGGTGACCTGCGGCGAGAACATCTGGTCGAGCTGGCCCTCGACGTTGAACTTGGAGAAGAGCGGCTGATCGTCCTTGTAGAGCTGCACGTTCTTGGCGTGGCTTGGCATGATCATCCGCATGAAGTCCTTGGCTTCGCGGTAGGCCTCGTCGCCCGCGACCCACAGCTCGTCGATGTCCTTGGAATAGAGGTCGCGAATGGTGCGCTTGATGAGCGAGCCTTCCTCATAGACGAGGCAGGGGGCCGTCGATTTGAGGGTGAGGGTGCGTACGCTTTCCCACAGCCGCTGCAGATATTCGAAGTCGCGCTTGACCTCGGCCTTGGTGCGCGAGGCGCCGGCGGTACGAAGGATGATGCCCTGCCCGGCAGGAACCTCGAGGTCGCCAACGATCTCCTTGAGGCGCTTGCGGTCGGCGGCATTGGTGATCTTGCGCGAGATGCCGCCGCCGCGGGCGGTGTTGGGCATCAGCACCGAATAGCGGCCGGCGAGCGAAAGGTAGGTGGTGAGGGCGGCGCCCTTGTTGCCGCGCTCCTCCTTGACGACCTGCACCAGCATCACCTGCCGGCGCTTGATGACCTCCTGGATCTTGTACTGGTGGCGGCGCGGCTGCCGCTGCCGGCGCTCGCGGCTTTCTTCCAGGACGTCGGCGCTGCCGCCGAGGCTTTCGACCGGCTCTGTGGTCGCGGGCGCTTCCTCGACATGCCCGCCCTCAGGTTCGGGCGCGTCGTGGTCCTCATCCTCCTCGTCGCCGGCGCCAGTCGGAACCGGCGCGGTGTCGCCGTCGTCAGGGACGGCAATCTCGGCCTCATCGGCGGAGTCAGCCGCCGGGGCTTCGGCGACTTCCGTCACGCTCGGCTCGGGCAGGGCATCGGCCGCCGCGGAGGCGGGCGCCTCGTCCTCGTGTTCGTCGTCCTCGTCCTCGGCCTCTTCCTCTTCGCGCATGAGCGCTTCGCGGTCGGCGACGGGGATCTGGTAGTAATCGGGATGGATTTCGCTGAAGGCCAAAAAGCCGTGGCGATTGCCGCCATATTCGACAAAGGCGGCCTGTAGCGAGGGTTCTACCCGCGTGACTTTGGCGAGATAGATGTTGCCGCGCAACTGGCGGCGGCTTTGCGATTCAAAGTCGAATTCTTCGAGTTTGTTACCGCTGGTGACAACAATCCGTGTTTCTTCCGGGTGGGTGCCATCCACCAACATGCGCTTGGTAGCCATAAACAGATGCTCCGGGCCGTCGCGCGCCAACACTCCGGAGCCGGCGAGCCGGCCTCCTCTGTGTAGCGCCATGCGCGGCCAATGGGTTGAGTGTGAGTGCGCCGAGGGCGCATCGGGGTGCTGCGAGACGGTCAGCCGACGGGCGAGCAATGACAAATGCGCAAGCGGATACGTGCGTTGCGTCAGGCTTTGTCGACCCTGTGGTCATCCGATCTCTTCCTATGTGGCGGCCGAAACCGGCGCGCCGCTCGGCCCGAAAACGGGGCCGAAAACTCGTCGAGGCGGTGGAATGTGCCGCATCCGAGACTTGCAGAAACCTGCACAAGTCCCTCTGCCCTCTGCATTTCCGGGAACGGCCAAGCCGATCTTCCACCGGGTGAGAAGACAATCCGCCTCGCTCATGCGTGTAGGACCGTTGCCGCTGATTGGCAACCGAAAACTCTGCGAGCGGCTAAACGGCAGGGTTGCAGACGGGCCACAATGCCCGCGAATACGGGGGTTGGGGCATGGCGCGCCGCAGAATCGCCTAAACACTGAGGTCACATCGCTGCAGCCTATCTGGGGAGCGCCAGCTACTTGTTCAATTCGATGGTGTCCGCGCGGGCCGTCCGCGGAGCACTGGCCGTTGTTTTTGCGCTCTTTTTTGTCGGGCTGGCGGTGCCTTCCGCGTCCGCGCAGGACGCCTTGCCCTCGGTGGAAGCGGCGCGGGTCAGCACGACGCCGGAGCGGGCGCGGCTGATCATCGACCTCTCCGCGGTCACCGAATTCGCCATTGCCTCGATCGCCGAGCCCAACCGCATCGCGGTGGACGTGCGGGCCGGCAGCGTACCGACGATTGCCACACAGCCGGTGGCGGGGGAGGGCATCGTCGCGAACTTCACCACGACGATCGCATCGGACGACCGGGTTCGGGTCGAACTGATGTTGACGACGCCCGCCGTCGTGCAGCAGGCCTATCTGCTCGACGCCGTGGGCGATCAGCCGGCGCGGCTGGTGGTCGACCTGGTGACGACGACGCCGCAGGATTTCGCCGCGCGGGCGGCCGCCGATCTCGCCAATTCGATCGATCGGACGGTGCCCGATGCCGTCACCGCCCCGGCCCAGCCATCGGCTCCGGCCTCGGAGGAGGCGCCGAGCAGTGCACCGAGTTCGGAGGAGCCGCCGCCGGATCCCGTGGCCGAGGCGCGCGACGGCGAAAGCCGCCCGCTCATCGTCCTCGACCCGGGTCATGGCGGGATCGACAATGGCGCGAGTTCGCCCTCGGGCATCCACGAAAAGGACATCACGCTGGCCTTCTCGCTGCAGCTCAGGGACATGCTGGTCGCGACAGGCAAGTTCGACGTGGCGCTCACCCGCACCGACGACACTTACCTGACGCTCAACGAGCGGGTGGACCTCGCCCGGCAGAACAAGGCCGACCTGTTGATCAGCCTCCACGCCGACACCTTCCAGCAGGAGGATATACGCGGCGCGAGCATCTATACGCGGGACGAGCGCGCCGCCGACATTCTCGACGAGGTGTTGTCGGAAAACGAGTCGCGTGCCGACATCGTCGCCGGCTACGCGCCCCAAGACGCCAAGCCGGCGGTGGTGGACATCCTCGTCGACCTGATGCGCCGGCAGGTGCGCCAGCAGGCCTATCTGGCGGCGGGCGATATCGTCAAAGCCATGAAGCCATCGGTTACGCTGCGGCGCTTTCCGGTGCGGCAGGCCGACTTTTTCGTGCTGCAGGCGCCGGATATCCCCTCGATGCTCATCGAGCTCGGCTTCATGAGCAATCCGGCGGATATCAGGAACCTCGAAAGCGAGCAGTGGCGCGACAAGGTCGTGGCGGCGATATCCGATGGGATCGAAGGTTACTTCCAGGCGATCCAAGGACCACAACAGTGACATTGGCGCAACGCTCGGCTGCAGCTGTCGCGGGCGGGAGCCCGCCAGCCCGGTTCCTGTCCATATTTCCGCCCACCTCTGCTATGATTCACAAGGTGTTCGGCGTGCCTGGCGCGCCGCGATGGCGATTTTCCGGTAAGGTGTAGATGTTTCGACTTCTGGGCTGGCTGTTCGGCTTCGGCGCCTTCTGCGCACTGGCTGGGGTCGCGGCCGGCATCATCTACCTGAACCAGGTCGCGGCCAACCTGCCGGACTACACCGTCCTCAAGGACTATCAGCCGCCGGTGACGACGCGCGTCCACGCTGCCGACGGTACGCTGCTTGCCGAATATGCGCATGAGCGGCGACTGTTCCAGCCGATCGAGACCATCCCGCCGCTGCTGCTGCAGGCTTTCATCGCATCGGAAGACAAGGACTTCTACCGGCACAACGGCATCGCCATCGACGGTGTGATCCGCGCGTTGCGCGACAACATCCTGGCCCGTCTCGACGGCAACACGGCGATCCAGGGGGGCGGCTCGACCATCACGCAGCAGGTCGCCAAGAACTTCCTGCTCACGTCGGAACAGACGTGGGACCGCAAAATCCAGGAAGCGATCCTGGCCCTTCGCATCGAGGGGACGTTCTCGAAGGACAAAATCCTCGAGCTCTACGTCAACGAAATCTTCCTTGGCCTCAATTCCTATGGAGTCGCGGCGGCGGCGCTCAATTATTTCGACAAAGCGCTGTACCAGCTCTCGCTCAGCGAGATGGCCTATATCGCCGGCCTGCCCAAGGGGCCGAACAACTACCATCCCTTCCGGCATCCAGAGGCCGCGATCGAGCGGCGGAACTACGTGCTCGATCGCATGGCCGAGGATGGTTACATCACGGCCGAGGAACGCGACGCGGCCAAGGCGGAGTCGCTCAATGTCGTGCCCCGGCAATCGGGCAGCCAGCTCTATTCGGCGGAGTATTTCACTGAGGAAGTCCGCCGCCAGCTCAGCACGCTTTACGGCGAGGACCAGCTTTACGGCGGCGGTCTCAGCGTGCGTACGACGCTCGAGCCCAAGCTGCAGGAATTCGCCCGGCGCGCGCTGATGGACGGGCTGATCGAGTACGACCAGAATCACGGCTTCCGTGGCCCCGTCGCGACGGTCGATATCTCCGGCGACTGGGGGCCGGCCGTGGCGGAGATCAAGCCGCTCAACGACGTGCCGGAATGGACGCTCGCCGTGGTGCTCGAAATGGACGCCAACGAGGCCAGGATCGGACTCAGGCCCGGATCGGACGTCGAGGGCAAGCTGCTCGACGAGCGCACCGTCGGCACGCTCGCCGGCCCCGACATCAAATGGGTGAGCAAGAAGCTCAACGAAGTCCTCAAGGTCGGCGACGTCGTCTATGTCTCGCCGGTCGCCGACAAGCCGGGCAACTACACCTTGCAGCAGGTGCCCGAGATCGAGGGCGCGCTGGTCGCCATGGACCCGCGCACCGGTCGCGTTCTGGCGATGGTGGGCGGCTTCTCCTACGCGGAATCCGAATTCAACCGGGCGACGCAGGCGCTGCGCCAGCCGGGCTCGTCGTTCAAGCCGATCGTCTATTCGGCAGCGCTCGACAACGGCTATACGCCCGCCTCGGTGGTGCTCGACGCACCTATCGAGGTGGTGAATTCGGACGGCTCGGTGTGGCGACCCGAGAACTATGCGCAGACGTTTTACGGGCCGCAGACGCTGCGCAAGGGCATCGAGAACTCGCGCAACGTGATGACAGTGCGGCTGGCGCAGGATCTGGGCATGCCGCTGGTCGCCGAATACGCCAAGATGTTCGGGCTCTACGACAGCCTCAATCCGGTGCTGGCGATGGCGCTGGGCGCGGGCGAGACCACCGACCTCAAGATGACCGCGGCCTATGCGACGATCGCCAATGGCGGCCGCAGGATCATGCCCACGCTGATCGACCGCATTCAGGACCGCTACGGCAAGACGATCTACCGGCACGACACCCGCATCTGCGACGGCTGCACGGCGGCCGACTGGCACAATCAGGCCGAGCCGCTGATCATCGACAATCGCGAGCAGGTGCTCGACCCGATGACGGCCTACCAGATCACCTCGATGATGGAGGGCGTGGTCCAGCGCGGCACCGGCTCCTATGCCAAGCGTCTCAACCGGCCGGTCGCCGGCAAGACCGGTACGTCCAACGACTACAAGGACGCCTGGTTCATCGGCTTCACCCCGGGCATGGCCGTGGGCGTCTATGTCGGCTTCGACCAGCCCAAGAGCATGGGCCGCGCCGCGACCGGCGGTGAGATGGCGGTGCCGATCTTCACCGCCTTCATGGAAAAGGCGCTGGCGGGCAAGCCGCCGACCCCGTTCACCATGCCCACGGGGATGACCCAAATCTGGATCGATCCCGCAACCGGGGTGAAGGCCAATGCCGGCGAGGCAGCGATCGCCGAGGCGTTCAAGCCGGGCACCGGCCCCAACCTCATCACCTCGGTGATCGGCGTCGATTCCGCCGCCTTCCAGC
>CAZASR010000014.1:0-33921 GCA_964487765.1 uncultured Devosia sp. | reverse complement strand
CGCGCGAGCTCGACGAGGCGGCGATGATCGACGGCTGCTCGCCGTTCAAGATCTATTGGGCGATCATCATGCCGCTGTCGATCCCGGCCATCGCCACGGCGGCGATCTTCAGCTTCATCTGGACCTGGGATGATTTCCTGGGACCGCTGGTCTATCTCAACGATGTCAAGGACTACACGGTCCCGCTGGCACTGCGCATGTTCAACAGCCAGGACAGCGTTACCCAATATGGGCAGATGTTTGCCATGTCGATCCTGTCGCTGCTGCCGATCTTCCTGTTCTTCATCATCTTCCAGCGCCTCATCATTCGCGGCATCGCGATGAGCGGGCTCAAGTAAAAGGACGTTCCGGTGGCCAGTGTTGTTCTGAGCGATGTGCGCAAGGCCTATGGGAAGCACGAGGTGATCCACGCGATCGATCTCGAGGTCCGCTCGGGCGAGTTCATGGTGCTGGTGGGACCGTCGGGCTGCGGCAAGTCCACCTTGCTGCGCATGATCGCGGGCCTCGAGGAGATCACCGACGGGCTGATCTCGATCGGCGGCAAGGTCGTCAACGAGCTGCCGGCGAGCCAGCGCAACTTGTCGATGGTGTTCCAGAGCTATGCGCTCTACCCGCATATGAGCGTCAAGCGAAACCTCGCCTTCGGGCTCAGCAATCTGCGCATGCCGCGCGACGACATCGAGCGGCGGGTGGCGGAGGCGGCGCGAATCCTGCAGATCGGCGAACTGATGGAGCGCAAGCCGCGGCAGCTTTCGGGCGGCCAGAAGCAGCGCGTCGCGATCGGCCGGGCCATCGTGCGCGAGCCGCAACTGTTCCTGTTCGACGAACCGCTCAGCAATCTCGATGCGGAGCTGCGGGTGCAGATGCGGGTGGAACTCGCCAATCTCTACAACCGGCTCGGCACGACGATGATCTATGTGACGCACGACCAGGTCGAAGCGATGACGATGGCGACGCGCATCACGGTGCTGAACGCCGGCAATGTCGAGCAGGTGGGCACGCCCTACGAGCTCTACAATTTCCCGCGCAACCGGTTCGTCGCGACGTTCATCGGCTCGCCCAAGATGAACATGCTGGCGGCGAGCGGCGGCGGGGCGGCGGATTTCGGCAAGCTCGAGATGCCGGCGGAGGTGGCGCATGTCGGCATCCGGCCGGAACATCTGGTGCTCGGCAGCAGCGGCATCGAGGGCAAGGTGACGCTGGTCGAATATTTGGGGAGCGAGATTTTCGTGCATCTCGCCCTGCCGTCGGGGCAGCAGGTGCTGGTGCAGGCGGACGGCAAGGCGGAGATCCGGATGGGCGATGTGGTGCGGGTGTCGTTCGACCCCAGGGCCGCGCATTATTTCGAGGGCGGCGACAGGCGGGTGCCGCTCTACGACGTAATGCCGGCCTGAGCGGCGACGCGCCAGGCAACGGAATAGGCCCACCATGACGGGCCCGGATCGGGCACCGGCTGGCCGCCGGCGCGGAGATCGGCGGGCCCCGCAAGCAGCGCGGCGCCGATGCTGGTGCCGGTCCCCGCGGCCTCGGTGACGACGTCGCGGCCGGTGGCGGCGCGCAGCATGCTGGCGAACTCGGCGTTGGCGGCGAAGGGACCCTCGATGATCGTCGGGCCGTCGGCGCCGATGAGGTCGAGGCAGGTCGCCGCCATCAGCGCGAGGTAGAAGGAGACGGCGGCGCGGCGCTCGGCCAGCGTGCCGTCGCGCGTCCACCGGCCGGTGGCATGCGGGAATGGACCCGAGCCGGGCTGCGCCGAGGGCAGGTACATGAGGCCGTGCCTGAGGACGGCGTCGATCGCGTCCGGCGTCGCGCCGGGCAATCCCTCGCCCAGCAGCGCATTCTCGCGGCCGCCCATGAAGCGGGCCGATGGCGTGGGGTTGCCGAGGGCATTGACGTTGATGAGCGTGTCGCGCGCGGGGTCCAGCGGCTGCGGCCGAGCACCGACCGCGAGGGCGATGACCCAGGTGCCGGTCGAGAGCACGGAGAACGGCGCTTGCCGCGACAGCAGATGCGGCAGCAGCGAAGCGTTGGAATCGTGGATGCCGACATGGACGGGCGTGGTTACCGGCAGGCCGATGCGTCGGGCAATGTCGGGGAGCAGCGGGCCGAGGCGGTCGGCGGCCGCGGCGAGGGGCGGGAACAGCGACGTCCAGCCGAGCCGGTCGACCAGGGTCGAGAGGCCGCGGCGGTAGGGAGACCACAGGTCCGTGTGGCAGCCCAGCGAGGTGGCTTCGCTCACGCGGCGGCCAGTCAGCCGCAGCCCCCAATATTGCGGGTACATCAGGATCGAACGCATGCGCGCCCATTGGGCAGGGAAGGATTGCTGCTGCCAGTAGAGCTGCGCACCGAGGTTGAGGCCGATGGGCAGGCGCGGCGTGCCGGTCTCGTCGAAGGGCGGGCGCAGCCGGTCGTAGGCGGCGGCCAGCGTGTCGGGGCCGGGATGCTCGTAGTCGAGGATCGGCAGCACGAGATCGCCGGCGTGGTCGACCAGCGCGGCGGTGGCGCCGTGGGTCGTGATCGAAATGGCTTGGATCGGCGCGGTCCGGCCGAGATCGCGGAGGCTGTCGAGGATGAAGGCCCAGAGCCGCTCGACATCGTAATGCGGATATGGTCCGTCGCGCAGGACATCGTTAGGCGTCTTGCGCACGTCGGTTTCCGCGAGCCGCGCCAGGTCGACCAAGGCCACTTTGGCGTTGGTCTTGCCGATGTCGATGACGGCGACGACCACCCGGTCAATCCATGTGGAAGACGCGCGTCAGGGGCATGTCGACGGGCGAGTTGTCGGGATTGGACTCCATGATGTCGCGCATATGGGCCCACCAGCGCTTCATGATGGGGTCGAGCGGGAGCTGGTCCATCCTGTGGTCGTCGCTGCGCGTGAGAATGCCGAAGAGCAGATTTGTCTCCTCATCGAGCCAGATGTCGTAATCGGAGACGCCTGCCTTGTGCAGCAGGTCGACGAGCTCGGGCCAGATTTCGTCGTGGCGCTTGATGTACTCGGCTTTCATGCCGGGAAAGAGCCGCATGCGGAAGGCGTAGCGTTCGCTCATGAGCGGAGGGCCCTCAGTTTTGCCGCCACGATGGGCAAGGCGATGACGACGATCAAGAGCAGGCCGATGAAGATCGACTGCACGATGCCCGGCACGTTCAGCAGCCCCATGCCGAAGGTCACGAGGCCCATGATGAAAGCGGCGATGACGACGCCGCTGATCGACCCTGCCCCGCCCAGGATGGCGACGCCGCCGAGCACCACCATGGTGATCACCTCCAGTTCCCAACCCTGCGCGATCGACGGTCGCGTCGAGCCGAGGCGGCTGGTGAGCAGCACCGCCGCGACACCCGACATCAGTCCGGTCAGGCAGAACAGGATGAACTTGATGCGTTCGACCCGCACCCCGGAAAACTGCGCCGCGGTCGCGTTGTTGCCGATGACGAAAATGCGGCGGCCGAAGCTCGTCCGGTGCAGCAGCACGTAGTAGAGCACCGCCATCACGAGGAAGAGCACGAACTCGAAGCTTACCACCCACCAGACATAGCCCTGGCCGAAGAAGGCGAAGCTCGGGGGGTAGCCTTTGAAGGCCTGGTCGCCCAGCACGATATAGCTGATGCCGCGGAACAGGCTCATCGTGCCGATGGTGACGACGATGGAGGGGAGCCCGAGCCGCGTGACCAGCACGCCGTTAAAGGCGCCGGCGACAAGGCCTGTGCCGAGGCCGATAGCCACGAGCGCGGGCGTGTCGGCGCCATATTGCAGCGCCAAGCCCATCGCCGTCGAGGCGAGCGCGATGATGGCCGCCACCGAGAGGTCGATCTCGCCGGCGATGATCAGCAGCGCCATGGCGAGAGCAATCAGCGCCTTCTCGGTGAAGTTGAAGGTCGCGTCGCTCAGCGACCAGGGCGAGAGGAAATAGGGCGAGGCCAGCGAGTTGGCAATGAAGATGGCGGCCGCCACGAGCAGCAGCAGAGTCTGCCACGAGAAGATCGCGGCGCGCAGCGGAGAGTCGAGGCGGTCGGGGATGTGGCGATGAACGGGGGCTTGGTCGTTCATTCCGACGGTTCCGCGCAAGCGGCCTCCCGCTCATCCGTCCTGGCCTCCGGCGGATCCACCTTCTCCCATGGGGGGCGAAGGAAGGTGGTGACCGCGATGCCGGTGTGTCGGCCTTCTCCCCTCGTGGGAGAACGTGCCCGAAGGGCGGATGAGGGGGAGGTCGCGGGAGCAGCGCTCACGATGTCCCCTCCCCCTGCTTCAAGATGATGCGCGCGGACTTTCCCTCGGCGCGGGCGTTGAGGGCGACGGCAATGATGATGGCGGCACCGGAGATGGCCATCTGCCAGAAGGGCGAGATGTCGATGACCGGCAGCGCGCGACCGATGATGCCGAGGAAGATGGCGCCGAGGACGGCGCTGCCGACGGTGCCGACGCCGCCCGCGATCGACACGCCCCCGATCACGCAGGCCGCGATCACCTGCAATTCGTAGCCGATGGCCGTTTCCGACGACGCGATGACGAACTTGCTGACCCACAGATAGCCGCACAGGCCCGCCACCAGCCCCGAGATGCAGAAGGCGACGAACATGGTGCGGCCAACATCGATGCCGGCATAGACGGCCGCCGTCGGATTGACGCCGATGGCATAAATCGAGCGGCCGACCGCGCTGCGCGTCATGACGATGAAGAAGGCGATGCCGACAATTATCGCCGTCCAGCTCAGCATCGGCAGGCCGAGGAAGGTCGCGCGGGTGATCGCGATGAAATCGGGCGTCATCTCGTCGGCGTTCACCCATTGTCCGCCCGCGATGAGAAAGGTCATGCCGCGATAGATGGTGAGCGTGCCGAGCGTCACGACGATCGACGGAATGTCGAGCTTCCACACGAGGAGGCCATTGATGGCGCCGAGGGCGAGGCCGAACAGCGGCGCGGCAAGGATCAGCAGCGGCACCGGAACGCCGGGCAAGGCCTGGTTGATCAGCGCGACCGCCATGCCCGAGAGCGCCACGTTCGCCGCGACCGACAGGTCGATCGAGCGCGTGAGAATGACCACCATCTGCCCGAGCGCGAGGATGATGAGGATGGATGTGTCGTTGAAGATCGAGGCGAGATTGTTGGGGAAAGCAAAGCCCGGCGCCCGCAAATTCACCGCCACCAGCAGTGCGAGGATGGCGAGTCCCAGCCAGGTTTCGCGCGCGCGCAGCAGCCGGGTCATGCGGCTGCGCTTTCAACGCCGATGGCGAGGCTGACCACACGGTCGGCGGTGACGTCCCGGTTTTCGAGCACTTCGACCACGCGCCCGGAACGCATGACGACGATGCGGTCGGACATGCCCATGATCTCGGGCAGTTCGGAGGACACCATGATCACCGCGAGCCCCTCGGCCACGAGTTCGGCCATGAAGGCGTGCACAGCCGCCTTCGAGCCGATATCGATGCCCTTTGTGGGCTCGTCGAGGATGATGACGCGGGGCTTGGTTGCCAGCCACTTGGCGATCACCACCTTCTGCTGGTTGCCGCCCGACAGGGTGCCGGCCTCCTGGCTCAGCGAGGCCGCGCGCAAGTCGAGCCGCTCGGTATACTCGCGCGTCAGGGCAAACTCCTCCGCGAGCCGCAGGAAGCCGTTGCGGCTGGTCCGGCCGAGCGAGGGCAGAGCGACGTTCTGGAAGATCGGCAGGTCCACCACGACGCCCTGCTTGCCCCGCTCCTCGGGCACATAGACGATGCCCGCCGCGATGGCGTCGGCGGGCGAACCGACGCTCATCGGCCTGCCATCGAGCGAAACGCTACCACGCGAGACCCTCGTCAGTCCGAACAAGGCCTGCATGAGCTCGCTGCGCCCGGCTCCGACCAGGCCATAGAAGCCGAGGATTTCGCCGGCATGCAGCGTGAAGCTGATGCCGTCAAATTCGGTGGGATGGCTCAGATCGTCGACCTCCAGCACCGGAGCGCCGACAGTCGAGGGGCGCTGCGGGAAGATGTGGTCCACATTGCGGCCGACCATGAGCCGGATGATCTCGCTCTGGCTCGTCTCGCGGATCAGTCCCTTGCCGACCATCTCGCCATCGCGGAACACGGTGAAGCGATCGGCGATGCGATAGATCTCATCGAACTTATGGGAGATGAAAAGCACGGCCTTGCCGGCCTGCTTGAGCAACTCGACGAGCACGAAGAGGTCCTCGATCTCCTTGTGCGAGAGCGCGGCCGTGGGCTCGTCCATGATGACGATTTCGGCCTCGATCGACATGGCGCGTGCCACGGCCACGAGATGCTTGTTGGCGATCGACAGATCGCGCAGCCGCGCCTCGGCATCGATGTGCCCTGCCCCCATGTCGTCGAGCAGCCTGCGCGCATCGGCGCGCATCCTGCGCCAGTCGATCGTGCGCCAGCGCGTGCGTGGCGCGTGGCCGAGATAGATGTTTTCGGCGACCGACAAATCGTCGAACAGCACCGTTTCCTGATGGATGGCAGTAATGCCCAGCTCGAATGCCCGGTGCGCCGAACCGAGCGTGACCGGCTGGCCGTCGAGCCTTATTTCGCCTGCGTCCGGCTGGTAGATGCCGGTCAGCACCTTCACCAGGGTGGACTTGCCGGCGCCGTTCTCGCCGATCAGCGCGGTGACCTCGCCGGGATGGAGCTCGAGGCTCACCTCATGCAATGCCCGCACGCCGGGAAAGCTCTTGGAGATGCCCGACAATGTGAGCTTGGGTTGGGTCATGGCTTTGCTGGTGCGGTTCGAGCGCGATCGTAACCCACGCGCGGAGCCCATTCCCAGCGAAAGCTGGGACCCAGCTCAAGCCTCGCGCCAGCGGAAATCTGGTCCCGGCTTTCGCTGGGGAGTGGCGCGGTGGGCGGGGCAACCATCGAGGAAGGGGCGCGGCGTGGACACCGCGCCCCTCGAAGGGTCGTCCTCAATAGATCTTCGAGAACTCTTCGATGTTGGACTTATCGAACTGGAACGGCGGAGCCATGGCGGCCGAGTTCGTGTCGTCGAGGGTGATTTCGCCGACGCGGCCGATCGAGATGGTTGCGCCCGGTTCGGCGGTCGCCGTGCCGTTGGCGAGCTGGTAGGCGATCTGCACGGCCGAGTAGCCCAGATCGATCGGGTTCCACAGCGCCACGGCCTGCGAAGCCCCGTTGTCGATGAACTGCTTGAACTCGGACGGCAGGGCGAGGCCGGTGACGTTGATCTTGCCGATCAGCCCTTCATCGGTCACGACCTGCGCCGCGGCGACGACGCCGACGGTGGTCGGGGCGATGATGGCCTTGAGGTCGGGATGCTTTTCGATCAGCCCCTTGGCCTCGTTGGTCGACTTCACGGAGTCATCGTCGCCATAGACGACGTCGACGAGGTTGATGTTGGGGAACTTCTCGGGCAGTACCGCCTTCGCCGCCTCGATCCAGGCATTCTGGTTGGTGGCCGTCGAGGAAGCCGAGAGGATCGCGACGTCGCCGCCCTCGGGCAGGTAGTCGGCGGCGAGCTTGATGATGGTTTCGCCGATCAGGTTGGTGTCGGACGGATTGAGGTGCAGCTGGCGCCCCTCGGGTGCGACGCCTGAATCCCACGAAATCACCGTGATGCCGCGATCCATGGCGCGCTTGAGGGACGGCACGAGCGCGTCGGGATCGTTGGCCGAAATCGCGATGGCGTCGACATTCTGGGCGATCAGCGAATTGATGATCTCGATCTGGCCCTCGGCCGAAGCCGTGGTCGGGCCGGTGTAGATCACCTCGACGTCGCCGAGCTCGGCGGCCGCCTCCTGGGCACCGCGGTTGGCGGCGTCGAAGAAGCCGTTGCCGAGCGATTTCACCACGAGAGCGATCTTGGTCTGGGCCACGGCCGGGCCCGCCAGCATGACGGTGGCAATCGCGGTGGCGAAGGCCAGTTTCTTCAGTAAGCTCATCGTTTCCTCCCTGAGCCGGTTAGACGTGCCGGCCGCTTCAGGCGACCGACTGGATGGTTCCTTCACCTGCATCGGCCACGACGAGACCGACGCCGGCCTTTTCGAGCATGGCGCGATCCTCCTCGCGGATGCCGCCGTCGGTGATTACGGTGGCGATCCGGTCCAGCCCGCACAGGATAAGGCTCGAGCGACCGGTGAATTTCGATGAATCGGCGAGGACGATCAGCTCCTCGGCCTGGTTGATGAGCGCCAGTTCGGACTGCACGACCATGGGGTCGGCTTCCATCAGCCCCTGCCGCCCGAGACCCTGGCAGCCGATGAACATGCGCTTGGCATAAAAGTGCGAGGCGACGACACCACCGAAGGGCGATAGAATGACGTTCTGCTCGCGATACACCGTGCCGCCCGGAATGACGACGCTGTTGCGCGAATTGTGCAGCAGGTGCTCGGCGATGGCGAAGCTGTTGGTGAACACCGACATGCGCCGCGCCGTGAGATAGTGCACCATCTGGTAAGTCGTGGTGCCGCCATTGATGATGATCGGCTCGCCATCGTGGCAAAGCTCGGCCGCGGCCTTGGCGATGGCGCGCTTGGCCTCGATGTTGATGGTTTCGTTGACGGCGAAGGGCCGGCCGACGAGGCCACCCTGCTCGGGGGGGTTCAGCGCCTCGGCGCCTCCGCGCACGCGGCGCAGCCGGCCCTGCATGTGGAGCGCCGAGATATCGCGCCGAATCGTGGCCTCCGACGTGCCGGTCATCTCGACCAGGTCGGAGATGGTTGCCACCGGCCGGGCCTGGACGGTGGACAGGATCACGCGATGTCGCTCGGTTTCGTGCAAAATCTTTCTCCCGGTCGTTTCAATTCCACCAAAACCTATCACTGTCAATCACGATACTGTCTTGCGCGGGGGGAGACGAACGTCGGTGACGTAAATTGATCGTTTCTGATTGACACTGCCGCGGCATCGGGGGCATGTCTGCCCGCCAGGACACAGCCCTTTCTCCGGGAGGAAAACAATGGCCGATGCTGCGCCCGCGCGGCTCCTCGATCTTTGGGACGACGCGAAGGCGGCTGCGATGACCGAGCCGGAGCGGCTGGTCTATCGCTCCAACATCCTGGGCTCGGACAAGCGCGTCACCAATTATGGCGGCGGCAACACCTCCTCCAAGATCATGCAGAAGGACCCGCTCACCGGCGAAGAGGTCGAGGTGCTGTGGGTGAAGGGCTCGGGCGGCGACAGCGCATCGATCAAGCTCGACGGCTTCGCGACGCTCTACATGGACAAGCTGCGCGCGCTCAAGAAGCTCTATCGCGGCGTCGAGCATGAAGACGAGATGGTCGGCTACCTGCCGCACGCAACGTTCAACCTCAACCCGCGCGCGGCCTCGATCGATACGCCGCTGCACGCCTATGTGCCGCACCCCTATGTCGATCACATGCATCCCGACGCAATCATCGCGATTGCCGCGAGCAAGAACTCGAAGGCGCTGACCAGGGAGATTTTCGGCGACGAGATCGGCTGGCTGCCGTGGAAGCGGCCGGGCTTCGAGCTGGGATTGTGGCTCGAGAAATTCTGCCTCGAGAACCCCGACGCCAAGGGCGTGGTGCTCGAGAGCCACGGGCTGTTCACCTGGGGTGACACGCCCAGGCAGTGCTACGAGACCACCATCGCCACCATCAACAAGGCTATCGCCTGGTTCGAGGAGAAGATCGCGGGCAAGCCGGCCTTCGGCGGACAGGCGATCGCGCCGCTGCCGGCCGCACAGCGACGCGCGATCGCCGCGCGGCTGATGCCGGCGATCCGCGGGCTGATCTGCAAGGACTCGCTCAAGCTCGGGCATTTCGACGACAGCGACGCGGTGCTGGAGTTCGTGTCGAGCCGGCAACTCCGACCTCTCGCGGCGCTCGGGACCTCCTGCCCCGACCATTTCCTGCGCACCAAGATCCGGCCGCTGGTGGTCGAGTTCGATCCGGCAAAGCCCGACATCGACGCGGTCGTCGCGGGGCTCGCCGATGCGACAGCCGCCTATCGCGAGGACTATGCCGCCTACTACGAACGCTGCAAGCGACCGGACTCGCCGGCGATGCGCGACGCCAATGCAGTGGTCTACCTCGTTCCGGGCGTCGGCATGTTGACCTTCGCCAAGGACAAGGCGACGGCGCGCATCTCCGGGGAGTTCTACGTCAACGCCATCAATGTGATGCGCGGCGCGTCCGCGGTCTCGGAATATCGCGGCCTGCCCGAGCAGGAGGCCTTCGACATCGAGTACTGGCTGCTGGAGGAAGCGAAGCTCCAGCGCATGCCCAGGCCGAAGTCGCTCGCGGGGCACATCGCGCTGGTCACCGGCGGGGCTGGCGGCATCGGCAGCGCCACGGCGCGGCGGCTCCTCGGCGAGGGTGCTTGCGTGGTCCTGGCCGATATCGATGAAGCGGCGCTCGAGCGGGTCAATGACGAATTGGGCAAAGCCTATGGCAAGGACTTCGTACGGCCGGTCAGGATCGACGTGACGAAGGAGGAGGAGGTCAGCCGCGCCTTTGCCGAAGCCTCGGTCGAGTTCGGCGGGGTGGACATCCTCGTATCCAATGCCGGGCTCGCCTCGTCTGCGCCGATCGAGGAGACGACGCTGGCGCTGTGGAACAGGAACATGGACATCCTGTCCACGGGCTATTTCCTCGTCAGCCGCGAGGCCTTCAAGCTGTTCCGCGTGCAGCAGACCGGCGGCAATATCGTGTTCATCGCGAGCAAGAACGCGCTCGCGGCCTCGCCCAATGCGGCCGCCTATTGCACGGCAAAGGCCGCCGAGCTGCATCTCGCGCGCTGCCTCGCGCTCGAAGGCGCGGAGGCGCAAATCCGCGTCAACACGGTGAACCCAGACGCGGTGCTGCGCGGCTCCAAAATCTGGACCGGCGAGTGGAAGGAACAGCGCGCCGCCGCCTACAAGATGTCGACCGACGATCTCGAGGAACACTACCGCCAGCGCTCCATGCTCAAGCGCAGCGTGTTTCCCGAGGATATCGCGGAGGCCGTCTACTTCTTCGCCTCGGACATGTCGGCGAAATCGACGGGCAACATAATCAACGTCGACGCGGGGAATGCGCAGGCGTTCACGAGGTGATCGCGCAAGCGGCCTTGGGAGCCTGCTGAGGGGTGGAATGAATGACCGACAGAATGATCAGTGCCGACGTGCTCGGCAGCGACAATGACAAGCGCAAGGCGGCGCTCGAAGGGGACTACGCGCATCTGGGCGAGCAACTCGCGCGCCGGGGCATCGACATCGATGCCATCCGCGACAAGGTCGCGAAATTTCACGTGGCCGTGCCGTCCTGGGGCGTGGGGACCGGCGGCACGCGCTTTGCCCGCTTCCCGGGCCCCGGCGAGCCGCGCGACATCTTCGACAAGATCGAGGACTGCGCCGTCATCAACGAGCTGACCCGCGCCACGCCCGCCGTGTCGCTTCACATCCCGTGGGATAAGGCAGACCCGAACCGGCTCAAGCAGGCGGCGTCGCGGTTCGGGCTCAGCTTCGATGCCATGAACTCCAACACCTTCTCGGACGCCAAGGGCCAGCCGAACTCGTACAAGTTCGGTTCGCTGTCGCACGCCGATGCAGGTACACGCCGGCAGGCCGTCGAGCACAATCTCGAATGCATCGAGATCGGGGAGACGATCGGCTCCAAGGCGCTGACAGTGTGGATCGGTGACGGTACGAACTTCCCCGGCCAGGCCGACTTCACACGCAGCTTCGAGCGCTATCTCGACGCCATGCGCGAGATTTACGCCGCCCTGCCCGAGGACTGGAAGCTCTTCACCGAGCACAAGATGTACGAGCCGGCGTTCTATTCGACGGTCGTGCAGGACTGGGGCACCAACTATCTGATCGCCACCGAGCTCGGCGAGAAAGCCTATTGCCTCGTCGACCTCGGGCACCATGCGCCCAACGTCAATATCGAGATGATCGTCGCCCGGCTGATCCAGTTCGGCAAGCTCGGCGGCTTCCATTTCAACGACAGCAAGTATGGCGACGACGATCTGGACGCCGGCTCGATCGATCCGTTCCGGCTGTTCCTCGTCTTCAATGAGCTGGTCGATGCCGAACTGCGCAAGGCCAAGGGCTTCGCGCCGGCGCACATGCTCGACCAGTCGCACAATGTGACGGACCCGATCGAAAGCCTCATCCGCTCGGCCAACGAGATTCGCCGCGCCTACGCCATGGCGCTGCTCGTCGACCGCAAGGCCCTGGCCGCCTACCAGGATGACAACGACGCGCTGATGGCGTCCGAGACTCTCAAGGCCTCCTTCCGCACCGACGTCGAGCCGATCCTCGCGATGGCGCGGCTCCAGGATGGAGGTGCGATCGATCCTGTGGGCACCTATCGCGCCGCCGGCTATCGCAAGAAGGTTGCGCTCGAACGGCCGGCTGTCGAATCGGGCGGCGGCGGGATCGTGTAACGCGGGGCCGCAACCGGCCCCGACCTTTCGCCCGCGGCCTTCCGCGAACACGCATCCGATGCCAGCGACGGCCGCTACCCCTCTGTGCTGTCCAGGGCGAATCCCCACCTGCCGCTCGCGACGTTGTCGCGCCGCCTCACTCGGGGGCGAAAAACGCCCCGCGATTACAGTTGTGAGAGCAATTCGACTTGCGTTTTCGCGAGGATCACTCCGTACTGTGCCGGTTTCAGGCGCCATATATTTGCGCGGGTTTTTGCGCAGCTTAGTGGCGAGGCGGACGTTTCGATGGGGCCCGATTTTTGCGGCCAGAGGTGACCTCGTGACTCTAACCTGCCATGTCTCCCGGGCCCTTGGCCTGTTAGTTGTTTTGGGATTGCTCGCGTTCCCCGCCGCGGCCAAGGACGCCCAGGCGGCGATACCCCCCGCGCCGGTCGAAGGCACGTGGCGGACGCTGACCGGCACCGAAATCACCGTGCAGCCCTGCGGCAAGAAGTTCTGCGGCAGCTTCAGCTACATCGTCATTCCAGACGCTCAGGCGGATGTCTGCCGCAGCATGCCCAAGGAAGATTTTGCCACGCTCATTCTCGACTACAAGAATCCGGACAAATCATTGCAGACCCGATCCCTGCTCGGGCTCAATGCGGTGTCGATCCAGCCGACGAATGACCCCAATGCCTACACGGCCAATATCTACAACGCCGAGGAAGGGAAGGCCTATGACGTGCTGCTGTGGGTCAGGGGAAACACCCTCACTCTTGGCGGCGGCTGTCTCGGTTCGATGTGTGCGGTGACGCAGGACTGGCCCCGCGTCCCCGATCGTCCGGACGTCCCCGACTTCGCGTGCGGGCTCAACTAGCGCTGGCCGAACAGGACCTTCTGCGCCTCTTCGTCACTGGCGATGTCGACGGGCTTGTCGGGAAGCTGGAAGGCCAGCGCCCGCGCCGTGCCCGGCCGGGCCCGCATGCGCGCGCGCCAGGCGAGCCAGTGCGGGAACTCGGCCTCATCGATGGCGTAATTCGCGTAGCCGTTGGACCAGTCGAGAATAGCGAAATCGGCGATCGAGACATCGTCGCCGGCGACATAGTCCCTGCCGGCCGCCGCCTGGCGTCCGAGCTGGTCGTTGAGCACGCGGAACAACCGGTGCGTCTCGTTGGTGTAGCGGTCGATGGCGTAGGGAATCTTTTCCCTGGCGTATCTGGTGAAATGGTTGGCCTGCCCGAGCATCGGCCCGAAGCCGCCCACCTGCCAGAACAGCCACTCGTCGATCTTCACCCGCTCGGCCCAGGACTTGCCGTAGAAGCGGCCGAACTTCTCGGCGAGATATTTGAGGATGGCGCCGGACTCGAAGATCGAGATCGGCTTGCCGTCGGGCCCCTCGGGGTCAACGATCGCGGGTATCTTGTTATTGGGCGAGATCGCGAGAAACTCCGGCTTGAACTGTTCGCCGCGGCTGATCGAGACCGGGTGCACCGTGTGAGGCACGCCGAGTTCCTCGAGCATGATCGTGATCTTCCGCCCGTTCGGGGTGGCTGCGTAGTAGAGTTCGATGGGAAGCGTCTGCGTCGTCATTGTCATACCTTGCAAGAAAACGGCGCGCCCGGTGTTCAAGCGCGCCGCCAGGGAGGTCCTTCCCTTACATCGGTAGTCGACGATGATAAGACAATGCGCTGGAGCGGATTGCTTTTCCTCAGGCGCGACGAATACGCATATGCGGTTCTCCGTCGGAGGTCCGCGCCGGCGAAATGCCATCCAGATTGACGGTCGCGCGCACACGCTGGCGCTCGATAACCATCGAGTCGAATCTGCTGACATTGACCGGCCTGTCGAATTTCACGGTCACCTCATAGTGCCGCATGTCCGGCAGAAGCTGCATGCCGAGCACCAGGCCGGCGAAGGGCCGGCCCAGATAGGCGCCCTGCACACGCTGGCCGACCTGCACCGGCAGCGCGATGCGGTCGGGCAGCGCGGCACTCGCCGTGTTCCAGTCGCGATAGCCGTGCCGGCGCGCGACCTCTTCGAGCGCCTGGCTGTGGCCGACAGTCGCACCGGCCAGCGTACGCTCCTCGCGCAGCGCCCTGGCCTCTGCCTTGAGGGTTTGGATGGAGGGTGTATCGAGTGAATAGCTCATGGAGCGGTCCTTCGAGGCGAGGCTGGTGCGCATGGGGGCTCGCCTTGCCATGACCGCCTCGTCAATAAGAAACGCGTCCATGTCGGATTTCCCGCGCCCGTCGCGGGCTGGCTTCACCATCGGGTCTCCCCGGCGAGCGGCCGGCGCCAGCAGCCAAGGCGGTAGATGGGGCGGGGGGCACCCGGTGTCAAGCCGCGAGGCGGGTGACCAGGGGCAGGTCGAGCGTGACACGGTCAAACGGCATTGTGGCTGCCAGGGTGCCGCGCTGCGACCGACGTCGTTTGACAAGGCCATAGCGCTCGTGCGTGCGCAACGTGGGCGAAAGGTTCGACTTGGCCCGTCGCGAGAGGCGCTCCAGTTCCGCCAACGAGGCGGGCTGCTCCGTCGCAATCAGCCCAGTAGCGCCTTGTTCTTTTCGGACAGAACCTTTGCGACGCTATCCAGCGAAAAAACCATATCGTGGGATCGTCGCGCGGTGGCTTTACCCGCGAGTCCGGCCGCAGATAGCGGTTGCCTCGGGCCCTTCGGCAGGCTAGCCGGTTGATGTGACCGAACTTCTCCTCTTCATCGCCGGGCTGCTCGGCGGCGCCGTCAACACGCTGGCGGGTGGCGGCAGCTTCATCGTGTTTCCCGCGCTGCTGTTCGCTGGTGTTCCGCCGGTGCTGGCAAATGCGTCGAACACCTATGCGGCCCTGCCCGGCTATGTCTCGGGGGCGATCGGGCTATGGAAGCAGATGATCACGCAAAAGCACCTGTTCGTGCCCTATGGCATCGTCTCGGTGCTGTTCGGCTATGCAGGAGCCGAGCTGCTGCTGCGGGTGTCGGACGAGCAGTTCTCACTGGTCGTGCCGTGGCTGATGCTGTTTGCGGTCGTGCTGTTCGTCTTCGGGGGCCAGATCAATGCCTACGTTGCGGCACACGCCGGCAGCGGGCGCGGGGCACGGGCGGCCGGCGCCATGCTGCTCTATATGATGCTCGCGGGGATTGCCGTTTATGGCGGCTTCTTCAATGCCGGACTCGGCGTGCTGCTGCTCGCCTTCCTGACGCTGGCGGGCGTTGCCGACATTCACGCCGCCAATGGGTTGAAGCTCTACATCTCGTCGCTGGTGGCGCTCGTCGCGGTCGTGCGCTTCGCCGTCGCGGGCTCGATCGACTGGTATCACGGCTCCATCGCGCTGCTCGGCGTCACTATCGGCGGCTATGTCGCCGCAGTTCTCGCCCCGCGTATCCCGACGCGCATCATCCGCGGCATGGTGATCGTCTATGGGGTCGTGCTGACGGTGTATTTCTTCTGGCAGACCTATTTCTAGGCGCGCGCTAGCAGGGGAAGGCAGTTCGAGCGGGCCGAGCCGCTGGCCTGTGGGGCGTATCCAGACCGTGGCATCGTGGAACGCCACTCCACCGAAGGGCGGGACCTGGTCGGAGCCGATGAGCGTATTGATCCCCTTGCCGCCGGCATGCGCCTTGTTGGGATGGACGCCTTCGGCGACGAGGCAGCCGGGCGGCAGGCCGGCAAAGAGCACGGCGGTCAGCTCGACCGTGCCACGGCGGTTGCCGAGCGTCACCCGCGCGCCATCGGCGATCCCTCGGGCGGCGGCATCATCGGGGCGGACCAGCACGGTCGGCGTCGGCTGCCGCTTGCGGGAGCCGGCCGTCTCGGTGAAGGTCGAGTTGAGAAAGCCGCGCGAGGGGCTGGTCGAGAGCCGGAACGGCACCGTCTCGCTCGTCTTTTCGTTGATGTCCCACCAGTCGACCAGCGGCGGCACGGCGGCGGGGTCGACCGTCCACTGATAGCCTTTTCGCTTGGCGATCTCGGTCCAGGCCGGGCGGAAGCGGAACCTGCCGTCGGCGAAGCCGAAGCCATCGGCAAAGCGCGCCTTCTCCGCACTCAGGTCGAGCTCGATGAAGCCGGTCGCCTCGATCTCGTCGAGTTCACCATAGTCGGAGCGGCGCAGCGTCTCGGCGACGATCTCGCGGTCAGTGAGCCGCGTCGATTCATCGGTGCTGCCGAGCCGGCGCAGCAGGTCATTGACGACCTCGAAATTGGAGCGGCATTCGCCCGGCGCCTCGACCAGCTTGGGGCCGATGAGGATGCGGGTGTGGCCGCCTCGGCGATAGTAGTCATTGTGCTCGAGAAACATCGTCGCCGGCAGCACGATGTCGGCCATCTGCGCCGTCTCGGTCATGAACTGCTCGTGGACGACGGTGAACAGATCTTCGCGTGAGAAGCCGGCGTGCACGAGCTCCTGCTCGGGGGCGACGTTGACCGGGTTGGTGTTCTGGATGAACAGCGCCTTGACCGGCGTCGGGCCCCTGAGCGCCCGGGTGTCCCCGGTCAGGATCTTGCCGATCTCGGACATGTCGAGGCGGCGGCCGGGCGCGCCCATCCGAGTACCTTCGATCAGCGATTTGTCGAGATGCCAGCCGCCGGAGTTGGAATGGAAGGCGCCGCCCGCGCGGTGCTGCCACGCGCCGGTAACAGCGGGGATGCACAGCACCGCGTGCATGTTGGTCGAGCCGTTGCGCTGGCGACTGAAGCCGTAGCCGAGGCGGAAATAGGTGTTGGGAGTCGTGCCGACGAGGCGCGCGAAGGCCCCTATCGTCTCGACGGGAACGCCGGTGATCGCCGACGCCCAGTCCGGGGTCCTGGACATGATGTGCGCTTCGACTTCAGCATCGAAGTCGGTCAGGCGCGCGAGGTAGGCGCGGTCGGCGAGGCCATCGCGCAGCAGCACATGCATCACGCCCAGCGCAAAGGCGCCATCGGTTCCCGGCCGCAGCAGGATCGGCATGTCCGCCTGCTCCATCGTGCCGTTCATGTAGATGTCGACGGCGACGATGGTGGCGCCGCGTTCCTTGCGGGCGCGCATCGCATGGGTCATCACATTGACCTGGGTATTGACCGCATTGGTGCCCCAGATCACCACGCAATCGGCCTCGGCCATCAGCTCGGGGTTTGGCCCCGCGAGGACGCCGGTGCCGGCGAGAAAGCCGGGCCAGGCCGCGCCGGTGCAGATCGTGTCATACTGGTTCGAATAGCCGCGCGCGGTGCGCAGCCGATTGATGCCGTCGCGCTGCACATGGCCCATCGTGCCGGCGTAGAAGTAGGGCCAGATCGCCTCCGGCCCGAACTCCGCCTCGATCGCTTCCCAGCGTGCGACGATCTCGTCGAAAGCTTCGTTCCAGCCGATGCGCTGCCAGCGCCCCTCCCCTTTCGCGCCGATGCGGCGCAGCGGATGGGTCAGCCGGTCGGGATGGTGGATGCGCTCGGCATAGCGCGCCACCTTCTCGCAGATCACGCCGGCGGTATAGGGATCGTCCCTGGCGCCCCGTACGCGCCCGATGGTGTGCGCATCGAGGATGTCGACGTCCAGCGCACAGGTCGAGGGACAGTCATGAGGGCACGCCGAACGGGCGACGCGAGAGACGACGGGCTTGTTCATGCGCGTAATCTAGATGGACTGCGCCAGGCTGTCAGCAGCGCCGCCCCTCGATGGGCCGTGATGGCTGCGATCACTCGGCCCGCATCTTCGCCAGTTCCGAGTAGAACAGGCGCAGCGACAGGAAAATCGCGAACGAGAAGGAGATGATTCCCATGATGTTCTGGATGGGAATGCCGTCGAATATCGGAAATTGCTTGGCAATAAGGAGAACCAGTAGAACGGCGAGGACCGAGGCGACTTCGGGAATGCGGACGGGCATGGCTTGCCTTTCAACAAACCGCTTTGGCCGACGCTCTGCCATTGCGATGGGTGCTCCTGGAACGCGGAAATAGCCCGCGCAGCCATATGCTTACGCAATTCGGCAAAAGGTTCCATATTTTTTTGGCCGAAACGCGAAATTGTCGCGCGGCGCGTTGCGGCGCCGCAGCGAAAAGTTTGCGCTTTCAGGGACTAAGCCGCGAATTTCAGGCCGATAATGCCGGCCACGATCAACGCGATGCAGCCCAACCGGATCACGGTCGCGGGCTCGCTGAACAGAATCATGCCCAGGATGGCCGCCCCGACGGTGCCGATGCCCGTCCAGACGGCGTAACCAGTACCGACCGGCAGCTCACGAAGCGCGAGACCGAGCAACACGACGCTCAGGATCATGGCGACTATGGTGACCGCCGACGGCACGAGCCGGGTGAAGCCGTCAGCGTATTTGAGGCCGATCGCCCAGGTGATTTCAAAGAGACCCGCGACCACGAGATAGACCCAAGCCATTGGGATTTCTCCTGTTTGGCGGGTCGTCCCGACCGGAAATGGGAAAGGCGCAGGGTCGTCCCCGCGCCGGTTCTTGTAACCGATCAGCCGAGCCGCGTCGAGCGGCGGAACGCGCTGCGCTCCAGCTCGCGCTGGCGCATCTCGAGGTCCACCCGCGAGGTGGCCTCGTTGAGGTAGGCGAGCGCCGGATCGTGCGGCTTGCGGCGGAGGGCGGCTCTGAGGTTCTTGATAAGACCCATTGTGGCTCTCCTTTCACGCCCCTTCAGATGGGCACGACGGCCCCCGACGGCAACGGCCGGGAGCGCATGTGAGCCATGCCCTCGGCAATTCGCTAGTGGCGGCGCAGCTTTGCCGCCTCACGCTCCAGCGCATCGCGGTCGTTGCCGATCCGCTCGATCATGTCGCGCACTTCCTGCGGCGTCATGCCGTGACGGCGGGCAAAGGCCTGGACTTCGTAGTCTTCCTCGCCGGCCACGCGGGCGCGATCCTGTCCACCGACAAAGTTCTTGTTGTCGCTCATGGGGCCTGTCTCCAGTCTGGTTGTGGAGAACAAACGGGGTCGGGAGTCCGTGGTTCCCGCGTCCATCAGGGCCGATGATGCCGGCATTCAGCAAATTCATTGGCGGGGCGGCGTAGGTTGGGCTACGGGCGAGCCGAGGGACCTCCAGATGACCATGCCGACGCCGCGCCTGCCGGCAACCGTGCCCATCGCGTTGAGCCTGTTTTTCACGGGCGTCACCTACGCGGCGACGCTCAACTATGGGGCGATCGTCGGCATCGATACGCTGGGCATCCCCAATGCGCTCTATTCGCTGGTGCTGACGGTTTCCTCCCTCGCGGCGGCGGGCGCGTCGGTGGTGCTGGGCTACGTCTCGGACCGGGTGCCCGACCGGCGCCTCATCGTGATCGCTACGGCCCTCATGGGCGCGCTTGCCTTCGGCATCGTCTTCCTGTTTCGCAACCAGCTCGCCTTCATCATCGCCGTCTGCGTGATCATGCCGTTCGGCGGGGCGCTGTTCTCACAGTCCTTCTCCTATTCGCGCAGCTACTACAATGTGCGGCATCCGGCGCGCGCCGAATTCATGGTGACGATCCTCAGGACGATCTTCAGCGTCGCCTGGGTGATCGTTCCGCCGATCGTGGGCTGGTATGCGGCCGTCTCGACCGTCTTCAACGCCTATGGCGTCGCCGCGATCGCCTATCTCGTCTGCGCCGGGATTTTCCTCGTCCTGTTGCGCAACCCCGACGCAAAGGTCGGCACGCCGCCACGCACCGAAGGGCAGCCCGCAGCGCCCCTCGCTCGCGCCCGCATCGAACCGGCGATCCTGGGCGGCATTGTCGGCGTCACGCTGATCTTCACTGCCGTGTCCGTCCGCACAGTCACCATTCCGCTGCTCATCACCTCGACGCTCGAGGGCAGCTATGCCGACCTCGGCATCTTCGCCGGGCTCGCGGCCGCACTGGAGCTGCCGTTCATGGTTGCATGGGGCTACGCGCTGCGCTGGCTCAGCAAGCAGACGATCATCATCGTCGGCGCCCTGCTCTATGCGGTGTACCTCGTGCTGATCAGCCGCGCCGGGACGGTGACCGAAGTGCTCTGGCTGCAATTGCTCAACGGACCCGCGACGGCAGCCCTGCTGACCATCCCGATCAGCTACCTCCAGGACGCCATCAAGGGGCGCGTGGGCCTTTCGACGTCGCTGCTCGATGTCTCGCACGTCGTCGCGAACCTCGCCGCAGCGGGGCTGTTCGGCCTACTGACGGCGCAGACGCAGGACTATCCGCTGCTGATGGCGGTTGCGGCCGGGCTGTCGGCAGCGGGCGCGGTCACCCTGTTCACCGCGCACCGCCTGTTCCGTGCGGTCCCTGCAGCCCTCTCCCCTTAATGGCGGATGGGAATCTTCCTCGATTTCTCCATCGCCTCCGCCGGACGCTCGATCGAAAGCTTCAGCACGCCCTTGTCGAATCTCGCGTCGACCTTTTCCGGATCGACGGAGAATGGCAATTGCACCGAGCGCGAGAACCGGCCGTAGCTCCGCTCCGTGCGGTAGCCGCCATTTTCCTTGCCCTCGAACTCGGACCGTTTCTCTCCGGCGATGGTCAGGATGTCGTCATCGACCGAGATATCGATGTCCTTCTCGTCGACGCCGGGAAGCTCCGCATTGACGAGCAGTTTGCCGTCCTGCTCGTGCATTTCGAGCATGGGCGTCCCGCGTAGGTCGCCGCCGGCGAGGCCCTGCATCCCGAAGCCCGAGGCGAAATCGTCGAACATCCGGTCGATGCGCTCGTGCAGCGTCTCGAACGGGCTGCGCGACTGCAGGCCCGTTTGCCGTGCGCTGGATGGAAGGTTTTGAGATCGCATTTTCCAACTCCCTTGTCTGGACATGATAGGGAGCGGTCGCGGAACGCCGCCCCCGACGGTCGGGGAACGACGTCCCGGCGCTATGGTTGCGCCTACATTTCGGAGAAGGGTACGCCGCCGCGCGACTTCGAATCCTTGGGTGACTCGACGATCTGGACGACCACCCGCTCGGGCGGCACGTCGAAGTTCTTTACCACCGCATCGGTGATGTCCTTCATCAGCGCCTTCTTGGCGGCCGCCGTGCGCCCCGCTGCGATGTGAACCAGGATCTCGGGCATTATTTCTTGGCTCCGCTCTGCTTGAGGGAAGATTTCCGCGCCCGAGCGGCCGGCTTCTTGTCGGTGGCTCCAGCGCGGCTGCCCGACGTCTTCGCGCCCGCAGCTTCCTGCCACAACTGGCTGAGCGGCACCCCGCGTCGTCCCCAATTGTCGGTGTCGACCTCGTCGATGACGACGAAGATGTATTCGGGGTTGCGGCCCAGTTCCTTGACCAGCACGTCGGTCATGCCCTTGATGACCGCCCGCTTCTGGGCGGCCGAGGCGATCCCCTTGGCGATCTCGACCTTGACGTAGGGCATTCCACCTTCCCCCCGAAAGCAAGAGGCCGGCATCGCTGCCGGCCCCGGCCTTAGCCGACGATCTCGGCGTCGGTGAAGAAGAACCGGATTTCCTGCGCGGCCGTCTCCGGCGCGTCCGAGCCGTGCACCGAGTTTTCGGTAAAGGACACCGCATACTCCTTGCGGATGGTTCCGGGGGCGGCATTGGCGGGGTTCGTCGCGCCCATGACTTCGCGGTTCTTGAGGATGGCGTTTTCACCCTCAAGCACCTGAACGACGACGGGACCCGAAATCATGAACTCGACCAGTTCGCCGAAGAATGGCTTGTCCTTGTGGACGGCATAGAAGCCCTCGGCCTGCTCGCGCGTCATATGGATGCGCTTGCTCGCCACGATCCGCAGCCCGGCATCCTCGAACTTGGTGATGATCTTGCCGGTGATGTTGCGGCGGGTCGCATCGGGTTTGATGATCGAGAAGGTGCGCTCGAGAGCCATGTGAAACTGTCCTGAAACTGGCGGGAAAGGTGGGGCTTTTAGCCAATGGGCATGGCGGAGGCAAGTCTGCCGCAATTGCCAACATCCCCGCATTTCCTTATTTGACCGCCCGTCATGCTCACGATCTCCAACATCACCTACCGCATCCAGGGACGCCCCCTGTTCGAAGGCGCCTCGCTGGTGCTGCCCGACGGGGCGAAGGCCGGGTTCGTGGGCAAGAACGGCTCGGGCAAGACGACGCTGTTCCGCCTGATCCTGGGGCAGATTGCGCTCGACGCGGGCAGCATCGAGGTCAGCCGGCGCGCACGGATCGGCGCGGTAGCGCAGGAAGCGCCTGCCTCCGAACTCAGCGTGCTCGAAACGGTGATGGCCGCCGATACCGAACGCACGGCCCTCCTCGCCGAAGCCGAAACGGCGACCGATGCGCACCGCATCTCGGACATCCATATGCGCCTCGCCGACATCGACGCCCACACCGCGGAGGCGCGCGCCGCGACGATCCTCAAGGGCCTCGGCTTCGAGCAGGACCGGCAGCTCGGGCCCACCGCCGAGCTGTCGGGCGGCTGGCGCATGCGGGTGGCGCTGGCGGGCGTGCTCTTCAGCCAGCCGGATCTGCTGCTGCTCGACGAGCCGACCAACTATCTCGACCTCGAGGGCACGCTGTGGCTCGAGAAGTATCTGGCGACCTATCCCTACACCGTGTTCATGATCAGCCACGACCGTGACCTGCTGAACAAGGCGGTCAACTCGATCGTCCATCTCGAGCGCGGCAAGCTCACCTATTATCGGGGCGGCTACGACACCTTCGAAGAGACGCGCCGCATGCAGATGGAGCTCACCAACAAGGCGCGCGAGCGCACGCTCGAACAAATCGCGCACCTGCAAAGCTTCGTCGACCGCTTCAAGGCGAAGGCCACCAAGGCCAAGCAGGCTCAGGCGCGCGTCAAGATGATCCGGCGGCTCAAGCCACCCGCGGCGATGTTCGACGAATATGCAGCGCCGTTCCAGTTCCAGAACCCCAGGAAGGTTCCGGCCGCGCCCATGCTCACCTTCGACAACGTGTCGGTGGGCTATGGCGACCGCGTCGTGCTGCGCCACATCACCAACCGTATCGATCCCGACGACCGCATTGCGCTGGTCGGCGTCAACGGCAACGGCAAATCGACCTTCGCGAAACTGCTCGCGGGAGACTTGAAGCCGATGGGCGGCGAGATGCGGCGCTCCAGGGGGCTCGAGATCGCCTATTTCGCGCAGCACCAGATGGACAAGCTCAAGCCCGAGCAGACGCCGCTCGAGCATGTCATCGCACTGATGCCCTATGACAGCGAGGCCAAGCGGCGCTCGCGCATCGCGCAGATGGGGCTCACCACCTCGCGCATGGACACGCTGGTCAAGAACCTGAGCGGCGGCGAGCGCGCGCGGCTGCTGCTCGGGCTCATCACCTTTGGCGGGCCCGGCATGCTGATCCTCGACGAGCCTACCAACCACCTCGACATCGACAGCCGCGATGCGCTGGTCGAGGCGCTCAACGACTACACCGGCGCGGTGCTGATCATCTCGCACGACCGGCACCTGATCGAAGCAACGGTCGACAAGCTGTGGATCGCGCAGAACGGCACGATCGAGGAGTTCGATGAGGACCTCGACAGTTACCAGCGCATGCTGACCTCGGGCAAGGAGAAGCCGGCAAGGGCAGCCGCCCCTGCCCCGGTGCTCGACAGGAAGGCGGCACGGCAGGACAGCGCGGCCAGGCGCCTCGAGGTCGCCCCCCTGCGCAAGTCGATCAAGGAAGCCGAGCAGAAGCTCGCGCGCCTGCGCACCGAGCTCGAAAAGGTCGATGCCATCCTCGCCGACCCCAAGGTCTATGACGGGGCGCCCGAGCGCATCGCGCTGCTCGGCAAGGACAAGGCCCGCTTCACCGCCGCCATCGAGGCGACCGAAGAACGCTGGCTCGCACTCAGCGAAGAACTCGAACTGGCCGAGCGCTCATGACGCCGGCCCGGGTGGAAACCGGATCAAGCCCTTCTGCCCTGCGGCGCGGCACTTGGATCTATCAGCTCATCGTCCTTTACGTCGTGGTGCAGCGCGTCGTGTTCGACCTCACGGTCAACCCGATGGGGGACGAGGCGTATTACTGGATCTGGGGCCAGCACCCGCAGCTCTCCTACCTCGACCATCCACCGCTCCACGCCTGGCTCATGGGGATGGTCGGCGTCGTTCTCGGCTGGTCGCCGCTTTCGTTGCGCGCGCTGACCTGGGTGACCCTTGCCGGCTCGCTGTGGATACTCTGGCTGCTTGTCGGGCGTTTGGCACCGGATGATCGCATCCACCAGTTCTGGAAAGTGGCGGCCATTTACCTGACGTTGCCGCTGATCGTCATCGCGACGACGCCGGCCTTCCATGACCATCTCCTCGCCTTCCTGTGCCTGGCCGCGATCTACTGCATGCTGGTGTTTGCCGCCGACCACGAGGCAGGCCACGCGCGCCTCCGCGGCTTCTATCTTGCGGCGCTCCTCGCCGGCCTCGCGGCCCTTACCAAGTACAACGGCATTCTTCTTGCTCTCGGCTTCGCCGTCTTCCTCGTGGCGCGACCATCGATGCGGACGTTGTGGCGTTCGCCGCATCCCTACCTTGCCGCGCTGATCGTTGTGGTACTGCAGGCGCCGGTGCTGGTGTGGAATCTCAACAGCGGTTTCGCGACGCTTTCGCTGCATTTCCTCGACCGGCCTTCGGGCCACTGGGGCGAGCCGCATTGGCCAGGCCTGTTGTCGTTCGTCATCGGCATGCTGATCACCATTGGGCCGTTCTTCCTCTTCGGCTTCGGGTTGGTTTTCACCTGCAAGCTGACGGGCTCCACGGAATCGGTCCAGCGCAGTCTCGTGCTTTGCCTGTTCGCGACCTCGACCCTGTGCGTCGCCTTCGCGTCCCTCTTCACCGACGTGCTGCTGCACTGGAATATCGTCGCCTACATCGCGGCGGCGACGATGGCGGGGCTCGCCCTCCGGCACTCCTGGCTGCTGTGGCCACACTTCGCGCTTGGGCTCTACCTCGCGACCGTTGCCACCTGGAACTATGCGGTTGCACCGCTCAGCGTGCCGCTGTTCTCCGATCCGGGGACCGCGCCCAATTACGGCTGGCCCGAGGTCGCGAGTGCCGTGCGCTCGGCCCAGACGGAGCACCCCGACGCGTTCCTTGCGGCGACCCGCTACACCTATGCGGCGCAGCTTGCCTTCGAGCTGCACGAGCCTGGTGTCACCGCGTTCAATGCCGTCCCCTCGCAATACGACCTGTGGTGGGATGCCGCCGCGCATCGTGGGCGGGATGCCATAATTGTCGCCGATCGGCGGTTCAGTGTAGATTTTGCCGAGCTGCGGTTCGACCGCGTCACGCGGATTGCCAGGGTTCCCGTCGAGCGCCAGGGCACGAAGGTCTGGCAGTTCGACATCTACTTCGCCGAGGGCTATGCAGATCCTCAATCACGCTGATCGTGTCGTCCTGGCTCGCTTCGCCGCGCGCGTCGGGGTGACGCTCCTGGTGTTTTTCGGCCTGATGATCCTCGTCGAGTCGCTCAACACCAACCGCTTCGCCGCGATGCAGGCAGCCGGCGGGCTGCCGCTGGGCGTGCTCGCAATGGTCGTACCGGCAGCGCGCTGGTCAATCGGCACGCTGCCGATCACGGTGCTGATCGGCACCATCGCGGCAGTGCTCGACCTGCAGGTGCGGCACGAGCTGACTATCCTCAAGGTCTCGGGCCTATCGATCTGGCGCGTGTTGCGCTGGCCGGTGCTGGCGCTGTTCGTGGTGTCCGCCACCCTCTCCTTGTTCGGCGAAACCTGGGCCATCACCATGGACCGCGGCTTTCCCGAAAGCGGCCGCAAGCTGACGGGACCGCTGTGGATCGAGCAAGGCGGCGAGGAGCCTTACATTCTGTACGCCAACCGCATCGGCGCATCGGCCCCGCAGCTCCGCGGCGTGACCGTGTTTTACACCCAGGGGCCGACACGCGAGCGGATCGTCGCGGATTCGGCGAGCTATCGACCGGGCGCGTGGCAGCTCAAGAACGGCGTCAAATATACGGCGGATGGGGCGCCGGCGCCGTTCGAGACCACTCAGATCGCCACCCGAATGACCCCCGGGGATCTGCAATTGCAGTTGTCGCTCGCACGCGACCTCACGCTGGGCGAACTGCTCAATGCTGCTGCGACCGATGTGAGCGATCCCAACCTGCGGGCGATTTCGCTGACCAGTCTCTACCGGACGTTCAGCCTGCCCTTCCTCGTCGTCGGCTCGATCCTGCTCGCCTTCGCGCTCGCCGGTTCCTATCGTCGCCGCGGCGACTATGCCAACGCCCTGCTCGTAGGCGTCATTGTCGGCTTCGTGCTGTTCGTGATCAACGAACTCGCGATCCGGGCCGGCAACGCCCAAGTCATCCCGCCAATGGCGGCCACCGCCGGGCCGGCGCTCCTCTCGGTCCTTACCGGCGCGACGGCCCTGCTGTTTCGCGAGGACGGCACGCTATAGCGGCTGCATCCTGAAGCCGGCCGTCATCGCGCCGCGGGCGATCAATGCGTCGATGGCGGCGACTTCGTGGCCGGGGACGATGAGGAGCTCCGGCTCGGCCTCGCGCAATGCCTTCAGCATGGCCAGCTGCGTGAATACGGCGTGGCGGTCCTCCTGCAGGATGAATTGCGAGACCAGCCGCGGCCGGCCCTTGCCGGTGACGAGGTTGCGCTCCGTCCAGGCGATGTCGCCGATGAACAGGAATTCGCGGCCGTCCGCGCACTTCACGTAGATCATCTGGCTGCCCGGCGTGTGGCCCGGCGCCCGGATCAGGACGACGCCGGGCGCGATCGCCAGCATGCCCTGATAGTCGAGCGGCGCATAGTCCTCGAGGGCCGCGGGCCAGCTCAGCCCGTAGCGCGGCACGTTGGCCACCTGCTCGGGCGTGAGGCGCAATGCCCGTGCGATCTCGTGCGGATCGGGATAGGCGAGAATGCCGGCGATGTGGTCGGAATGTTCGTGCGTCACGACGATCTGCGTCGCTTCCGCCATCGCGGTTTCCATCCGCGCATAGGCATCGTCGTCGACGATCGCACCCAGCGACCCAGCCAGCGCCGAATTGAAGGCGCTGTCGATGATCACCGTGTCGGTGGGCAGCACCAACTGGTAGGAATAGGCTCCCAGCGGCAGCGCCGCCCAGCCGTCGCCGCCGACCGCGGCCACTTCCGGAAAGCTGAAGGAGGCAATTTTCTCGACGCGCACCTCGCTCGCCTTGCCGCCGGGCAGCTCGTCGGCTTTGTCGCGTACTGCGTCAAGGTCGAAGCCGAACGGCTCGACGTCAGCCGGCGGGTTGCCGTCGCCGATATACCAGTAATAGGCACCACCGCCCACGACGAGCAGCAGCACGACGATCGTCAGGGTGATCCCGAGCCAGCGCGGCATGACGTGTCCCCCAAACCCCGTGCCACCCTAGCGCGGCAGGGCCGAAAGTCCATCAGGCCTTCTTCACCCAGCGCCCACTCTCATCCTGCTGCCAGTAGGTAAGCGTGTTGCCGTCCTTGAGGCCGGTCCAGGCGGCACGCGCTTCCGTCACGGCGTCCGGATCGTGGCCCGAGAACAGGAAAACGATGCGCTCATAGCCCTCGCCGCTGCGCGGCACGGCGCGATCCACGAAAAACCGGACATTCGCCGCGTTGGGATTGGCTTCGTCCATGGTGATCAGCACAGGCTGGTCCGGATCGGTGTCATCACCGGCGATCCCGTGCGGCAGGAAACTGTCGTCGCGATAGGTCCACAGCAGCGCATCGATCGCCGTCGCGCGCTCGCGGCTCGAGGTTTCCACCACTGCGCGCCAGCCGCGCTCGAGGGTCTTTTCGAGCAGCATCGGCAGCACGCGCTCGAGCGGCTGCGTCTCGAGATGGTAGAACAGCACTTCGGTCATGTCTCGTAGCCATCCCGCACGAAGCGGTCGAGCAGCGCGACGCCGAAGCCCGAGGCCCATCCCGCATTCGTCTCGCTGGCGGGAGAGTTCAGCGCCACTCCGGCGATATCGAGATGCGCCCACGACGTGCCGTCGGCGATGAAGCGCGACAAGAACTGCGCGGCGGTGATCGATCCCGCGGGCCGGCCGCCCGAATTCTTGATGTCGGCGAAGCGACTTTCGATCAGCTTGTCATAGGCCGGTCCCATCGGCATGCGCCAGAGTTTCTCGCCGGTCTCGATACCTGCGGCGACGAGCCTGGAAGCCAGCTCGTCCGAGTTCGAGAACAGTCCGGCATGGTCGCTGCCGAGCGCGACCGCGATGGCGCCTGTGAGCGTTGCAAGATCGACCAGGGCGCGGGGCTTGTGCTTGTCCTGCGCGTACCAGAGCGCGTCGGCGAGAACGAGCCTGCCCTCAGCGTCGGTATTGACGATCTCGATGGTCACGCCGGAGGCCGCGCGAACAATATCGCCGGGCCGCATCGCGGTGCCGCTGGGCATATTCTCGACGAGGCCGATGACGCCCACGACATTGGCTCTCGCCTTGCGGCTCGCGAGCGTGTGCATCAAGCCCGTGACCGCGGCCGCGCCGCCCATGTCGCCCTTCATGTCCTCCATGCCCGCCGCGGGCTTGATGGAAATCCCGCCCGAATCGAACACCACGCCCTTGCCCACAAAGGCAACGGGCGCCGCGCCGGGGTCGCCGCCATTCCAGCGCATCACGACCAGTCGCGGTGGGCGAGCGGATCCCCGTGACACCGACAGCATCGAGAGCATGCCCAGCGCTTCGAGCTCGGGCTGACCGAGCACGTCCACCTCGACGCCCAGCGATTTGAGCGAGGCGGCGCGATCGGCGAACTCCACGGTCCCGAGCACATTGGGCGGCTCGTTGATCAGGTCACGCGCGAGGAGCTGGCCCTCCACCGCTGGCATGCGGGCGGCGATCGCCGCCTCGCTCGCGGCGGGATCGGCAACGTGCAGCGTGACCGTCAGCGTCTCGGCCGTCTCGTCGTCGGCCTTGCGGGTCTTGTACCTGTCGAACTTGTAGTGCCTCAGCCGCAGGCCCGCCGCCAGTTCGGCCACCGCCGCGGGGGCCGCCTCATCGCCGTCGAGCACGACGCTCACCTTGCCGTTCGCAAGGTTGGCGATCTTGGCGGCGAGGGAGCCGCCGCGGTCCGCCCAGGCCGCTCCGGATGTCGCCTTGTCGGCGTCGGTCTTGCCGGCGCCGAGCACCAGCAGCCGGCTGGCTTCGAGACCGTTGGGGCTGGCGATGTCGATCGCCTGGCCGGGCTTGCCCTTGAACCCCACGCTCGCCGCAATGCGCTCGAAATCGAGCCCGGTCCGCCCCCAGATTTCGGCTGCGGCGCCGCGCGGCTGCAAGCCTTCGCCGGCATAGATGACGAGAAGTCCGGCCGAATCGAACGGCAGGGCGGCGGTTTTGATCGCGAGAGTCTGGGGCATGCAGGCAAGCAACAGGTGTTGGCCCATCGCGTCAATCCCGTCCCCTTCGGCTTGCCATCGCGGGCGAACCTCCGCACAGTCCGGCGTTAGGGGGACAAACCGACCGGGTGCGGGAATACAGAGTTCTTTGTGGGGCGGGCGATGGCTCGTCTAAGCCGTTATCTACTCGGGCTTTTCTCCATACAGGCGATGGCGCTGTTTGCCGTCGCGGCCTTCCTGCTGTTCCTCATCCAGTGCCTGCGGCTGTTCGACCTCGTCTCGACGCGCGGACAGAGCCTGCTCACGCTGCTCGGCCAGGCGGCTCTCGGGATGCCGGCGCTCGGCATCGTCTTCCTCTATGTCTGCCTGGCGATCGGTCTCGGCCGGGCCCTGCGCAATCTGCAGGACCGGTCGGAACTGCAGATCATCCATGTCAGCGCGCTGGTGCCGGCGCTGCTGCGTGCCATTGTCGGTTACGCCATTGGCGGCATGCTGGTCGTTCTGGTCCTCGCGCACATCGTCGATCCGCTGAGCGTGCGCACGACCGACGACTGGTCCGAGAGCATCGCGGCCGATCTCGTCTCGCGCAGCATGATTCCGCACCGCTTCACGGAGGTCGTGGACGGCGTCTCGATGATCATCGGCTCGCGCGACTCCAATGGGCAGATCACCGACTTCTTCGCCGACGACAAGCGCAATCCCGAGGCGCGCCGCACCTTCTTTGCGAAATCGGCGCTCATCACGCGTGACGAGCAGGGCTTCGTGCTCCGCCTGCGTGACGGTGCGCAGCAGCAATTCACCGAGGACGGGCGGCTGTCCGAGGTGTCCTTTGCCCGCTACGACCTCGCGCTGGACGAGTTGACCGGCGAGGCGGCGCAGGCGAGCCGGGTGTCCCGGACGTCGAGCATCGACGTCATCGGCAAGGCTCTTGCGGGCAAGTCGCTGGATCGCTCGGAGGGCCGCGCGCTGCTGCAGCGCACGGTCGAGGGGCTGCGCGTCGTCGCGCTCTGCCTGCTGGTGGCGGCCCTTGCCATGTTCCCGACCGGCAACCGGCGGCGCTTTGCGGCGCCCATCGAGCTCGTGGCCTTGGGAGCCGCCTTCCTCGAGCGCGCCATCACCTTCTATGTGCCGCTTCCAAGCCCGCTCGATGCCACCGCCGGCCCGCTGCTGCTGACCGTCGTCGCCTTGATCATCCTCGCGGTCCGTTTCCGGGTGTTCGTGCCGGTGCGCATCCGGAGGCAGGCGGCGTGATGCGTGTCCTGGCCGCAACAATCCCCGGACATCGGAACGTCGACCGCGCCCATACCCTGGCCCCGACTTTTGCTGGATTGGTTAACGCTCGGGCCGCCCCCGGCGCCCGCGCAGCCGCAATTGCCAGCCTTCTCAGACGGTTGCCGCGAATGATCGTTCGGGCCTTCTCGTGCCCCGCCCGCCCGGCCTTTACGTGTGGTTATCGAACGGCAAATAAGCTTTGTCGTGCCGTCCTTTATGGCTTCGTTCTTGGATTTGTGGTTTATGTCGTGACGGAACTGGCGAACCGATCAAGGTACGCTGGCGCGTTGAATCCCGCACTAGCCGCCCCAGGGTTGGCTTTTGTGGCGATTTGTATTGGTTTGACAGTGCTGCAGCACGAGGAAGACGGGCGAGAGCGATGATACCCCGCCCCCGACTCTTTGCCGATAGACCGCCGCGACCTGCTGTGGTTCGCGCCGCCGCGGGATTCGTGCTCGGCCTCTGCCTCGCCTTCACTGCCGCCCCGGCCAGCGCCACGCTGCTGCCCGAGGGTTTTTTCGACATGCAGGTCACGCCCGGCGAAGGCGCGGCAGCGGTCGAAGCCGACATGCTGTCGTTCGATGCGAATACGGGCGTCATCACCGCGAGCGGGGACGTGCTGCTCTCCTACCAGGGCTTCACCATCCGTGCCGATCGGCTGGAGTTCAATCAGGAGACCGGCAAGCTCCTCGCGGTCGGCTCCGTCGCCGTCAAGGATGCGCGCGGCAACGTGTTCGAGATGGACCGTGTCGAGGTGACAGGGGCGATGAAGGAGGCCTTCATCGACTCACTCACGGTCACCACGTCCTCCGGCGCGATCGTCACGGCGCGCAGCGTCCACTACCAGGATGCGCTCGCCACCATGCTGACCGAGGCCTCCTACTCGCCCTGCGGGCTGTGCATCGACAGCAAGGGCCGCCGGATCGGCTGGAAGGTCAAGGCGGCCAAGATGATCTATGACCGCGAGAACGCTTCGGTCACCCTCGAGGGGCCGTCGATCGAATTTCTCGGCATGCCGGTCGCGTGGCTGCCCTGGTTCTGGGTGCCCGATCCCACCCAGCCGCGCGCCCGCGGCCTGCGCATGCCGTCGGTGGATTATTCACCGGAACTCGGCGCCCAGCTCACCGTCCCCTATTTCGTCCCCGTCAGCGAGGACATCGACCTGATCCTGAGCCCGACGCTGATGAGCCGGCAGGGCTTCCTCGCGCAGGGCGAGCTCACCTGGCGCGTTCCCGAGTTGCGGGGCACCATCGAGGTGAAGGCGTCAGGCCTCTACCAGATGGACAAGTCGGCTTTCGCCGGCCTGCCCGGCGATCGCGACTGGCGCGGCGCCATCCAGACGTCAGGCCGGTTCGTGCCGGCCGACCATTGGACCGTCGGCTGGTCCTACGCCGCCTTCACCGACAACGCCTATCTCAAGGACTACGACCTGACCGACGCAGACAGCTCGGTCAATCAGGCCTACGCCACCTATTTGACGCCCGAGACATGGTTCGATGCGCGTATCCAGCGCTTCAACCGCATCGGCAACTATACGTCCGTCGATGACGAGAAACAGGGCATGAACCTGCCCAGAATCGAAGGCGAGCATGTCGCCGACCTGCCGCCGGGCTGGGGGCGTATCCATCTCAGGGGCGAACTGCTCGGCGTGCGGCGCGGCCTGGACCAGACGGTGATCTACGGCGGCTTGGCTGTGCCCTATGCCTTCGGCTACGAGGGCACCAAACTTCACGGCATGGTGGAGGGCGCCTGGGAAAACCAGGTCATCGTCCCCGGCGGCCTCGCCGTGACGCCCTACCTCGGCGCGCGTCTCGATGCGGCGTCCTACAATGGCGACATTGCCCCCGCCGTGCCGCCGGATTCGACGCTTCTGACGGCGACGCCGATCGCAGCCCTCGATATCCGCTGGCCTCTGATGGCCAATTGGGGCTCCGACACGCATCTGATCGAGCCCATTGCGCAGGTGGTTTATCGGGGCTCGGATGTTACCGCCGTCGGCATCACCAATGACGACGCGCAGAGCTTCGTGTTCGATACCTCCAATCTGTTCTCCTACAACCGCTTCTCGGGCATCGACCGGCAGGAGACGGGTGCGCGGGCCAATGTCGGCGTCCATTATCTCGGCACCTTCGCCGATGGCAGCTGGCTCGATCTCGTGGGCGGCCAGTCGTTCCATTTGCTGGGCGTCAATGCCTATGGCGTGAGCGACCAGGTGCAGGTGGGCACGCATACCGGACTCGGCACGGCCTCGTCCTACCTCGTGGGCAGCGCGCGCTACGGCACGGCCTGGGGCCTGACGGGCGGCGCCAAGGTGCAGGTCGATCCGTCCGTGTGGAAGGTCACGCGCGCCGGCGTGGGCGCCAATTTCACCCCGCCCGGCTGGTGGTTCACGCTGGGGACCGACTACACCTACATTGCCGCCGATCCGCTGCTGGGTACCGATCTCGACCAGCACGAGATCACCGGGCGCGCCAGCGTCACGATCGCCGATTACTATACGCTCTCGGGCGGGCTGACCTGGGACATCGCCTCGAACACCTGGATCAAGGCCAATACCGGTCTTCGCTACGACGACGGCTATCTTGGCCTGGGCGGAAATCTCACCTTCAAGCCCACGAGCTGGGGCTTCGGGGTCAACATGTCGCTCAAGGGACCGGACGGGTCGCTGGCGTTCTGATGCACCGATTTCAGCCGCAATTTTCAGGGACAAAGCCGCGGGCTTCCAAAGATAGACGGACGATGACGATGCTTCGCGTGCTGAGCGCCATGCTCCTGGGCTTGACCCTTTTGTTCCCGGCCTTGCCGGTCCAGGCGGCCACGGCCGTCGTCACGGTCAACGGCCAGCCGATTACCGATGTCCAACTCGCGCAGCGGCTCGCCCTCTACAAGATCGAGGGCAAGAGCAGCCGCAACGCCGCGCTCGACGAACTGATCAACGAAGCGCTGCAGGTGCAGGAAGCGCAGCGTCTCGGCTACACGGTCTCCGAATCCGAGATCGATGACGCGGTGGTCGACGTCGCGCGGCAGATCAAGGTCTCGGCCAGCAATCTGCGCAAGATCCTCACCGACAATGGCGTGCCCATGTCGACGCTGCGCGACCGGCTCAAGGCGAACATCGCCTGGTCGCGGGTGACGCAGCA
>CAZASR010000013.1:0-36379 GCA_964487765.1 uncultured Devosia sp. | reverse complement strand
ACTTTCCTCCTAACCGGACGAACCCGAGCGGGCGGCCCCGCGTTTCAGCTTCAAAGAGGACGTCAGCCTTGGCCAATCAAGACCGCGGCACCAAACGGGAAGACCCCGATACCGGCAAGAAATTCTACGATCTCAACCGGGATCCGATCGTCTCCCCCTATACCGGCAAGTCCTATCCGCGCTCCTTCTTCGAGCAGACCGGCACGGCGCGCAAGGCGGGCCGCGACGAGGACGAGACCGAGGACGAAGAGACCGAGACGGAGGAAGTGACGGCGGCGTCGAGCGACGAACCCGAGGTCATTTCGCTCGAGGAAGCCGACGCCGAAGAGGCGGGCGAGGACAATGGCGAGGACATTCCCGATGTCGAGGACGTCGAGGATGTCGAAGATCTGGGCGACGACGACCAGGACGTGTTCCTCGAGGAAGACGAAGAGGAAGAGAACGACCTCGACTTCGACGTCGAAAGCGGCGACGAGCGCTAAGCGGCCAATTTGCCGCTTGCGTCCACCGGGGCGCTCGACTAGACAACACCCCGCGCTTCGACGGCACCGCCGGGGCGCGTCCCAGGACTACACAGGCATCGTGGGGCCATAGCTCAGTTGGGAGAGCGTCTGAATGGCATTCAGAAGGTCGTCGGTTCGATTCCGATTGGCTCCACCAAATCCCCATTCTAGCGCGTTGTAGTTATTTGCTTTTCTGATTTTGAGGGGTTCTTTCCCCACTTCTGGCGGTCGTGATGAAGCTGATCGTCCTCGCTGCATTCGACCGAGACGAAGACAACGGGGAACTGCGGCCGGCGTTCGGAGCACGCGAGATGCGCGACGAGGATCAGGCCAAGCACCAAGCACGGATGCTCAAGGATCAGCACACCGGCGCTATCGCGTGGTCGCGCGAGGCCAACCCAGATGTGGGAGAGTTCAGACCGCCCGAGGTACTGGCGGTCTATGGTGAAGTGCCGGAGATGGAATGAGGATACGACGCGGTCCCGCTGCCGGTCTCCTGCTCGTTGGCGCGTTGCTCGCGGGATGCTCGCCGTTACAGGCGGATAGCGTCTATACGCTCTACCGAGACAGCCTGATCCAACCGGGTGCTCGGATACACGTCGCTAGCTTCGACGCGGCCGAGGGCGAGGAATACAACGCTGAGAACTGCGAAGTCGCTCGGCAGCTTTTCCAGGCTCAGGAAGGCGTGCAGACGCAGTTTTGGTGCGAGAAAGGCCGGTACAGGCCGTGAAGCACATCATCAAGCCGGTGGGGTGAATTTGGACTGGGGCGCTTACTTGACCGGGGCGGTATCGGTCGTCGCGTTGGTTGGCGCAGCTTACGGCGTCTGGGCCAAGTTCCTGCATCCTCGTGTTCGCGCTCATACCGACATCGATTCGGTCTATGCCGGCGGGGGCACGAGACTGGTGGTGACAAACGACGGCGAAACGACTGCTTTAGTTCGGCGAATAGCCGTGTTGGATGCGGGATTGGATCGGATAGGCGTATTCGGCGGCTATCAGCCCGGCTCCGAGCCTTGGCTGCCCGGCGATCCCTACCCGGTCGAGTGGAAGCTAGAGCTTGCGCCGAACTTCGAGGTGCTGCCGGGCGACACCATGACCTACTCGTTCCTCTTCGGCACCTTCCGCTCTGATCGAAGTTCCTGCCGCATCTCCGTTCAGATTGACGAGAGGCGATTCACGCAGCTGTTCAAGAGCAGGACGATTACCGTGATGCAAACCAGCGTCATTACCATCGACACCGGCAACTAGACCTCAATCGGCATTTTTGCTGGCCTCGCGCATGGAAGAACTCTCAGTCAAGAATCTCTAGAACCGAAGCCGCCTAGCAGGCCGTCAGGACCGCGCTAGCGACGACCAGGGCGGGCTTTTTGCTGTTTGTGCCTGTGCACATTAACGTACTGCTGACCGTACCTACCGGGCTCATGTGCGACGACAGTCTGTCGCCATCGGTATGCGGCGTCCCCCATGCTGGGAACCGATCGGCGGCGCCCCGCTGGTGACCTCCGCCAGCGGGGCTTGCCGGGTTAGCCATCGGCAAGCAGGGCGATCACGAGGAAAATCGAAAGAAGGCCCGCTCCGAGGAAAATCCCCCTGAGCACCAAGCGCGCGACAGATTTTGCAGAGCGTGATGGATAACGAGCGGCCGGGCAATACTCGGTTCATTCGTCCGGCGGCAGAAGCCAGCATCAAATCGGGACGAGGGGTCTCTGGGACTCTTCACGACGACTGCTTGAGCATGTCTTGTACGAAGCAACGTCGACATACGACCATAAATTGCCAAACGCGTATTGCAATTCGATAGTATTCAATCCGGTCAACATCAGTGACATTGTTGTGTTTTTCTCTAAGACAATCGACATTGTCGACGTAGTTTCAACAAATACTATCGAGACACTTGCAAACATCTTGCCTTGGTGCGAGGAGTATGGGCATCCCAGCGTGGGGTGAGGGTAGATGGAACACCAATCCATTGCGCCAAGTGCTCGCGGGAACCCCGATGTGCTCGGGATTCTTCTGGCTTCCAAATGCAACATATCCTGCCGCCACTGCTGCAACGACTCCGGACCTCACGGCGGCACAGCCATCTCCATGGAAGACGCTGTCGCGATCATCGACCAGGCGGCCATGGTGCCCAGCATAAGAGAGATCGGGCTCAGTGGGGGCGAACCGTTTCTCTTCATTGATCTGCTGAAGCAGATCGTCACCTACGCGTCATCGAGGGGCCTGTCCTCGGCCGTGACATCAAACGGCTTCTGGGGGCAGTCAAAAGCCATGCCCTCTCACCTTTGCGACCTCAAGACTCGCGGCCTCAACGCTCTGAGCCTCAGCACAAGCATCTTTCACCAGGAGTTTCTCCCAGTGTCGCGCCTGCAGGGTGCTGTCGGGATGGCACTCGACGCTGGTCTTGAGGTTGCCGTGAATGTGGTCGAGACCTCTGCCTTCGGCGCGCTGGACGTTTCCGCCGCCCTGGCTGCGTTCGATGGGCGCTACCGCATGGTCGTCATGCCGTTGCAGCACGCGGGCCGTGCGCTCACCGACGCTCAACCGGATGAATACGCTGCCCCATCGGAGGAAACACCCTTCGGCAATTGCCGCAGCCATTTTCGGAAGCTGGCAATCGATGCTCGCGGGGACGCCTATCCGTGCTGTTCCCCGGGGGGCTTCACGGACCCCTTGCGGCTTGGCAACGCACGCGAGCTCCCTCTCTCGGCCATAGTGGACCGGGCCGTCGACAGCCCGCTCTTGGCGATACTCGAGGATGTCGGTCCGGCCTTCTTCCTGCCGTTTCTTCGGGCCGCCGGCATCGCGCTCCCTGGTCGCTTCAGCGATCAGTGCGAGTTGTGCCACGCGATGCTTTCGGACCCTGCGGCTGCTGCCATCGTTGATGGCGCCACAAGCGATCTGATGAGCGCCCTGGCTGCACAGACACTTCACGCATCACCGGCTTAGGAGGCAATCGTGGCGGAGGTCAGACTTCAGCGAACAGCAATTCCCCAGCGGTTCGAGGCCGAGGATCGCGAGACGGTTCGCCAGGCAGCGGGCGAATTTGTTGCCATCCAGGTCTATCGAGAGCTCCAGCGGATCAATGAGCGCGTTGCGGAAGCGGGGTGCTCCATAATTGGCAACTGCTCGGGCGGAGGGAGCTGCGACATCATCGGCAACTGCTCGTCGTCGCACGTTCAGTAGGCGGGAGGACAGGCACATGGAGAGCCGCGAGCTCAGAACCGTTATCCTCGAAATGTCGTTCCAGCACGAGCCGGTGGAAGCGGTCGCGACGGCAGTAGAGGATTTTGTCGAGGCGGAGACCGAGCGCGCCCTGCAGCTGCGCGAAGCCGGACCGGCGACATCCGTTGCCGCCGAAGCTGAAGCTGCAATCCACGAGCCGCGCAAAGCCCCTAAAGTCAGACGCAAATAAGGCTAAATGGAATGTTGTTCTTGCGCTTGACTGGAGCGATTGTTGCGCGCCCAACTGACTGGTCCATCATGCGCGCCATTGTGGCCGCGGAAAGGGAGTACCGGACATGGCAGAAGTGAGTTCAAGAGGCGCACTCGCCGGACTGAAGCTGAGTGCTGAGGAACGTGAGCAGGTCGCGAGCGTCGCGGGCGACATGATCGCAATCCAGGTTTACCGCGAACTGCAGAAAGCGAGCGATCGGATAACCGCCGCCGACAGCGGCTGTCAGATCATTGGCAACTGCTCCTGCTCTTCGGCACACGCCATGCTGGAACAGATCCAGCGCTAGGCGTATCTCGGGGCCGCAGTTCGCGGCCCCTCCTTACGGGTGGACGGGGACGAGATTGGATACCTCATTGACAGACTTGTCGATCGTCCCGGGTGTCGAGGTCGTTCCCGTGGACGCGAACAGCGTTCTTTTGCGCTTCTCGTCAGGAACGCTCCTTCTGTCCGGAGAGTTCGCTGCAAGGGAGCTCCCGAAGCTCGCGGCCACGGTTGGCCTGCACGCTCCGCTCGCGGCGCTGCGAACCAAGGTCGAGGATCGCTACTCCGATGAGTTCGTGGCGTTCGTTGAACTCCTGCTGAGTCGCTCCCTCGTCAGCGAAGATGGCTCGCGCAGTTCGGCGCCTGGCTGGCCCCACTGGCGCGGGCAGGGAAGGTCAGCCCGTGATTTCGAGGATGCGCTCGCCGCATCGAGGATCGGGATCGTGGGCACCGGCATCATTGCCGAGACGGTGCGCGCCGCGCTCGTGCGAGACGGGATCGCGTGCGGGACAGTGTCGGAGGCAGGTTCTCCATCCTTCCTGAGAGATTTCGTTGCCGGGCAGACGCTGGTCATCATCTGCAGCGATGACATGTCGCTAGCTGGTTACGACGAGCTGAACGAAGCCTGTCATCAGGAGCAGGTGCCTTGGACATCGGCGAGGATCGACCGGCGGCTCGGGCTCATCGGCCCGTACGTCGTTCCCGGCCAGACGGCCTGCTTCGCCTGCTTCGAACTGCGAGCGCGAGCCAATTGCGCGCATCCCGGCGATCATGCCGCGCTGGCATCACATTGGCGACAGCGTCCCCTCGTTTCCCTGCCGTCTGCCAACCTGCCGGAGTTCGCCGAGGTGCTGGGGAGCATGGTGGCTCTCGACACCCATCGGGTCGTGCTGGGAGGGGCATTGTCGGCGGCATTTGGCCGATTGCTTACCATCGACCTGCAGACCCTCCACACCGACAGCCACGAGATTCTCAAGCTGCCTCGCTGTCCGGTCTGCTCACGAACCCGCGAGACCCCACAGACGCGCATCTGGGACCTGCACGCCCATGCAGCGCCGTAGTGTAGCCATGTTGCCTGATGCCCGGCCGTCCCGTCTCAGCGACACCCTGGTCAAGGCCCGGCGGCTGGTCGACCCCGAGACCGGTATCATCAAGCTCCTCCACGAGCCTGCGCTCGCGCCCGACGCTCCTCGGATATTTGGCTGCGGCACGCTTTGCAGCGATTTCAAGTCACTCGGCTTTCTCAGCGAAAGCGATGTGAGCGGATCAACCGCCGTCGTCAGGGAGCAGGCAATCGCGGCGGCGGTTGGGGAATCGGTCGAACGCTACTCGGCTTCTTACGTGCCCTACGAGAAGCTTCGGTACTGGCCTCCGACCGAGACTCAACTCGATGCCGTAGAGCCTGAGAGCATCGTGCTTTATGATCGAGCCCAGTATGAGAAAGAGGACTTCGTTTTCGCCCCCCTCGATCGCAGCCGATCCATTGGATGGATCGAGGGCTATTCACTGACCCGTCGCCAGCCGATGTGGGTTCCTGCCTTCGCCGTGTTTCAGCCTTATGTCAGCGAACGAGGCGAGCAGGTGCTCGGTCAGCAAGTTACCACCGGCCTTGCCTGCGGGAATACGCTGCCGGAGGCTATCCTTTCCGGGCTTTGCGAGGTCGTCGAGCGCCATGCATCGATGTCCGCGTGGCTGGCACGTCGGAGCTTGCCGCGAGTCGACCTCACCAGCCTTCCCCCCGGTTCCGCGCGAGCCACGCTCGAGCGGTTTGGCCGACTGAAGCAGTTCGTGGCAGTGCTCGAATGCACAGGTGACATCGGCATACCGTCCTACATCGCGGTATGGATCGGCCCCATCGACCGGGAGGAGCGCGCCATCTTCTGCTCCTGCGCAAAGCCCAGCGCCGACGCTGCGGTAGCCGGGGCATTGCGCGAGTTGGCGCAATGCTTGATGTGGGTCGAGAGCCTTCTTGCACGGGGGCCGCACCTTCCTGACCCGCTGGTCGAGCCCATCCACGAGATCGAGCAGCATGTGTTGTGGCCGCTAAATCCCGCGATGGCAGACCGATACGCTTTCTTGCTGGCTGGCGATGCGTTGGTTCGGCTCGATGGGAGCGATGCAGAGACATCTCTCGACGCATCGACGGCGATCGAGCGCTGCGCCACGTCTCTTCAAGACGCCGGCTACGAGGCAGTAGCCATCGACGTGACGTCGCCCGATATAGAGGAGGTCGGCCTCAAGGTGGCGCGGGTTGTCATCCCCGAGTGCCAGCCACTGTTCTTCGGTTCCGGGCTCGAGCGCGTCAGCCCTCGCCTGGGCATCGAGTTCTCCCAGGTCAATCACCACCCGCATCCGTTTCCGTGAGATCAACCGTGCCGTCCGCCGCCGCATTCTCCTGGGATCTGCACGAAGCGCGAGTTCAACTGGTGGGCGAGCGCAGCCTCTTTTCCGTCTCGGAGATTTATCACGAGAACAGCAAGATCGTGGCCGCCGCGCCGGGTATCGCTCATACCGCTGAAGCCCTTGCGGTCGGTTCGGACGGTTTCAAGAGGTATGTCTATTCGCCCGCTGTGGAGCTCCCCCCGCCCACCTCGCCGACTGCAGACTTAGGGAGTCTGCTCAGCCAGCGAAAGTCCGCGCGCAGCTACTCACCTGCGCCGATGACCATTCAGCAGATCGCAGACCTGGCGCATGCCGCGAGCGGCCTGACCGGCCCACGCCGGCGTCCTGCGCCCTCGGCGGGAGGCCTGTTTCCTGTGGAGCTCTACGTCGTGTCATTGAATGTCGACGGCTTGCCAGGGGGAGTCTACCACTACGATGTCCGCGCTCATCGGCTCGACGAAATAGCCCCCGGAGATCACCGGCCTACGCTCGATGAGGCTATCTTCATCGAAGAGGCCGTCGCCCAGGCCTCAATCGCGTGCCTGCTGACGGCCGTCTTCGGGAGATCGAAGATCAAATACGGCGAACGCGCCTATCGGTTCGCCCTGCTCGAAGCCGGTCACATAATGCAGAACCTGCTGCTGACTGCGGGCGCACTCGGCCTGGGTGCATGTCCCGTTGGCGGGTTCGTTGACGATATCCTCAACGACTTGCTGGTCGTCGACGGGGTGGAAGAGGCGGTTGTATATTCCGCTCTGGTGGGCACCTGAGTCCTACTTCCGCTTTGCATTGCGGCACCATCCGCCTCGCGTGCCGGACGGTCGTCGGCCGTTTGCGGTGTCAGCTCTCGAGACGCGCGATCAGTGCCCTGACGGCCATGGGGTAGCCCTCGGCGCCGAAGCCAGCCATTACGGCGGTCGCGACCATCGACACATAGGAGCGGTGGTAGATCGGCTCGCGGCGGTGGATGTTGGAGATGTGGAGCTCGATGATGGGCCCCGGGAACATCTTGAGCGCGTCGAGCACGGCCAGCGAGGTGAAGGTGAAGGCGGCGGGATTGATGACGATGCCCGCTCCCCTGTCGATCGCCTCATGCACCCACTCGATCAATTGCTGCTCGCTGTTGGTCTGCCGAAACTCGAGCGGATGATCGCCGGCTGCCTCGCGGCACATCGCCTCGACTTCGGCCAGCGTGGTCGTGCCATAGATCTCGGGCTCCCGCTTGCCCAGGCGATTCAAATTCGGGCCGTTGAGGACGTAGATGGGCATCATGGCGTTTCACTCACATAGCCGAACAGCCGCGGCAACCAGAGCACCGAGTCGGGCACGAAGGTGAACAGGATGAGCGCGGCGATCAACCCAAGCAGGAACGGGAAAACATCGGCAACGATGGCGCGCATCGGCGAACCCGAGATGCGCGTCATAATGAAGAGCAGCAGGCCATAAGGCGGCGTCACCAGGCCGAGCATGATGTTGACCACCACCACGACTCCGAAATGCACCATGTCGATGCCCAGGGCCTGCGCCGTGGGGATCAGCACCGGCACAATGACCAGCAAGATGGTCGTCCCCTCGAGGACGCAGCCGAGCAGGAGAAGCAGGATATTGACGACGACGAGAAAGGTGAGCGGGCTGAGATCCCAGGCGACGAGGACGGCGCTGATCGAGCGCGGGATATTTTCGATCGTCACGACATAGTTGAAAACCAGCGCGCCGGCGATCAGCATGCCGATCGAGGCGGTGGTCTTGGCGCTCACCAGCACCGAGCGGTAGAACTCGCGCGCGCTGACCGCGCGATAGACGACCACCGAGATCACGAGGGCATAGAACGCCGCGACGGCCGCCGCTTCGGTCGGCGTGGTGATCCCGCCATAGATGCCGTACATCAGCACCGCCGGCATCAGGAGCACCGGCAGGGCCTCCCAGGTCATCTTCGGCAGGCGACGGATCGGCACCGGCTTCTCCACCGGGAAGTTCCTGACCCGCGCGGTGACGGCGATCTGCACCATCATTACTCCCGCCATGATCAGGCCCGGCACGACGCCCGCGAGGAACAAATAGCCGATGGACGTGTCGGCGACGAGCGCATAGAGCACCATTGGGATCGAGGGTGGAATGATCGGCCCGATGACGGCCGTGACCGCGGTGAGCGCGGCCGCAAAGCTCGGCGTGTACTTGCCGTCCTTGGTCATCATGTATTGCATCATCTTGCCGCTGCCCGCGGCATCGGCGATGGCAGAGCCCGACATGCCGGCGAAAACGATCGACTGCAGCACATTGACCTGCGCCAGCCCGCCGCGAAATCGCCCGACGAAGGCGTCGCACCATTTGAGCAGGCGCTCGGAGAGCGAGCCCGAATTCATGATCTCGGCGGCCAGGATGAACAGCGGCACCGCGAGCATGATGTAGTTGGTGTACATGCCGTTGAGGAATTGCTCGGCGACGATCCCCATGTCCTGCCCGCGCATCAGCAAATAGAGGATCGACCCGGTGATCATCGCCACACCCATGGGCAGGCCCATGAACGCCGTAACGATGATGACTGCGAGGGCGGCGGCGAAGGGAACGGACACCGGTCACACCCCCGAGGTGATCTTGGTGACGTCCACCTCGAGCTCGGTCTGCTTGCCCCAGACCGCCTGGTAGCCGAGCCAGAGCTGGCGCACGATCGTCGCGATCGCGAAGATGCCGTAGATCGAATAGAGCCAGTCGAAGCGGATCTTCAGATAGGCCGTCCTCTCGACCTTCATGAAGCCGATATAGTCAAGGACCGCCGGCAGCGAAATGCCAAAAAGGAGCACGACCACCAGGGCGCACAGCAGCACCATGATCCGGCGCGTCCGCTCGCTCACCGTCGCATAGAAAATGTCGAAGCGGATCTCCTCGTGGTCCCGCACGACGAACGCCGTTCCGAACAGCACCATCCAGATCCACATGATGACGCTGATCTCGTTGGTCCAGCCGATCGGCAAATTGACGACGTACCGGAAGAAGATCTGGACGATGAACACCGCGAACATCACCGCCAGCATCGCGGCGAGCAGGTTCTCGGCCCGGGCGTGCAGCCAGGCGCCGAGGCGGGTCAACGATGCGGGCATGGAGCGGCTCCGTGCTGGTGAAGGGGCGGGCAGCGTACCGCCCCTCCTGTTTCGTGTCAGAGTGCGTTGATCTTGTCGACCACGCCCTCTTCCCAGCTCTGGGCGAGGTCGGAGTTCAGGTACTGCTCCTGCACATGCGCGCGGAAAGCGGCGACATCCGGCTCATAGATATTGAGCCCCTCGCCCTTGAACTTCTCGAGCAGCGTCGCCTCCTGCTCGATATGCTTGTTCTGGCTGAAGTCGATTGCCGCCGTCGCCGCGGCTTGGACGCTTGCCTGCTGCTCGGGGGTCATGGCATCCCAGGTGGGCTTGGCGATGACCAGCAGATCGTAGCCGACCAGGTGCGAGGTCAGGACGATCTGGTCCATCACTTCGTAGAACTTCATGTTCTCGACATTGGGCAGCGGGTTGTCCTGCCCGTCGATGGCGCCGGTCTGGAGGCCGGTATAAACCTCGGCGTAGGCCATCGGCGTCGGATTGGCGCCGAGCGCCGTGCCGAGGAACTGCCAGGCATCGCCACCGGGCATGCGCAGCTTGATGCCGGCCATGTCCGCCGGTGTCCTGATCTCCTTGTCGATACGCAGGCCAACCTGCCGGATGCCAAAATAGGTCGGACCGAGAATGTGGACGCCGAGCTGGTCCTCGGCCATCTGCTTGTAGTGATCCCCCAGTTCGCTGTCGAAGAAGTCGCGCAGATGCGCGGCGTCCCGGAACAGATAGCCGGCCGTCAGCACGGACCATGCGGGAATCTGGTTGGAAATGTCCTGCGGCGCGATATTTCCCATCTCGAGATTGCCGCGCTGCAGCGCGACGAGTTCCGTGCCCTGCTTGAACAGCGTGCCGCCATAATATGGTTCGAGCGTGAAGTCACCGGCCACGGCCTCGCCGAACTGCTTCATCATTTCGGCGCGGATGTCCTGTTCCGAGAACACCGCCGAGAAGCGTAGAACCGGCTTGTCCTGTGCCATCGCCGGCAGCGACAGCGCAGAGGTCAGCAGCGCAGCACCGACAAGTAGCGCGCGGCGTGTCAGAGTCTTGGTCATTGGGTCTCCTCCCTGGGACCTGATTGTCCGTAGGCCCACCGGAATGGGCCCGCTGAAGCCCCTGGCTCACGCCAGGGACGTTATACGAACTGGTTCGTTCATCTTGCGGCCGAACTTCGCCCTCCGGCGACTTTCGGCAGCGTGGCACGGGGGCGTTTTACCCGTCAATTCCTCCTTCTCTCGGCTTGCGTAAGGCATGCATCAAGCGGCTGTCCTGAAGTGACCGATCATGCTGTCGCGATCCGGCGTCATGCCCGTGAACAGCTCGAAGGCCTTGACGGCCTGATAGACCGCCATCCCGGTTCCGGCGAGGGTACGGCAGCCAAGTTCTCGTGCGCGGCGCAACAGGGCTGTCTCGGCAGGGAAATAGACGATCTCGGCGACCCAGTGCCGTGGCTCGAGCAGGCTGGAGTCGAAGGGCAACCCCGGATACTTCGCCATGCCGATGGGGGTGGTATTCACCACGCCATCGGACGCGGCAAGACTGGCCCGGTGCGGCTCCACGATGCTGATGCGACGCCCGAAGCGCTCCACCAGTCGGGCCTGGAGGGTCTGCGCTCGCGGGACGTCGATGTCGCACAGCGCAAGTTCACCCGTGGCCCGGCTGAGGAGCGCATGCGCAACCGCGGCTCCCGCCCCACCGGCGCCGAACTGAACGACATGGTTGGTTGCGACATCTCCCAGGGTTTCGCGAAAGCTCTCGGCGAAGCCCCAGCTGTCGGTGTTGTGGCCGACGCGCCTGCCGGCCTCGAACAGCACGGTGTTGACGGCGCCGATGGCCGATGCTTCGGGGGACAGTGCATCGAGGAACGGAATGATCGATTGCTTGAAGGGATGGGTCACGTTGAGGCCGGCAAAACCGACTGTCTGTGCCGCCTCGATGACCTCACCAAGTTGGGCGTCGTCGAGATGCAACTGGTCGAAGTCGAGCAGCACATAGAGGTAGGCAAGGCCCATGCGCGCGCCCTCGCGCTCATGCATCGCAGGCGTTCGCGAGGACCCGATACCGCGACCGACAAGCCCGACCTGAACCGACTGCGTCGAACCGGCAAGGGCGGCCCCCTGACGCTTCGCGGAGATCGCGGCCCGCAGCATATCGACCACCCCCGTCATCGCCGGGCGTCCCTTCCGAGTATCGATTCCCCGTTGATCCGGGCGTTGTCCGTCTTGTCTTCCCACATGCCGACCCGATAATGAGCCGCAATGGTCGAAGGCAAAATGAACGAACTGGTTAGTTTAGTCAACGCCGGGCCTGGAATCGGAGATGCGGCATGGCGAAAGCGAACACGGTAGCGGCCAAGGCGGGCCGGGCGGCGGCCAATGTTCGTACTCAGGATCCCGAGGGCACCAGGCAGAACATCATCGAGATTGCGTCCGAGGAGTTCGCGCTCAACGGCCTGGCGGGGGCGCGGATCGACGAGATCGCCGCGCGCACGCGCTCGAGCAAGCGGATGATCTACTACTATTTCGGCGACAAGGAGGGTCTTTATCTCAGCGCCCTCGAGAACGCCTACCGCACCGTCCGCGAAGGCGAGAGCAAGCTTGACGTCGAGGGCCTGCCGCCCCTCGAGGCATTGCGCCGGCTGGTCGAGTTCACCTTCGACCATCACCACAAGCACGAAGCCTTTATCCGCATGGTGATGATCGAGAATATCCACCACGGCGAATATCTCGATAAGTCCAAGGCCATCCGGGGGCTCAACGTCACGGCGATCGACACCATCCACAGGGTTTATGCCCGCGGTGTGCATGAGGGGCTCTTCCGTGCAGGGCTCGATCCCCTCGAGCTGCATTGGCAGATCAGCGCCCTATGCTTCTTCAACGTCTCCAACCGGGCGACCTTCGGAAAGATTTTTGCGCGTGACGTCGGCACCCCGAAGGCGCAGAAGTCGCTGCGCAAGGCCGTGGTCGACATGGTCACCCACTACGTGATGCGCCCCGACAAGCTCCCGGCCGGATGAGCTGTGACTGACCAGCGCAGCTGGCTCCCGCAGCCTGGGGGCCGGCTCTTCAGGCATCCCTGATCGGGTCGGGGACAAGCTCTTCTCCCACGCGAGGAGGCGGCTCGTCTCAAATGTCGCGGTTCGATGGCCCTCTCCCTTGATAGGAGAAGGTGGCGAAGCCGGATGAGGGTGAGGCCGCTGGCACCCAGTCCAGCGAGCGGGCACACGACCCGGGCTAGCTCTATCGGCCATCCCTTCTTGACCCGGTGGCATCGGCCACCCTACCAATGAACTAACTAGTTCGTTTGTGGAGCGGACCGATGCGAACGTCCATTGCGACAGTCTCGATCAGTGGGGACCTGGGAGAGAAACTTCAGGCCATTGCCGCCGCGGGATTCGATGGCGTCGAGATCTTCGAGAACGACCTGCTCACCTTCGGCGCCAGTCCGGCCGAAGTCGGCGCGATGGCTCGCGACCTTGGTCTCGAGATCACGCTCTTCCAGCCGTTCCGCGACTTCGAGGGATTGCCCGAACCACTGCGTAGACGCGCCTTCGAACGCGCCCGCCGGAAATTCGACCTCATGCATGAGCTCGGCACCGATCTGATGCTCATCTGCTCGAACGTGTCGCCTGCTGCAATCGGCGGCATCGACCGCGCCGCCGCCGATTTCGTCGAGCTCGGGGAGCTGGCGCGTGCAGCGGGGATGCGCGTGGGATACGAGGCGCTCGCCTGGGGTCGCCATGTCAGCGACCACCGGGACGCATGGGAAATCGTGCGGCGCGCAGACCACCCCAATATCGGGCTGATCCTCGACAGTTTCCACACATTGGCCCGCAACATCGACCCCGATACGATCCGGTCGATCCCCGGCGACAGGATCTTCATCGTGCAGCTGGCGGACGCGCCGCTTATCGAGATGGATCTGCTGTACTGGAGCCGGCACTTCCGCAACATGCCCGGCGAAGGCGATCTGCCTGTCGTCGATTTCATGCGGGCGGTCGCGGCCACGGGTTATGCCGGGCCGCTCTCGCTCGAGATTTTCAATGACCAGTTCCGCGGCGGCGCGCCCAAGGCCATTGCACTCGATGGCCGACGCTCGCTGGTTTACCTGGTGGATCAGGTGGCGCGCACCGAACCTGTCGTGGCGGTCGACCCACCGACCATGCCGCCGCGCGTCGAAGTGACAGGGGTGGAGTTCATCGAGTTCGCGACGGACGCGGGCGAGGCGGAGATGCTCGATGCCATGCTCAAGACCCTGGGCTTTGCCGGCGTGGCCCGCCATCGGAGCAAGGCCGTAACGCTCTACCGCCAGGGCAGCATCAACATCGTCGTCAACCAGGAGAGTTCCGGACTGGCGCGGTCGGCCTTCATTGCGCGCGGTACCTCGGCCTACGCGATCGGCCTGAAGGTTGCCGATGCCGCCGCGACCGTGGCGCGGGCGGCGGCCCTTGGCGCGCAAATGTTCGAGCAGTCCGTGCCGGCGGGCGACCTCAAGATTCCGGCCATTCGCGGCGTCGGCGGCGGGCTCATTTACTTCCTCGACGACCGCTCCGACCTGGCACGGGTCTGGGACATCGAGTTCGTCCCTCAGCCGCAGGCTGCGGATCCGGCGGCCGGCCTGACGTCGATCGACCATGTCGCGCAAACCATGGCGTATGATGAGATGCTGACCTGGGTCCTGTTTTACCGCTCGATCTTTGCGACCCAGAAATTGCCGATGGTCGACGTGCTCGATCCGGGCGGACTGGTGCGCAGCCAGGTGATCGAGAATTCGACGGGCACGCTGCGCCTGACGCTCAACGGCGCCGAGAACAGCCGAACCTTCGCCGGACAGTTTATCAGCAAATCGTTTGGCTCCGGCATTCAGCACCTCGCCTTCTCGACGACCTCCATTTTCGCAACCGCTGCGGCAATCCACAAGCTCGGTTTCGAGCCGCTGAAGATCAGTCCCAATTACTATGCCGATATCGAAGCCCGCTTCGAGCTGTCGTCGGAGCTCGTCGATCAGCTTCGCCGCTTCAACGTCCTGTACGATCGCGACGAGGGGGGTGAGTTCTTTCAGTTTTACGGCCCGACATTCGGCGAAGGCATGTTCATCGAGATCGTCGAACGCCGGGGCGCCTACGCCGGCTACGGCGCCCCCAACGCACCCTTCCGCATCGCCGCGCAACGGCGCACCGCACGTACCCTCAATGTCGGGGCAATGTAACTGTAGGAGCAAGCGCTGATCGCGACGATGAGGTCGTCAGGTGCGGCGGGCAGTTCCCACTCCCTGTCCCGAACGCGCCATCCAGTGTCCCGCGAGCGCAAGGCCGATGGCGACATAGATGAGGCTCGCCGGCACCCACATGATGAGACCGGCAAACTGCTGGTCGATCAGCGGGTCAGCGCCCCACGCTGCGGCGACGCGGGCCTGGCCCGGATAGATCGGCTGGCGCGCGAGCGTCAGCAGGATGCCGAGGAAGCTGGTGTGGAGCGCCGTGACGAAGATCAGCGCGACGCCGGCCGCCGCGCGCTGCCGCGCTTCGAGCACCGACCACCAGAAGAACAGCGCGGTGACGAGGAAGCTCAGATGCTGCAGCCAGTGCAGGACCTCGTTGCCGAGCGCCGCGTCGAACAGCATGGGGATGTGCCATAACCAGATGGCGGCGGCGTGTGCGATGGTCGCGACAAGCGGGCGGCTCAGGATGTCCCAGCCGAGCAGATAGGCGACGGCGCCGCTTGCCCTGGCAACATTGCGCCGCCACATGCGGGGAAACGCCCACAGAAACACCGGGAGCGGTCGCGAGACGACCAGCAGCGGCGCCGCGATCGTCATCACCAGCTCATGCTCGATCATGTGGGCGGTGAAGAACTTGCGGCTCTCGTCGTGGAGCGGCGTCACCAGCGCAGCGGCCATCGCCAGCCAGCCCAGGGCGAACGCGAAGGCCTGCCAGTGCGCCGCGCCCCTCCTCCGCCCTGCCGACGACCACAGGCGCGCGAGGCCCGCCACATAGAGCAGGCCGCCGAGCAGCAGCGGCGCCAGCACTGCCGGATCGACCGTCCAGCCGGCGATTGTGGCGCCGGAAAAGCAGCCCGACGCCAGGATCAGGCGGTTGGCGGCCTCCAGGCTCATGGTGCAGCAGCAGAGTGGGTCATGTGAGCGCGCTCGATGAGAGAACCGCAAGGCTCAATCGGGGGTTCCACCTTTGGCTCCCCGAAAGGCTGCCGGTTCCCTCCGTAGCGATCCGGGGGAACCGTTCGCCGACCCCGAGTTTTGGGTCAGCCAGAGGAGTGATCCATGGCAGCCACCGACAAGCCCATCTCGTTTTCGCTGGTGACCGGTGCAGCTTCGGGCATCGGCAAGGAGCTGGCCCGTGTCGCGGCCGAGCGCGGCTCCGACCTGCTGATCGTCTCGGACACCGACGAGATCAATAGCGCCGCCAGGGAACTCGCCCGCACGGACCGGCTTGTCATCCCCGTCCAGGCGGACCTTTCGACCAAGCAGGGGATCGACGAGCTTTATACCAGGGCCCGGGAGATCGGCCGGCCGATCGACGCGCTGTTCGCCAATGCCGACCGCGGGCTTGGACAAGCGTTCCTCGACCAGAACCCGGCCGAAGTTCAGCGCGTGATCGACACCAATGTGTCGGGCACGGTCTATCTTCTCCATCGCTTCGCCAACGACATGCGGCGGCAAGGCTGGGGCCGCGTGCTCATCACCGGCTCGATCGCCGGCATGATGCCGGGCACCTACCAGGCCGTCTACAACGCCAGCAAGGCCTTCGTGAATTCGTTTGCCTATGCGCTGCGCCATGAACTCGCGGAGAGCGGCGTCACCATCAACGTGTTGATGCCGGGCGCGACCGACGCCGACTTCTTCGAGACGGCCGATGCCGAAGCCAAGGATGATCCGGCGGCGGTCGCCAGGGTGGGCTATGAGGCGATGCTGCGCGGCGACGGCCACGAGGTTTCGGGCTTCGCCAGCAAGCTGCAGGCCGCGATGACCCGGGTGCTCGGCGACGATCAGCTTGCCAAAATGCATGAGGACCTCGCCAGGCCGGGCCCGGCAGGCAAGCATTGAGGAGCTCGACATCGGCAGTGCAGCGGTGCGGCCATCCCTTTCGCCGGGCCACTCCTATTCGCCCAGCCAGTCCGCGAGTTCGTCGATCTGCTCGGGCGTGATCGCTTGCGCTGCGGTCGCCATGATTTCGGCGTGCGGACCGCCGCGCGCGGCCCCCACGGACGTAAACAGCGTGAGCTGGCGCACCAGGTAATCGCGGTGCTGGCCTGCGAGGCGGGGAAAATCGCGGCGCGCGTCCTCGCCGTGGCAGGCGGCACAGGCAGGGACGTCGCGATCCGGCACCCCCATTGTCCAGATGCGGGGTGGCGGTGCGGCAAGCTCTACCGCCGTCGCCGTGCCGTACGTCCGGGCCAGCTCGTCGATTCTCGCATCGGTCAGCCCGCTCGCCGCGCTCAGCATCATGCCGCTGGCGCGGGTGCCGTCACGGAAGGCGCGGAGCGCCGCGGCGAGATAGGCCGGCGACTGGATGTCGAGGCGCGGCACGGCGCCGCGTCCACGCCCATCGTCGCCGTGGCAATTGGCGCAAATGTCGCCGCGGCGGTCGCCCGCAAGTTGGCGATACTGGCCGGCCGTGAGCTTGGGCATGGCTTCGATGAAGGCGACGAGGTCCCATACCTCGTCATCGCGCAATTGCGTGGGCCAGGCGGGCATGGCCGTCCGCTTGATGCCGTGCTTGACGGTCCAGAAGGTGCGCGCCAGCGGCCGCCAGCGCTGCATCTGGTCGAGCAGCGGGGGCGGGCGGGGAGTCAGGTGCTGCGCGAATTCCTCGGGCTCGCGCGCCGGACTGCCATGGCAGGTCGCGCACACCAGCTCGTAGTGCCCGGCGCCACGCTGGATTCTCTCGGGATCGTCGAGCGCCGGCGCCTCGGTACCCAGCGAGCGCAGCGTCACCGACTGTCGCGCGGCGAGGTCGAGCACCCAGTCTGTCGCGTCCCAATGCCCCGAGGACGCGGCGAAATCGAGCAGCCCCGACAGCAGCAGCACGAACAGACCCAGCACGGCGCCCGCCGCGCCCACCAGCATGAGACGCAACCGCCTCATCGGCAGCTCGTCAGGTAGAACACCGGTATAGCAACGTAGATCACGCCCACGGCCGACAGGGCGCACAGCATCAGCGCCACGTGGCTGAGGAAACGATGGCGCTCCTCGGGCGTATTGTGCTCGTACTCGAAATCATTGTCGGTGAGGCTACGGCCGCGCTCGCGCCACAGATGCCGCGTCGACAGACCGATACCGGCGAGCGCGGCAACCGTCGCGACGGTAACGGCGATGCGCACATTGCCGAGTGCTGCCTCGCGGCCGAGCTTCTCGCAGTAAATGGCCGCGAAAATGTAGCAGAACAGGAAGTGCAGCGCCCAGATGATCGGTGCGGCGATGACCCGCCACAGATCGGTCCCCGTGCCGGTCTCGCGTTCGACTTCGCTCGTGATCCTGCCGTTCATGCGACCTGCGGAAAGCCTCCGGTGACAAGTGCAGTGAGCAACGCGCAGAACCCGGCGAAGTGCCAGTAGAGCGTGACGTTCCACAAATCGGCGTCATATTCCGGCGTCAGCTTCCGCCACAGGGAACGCGCGAGGCAGTAGCCCTGCATCACGAGCCCCGCGCCCAGATGCGCGACGGTCCACACGACCAGCGCCCAGACGATCGCCGGATAGGCATGCGTCGTCGGATTGAGGTTCGTCGTCCATGGGCCGGCAATGAAGGCGGCCGCCGTCGCAACGGTCATGCCCATGGCAAGACCCAGCAGGATGCGCGTCACGACCATGTCGCCACGGGCATTGACAAGCCGGGCGCCCAGCGTGGCGCCCCAGGAGAGTACCACGAGCCCAGCCGCCGCCAGCGGCCAGGCCAGGCCCGGGCCGGTGACCCCCGGCGGCGGGAAATCCTCGTGGATGGTCCAGAAGAAGAAATAGCCGAACAACAGCGCGAGGAACGCGGTGAGGTCGCCGACCATGGTGATGAACATCGCCCACCAGCCGGTCGACCGGACGCCGGCGCGGTAAAGCGGCAGGCGCAATCCGCCGCCCACGTCCTTGGTTTGCTTTTCGGGGATGACGGCCGTGCCGGTCCACAACCAGTAGAGCAGCGCCGCCAGAAACAGCGCCGCGGAGGCGCCGGTCGCGGCCCACAGCTTGAACACGGGAAAGATGAACACGCCGCCCAGCCCGATGGCGGTGATCATCGGCACCCAGCTCGGCCCGGCAATGCGCAGCACCTGCTCCGGCTCGGCATCGAGCACGGCCGTCACGAGCGTCTCGCGCTTGCCTTCGCTCGCATCGGCGAGCAGGCCGCGACCCTCGTCGATAGTGCGCTCGATGTCCTTGTCGTCCCAGAGCGGGTAGCGGCTCTTGACCCTGGGAATGGAGCGCAGCCCCCATTTGTCCGCGGGCACGCGGTTGACCCACTCGATCGTGCCGGCGTGCCACACATTGCGCTCCGGCACCTGCCCCTTCAGCGCCGACCAGATGCAGTCCCACACGAACATCAGGAAGCCGGCGGCGAAGACGAAGGCACCGATCGTCGAGGTCAGGTTGAGCCATTGCCAACCCATCTCGGCGCCATAGGTGAAGACGCGGCGCGGCATGCCGAGCAGGCCGGTCAGGTGCATGGGGAGGAACGCGACGTTGAAGCCGATGAACAGCAGCCAGAACGACCAGATGCCGAGGTCGCGCCGGAGCGTCCTGCCGATGGCGAAGGGGTAGTAGTACTGCACCCCCGCCAGCACCGGGAACAGCATGCCGCCGATCAGGGTGTAGTGCAGGTGGGCGACGATGAAGTAGCTGTCATGCGCCTGGAAATCGAACGGTGCGACGGCGATCATCACGCCGGTCAGCCCGCCGATTATGAAGATCGCGAGAGCGCCGAGTGCATAGAGCATCGGCACCTCCCGCACCACCTTGCCCAGCATCACCGTCGCGATGAAGGCGAAGATCTGGATGCCGGTCGGAATCGCCACCGCCTCCGACGCCGCCGAGAAGAAACCGAGCGAGATCGCCGGCAAGCCGGTGGTGAACATGTGGTGCACCCACAGGCCAAAGCTCAGGAACCCGGTTCCAATCGCCGAAAGGACGATCCACGAATAGCCGGCGATCGGACGCTGGGCGAAGGTGGGCACGATCATCGCCAGCATGGCGATGGCGGGGAGAAAGATGATGTAGACTTCGGGGTGGCCGAAGATCCAGAACAGGTGCTGCCACAGGAGCGGATCGCCGCCGCGCGTCGGATCGAAGAACGGCCAGTCGAAGGCGCGTTCGAGCTCGAACAGCAAATCGCCGGCAATCAATGGCGGGAAGGCGAACAGTATCATGCCGCCCACGATCAGCACATACCAGCCATAGAGCGGCGTGAGGTTGATGTGCATCCCCGGCGCGCGGCACTTGAGGACGCCAACGATCAGCTCCACTGCCGCCGCGATCGAGGCGACCTCGATGAAGCTCAGGCCCAGCAGCCAGATGTCGGCGCCAATGCCGGAATGCTCGGTCGAGAGCGGCGGATACATGAACCAGCCGGCGTCGGGCGCGGCGCCGAAAAAGATCGAGCCGCAGACGAAGACGCCGCCGATCACGAAGCACCAGAAGCCGAAGGCGGAAAGGCGCGGGAACGGCAGGTCGCGCGCGCCCAGCATCGAGGGCAGGATCAGGATCGCGATGGCCTCGAAGATGGGCACCGCGAACAGGAACATCATTACGGTGCCGTGCAGGGTGAAGAGCTGGCTGTAGGTATGGGCGTCGACGAGGTCGTTCTCGGGGACCGCAAGCTGCAGCCTGATGATCAGCGCCAGCACGCCAGCGAACAGCATGAAGGCGAAGGCGGCGACGATGTACCAGATACCGACGACCGAGTTGTTGACGTCCGAGAAATAGCGCCAGCCCGTGGGACGCTCCCAGACCTTTGCGAGTTGCGCCGCCTCGGCGTCCCTGTCGGTCATCTGAGGCGCACCAGATAGTCGACGATGGCCTGCCGGTCGGCTTCGGGCAGGCTCGCAAAGGGCGGCATGCGAACGCCGGGCTTGAGGTGATCGGGATCGCTGATCCAGGCGAGAAGGTTCGCCCGATTGTTGGGCAGCGTGCCCGCGGCGATGGTGGTGCGCGCCATCAGGTGCGTGAGGTCGGGGCCGACCGCGCCCTCCTCGACCACGCCGCGTACGGTATGGCAGGCGCCGCAGCCCGACGCGATGAACGCCTCGCTTCCGGCACGTGCCGCCGGCTGCCGTTCGGCTGCGAGCCAGGCATCGAACGCCGCGGGCTCATGCACCGTCACCGGAAACGCCATCAGCGCGTGGGCGCTGCCGCAGAACTCGGCACAGGCGCCGCGATAGATACCCGGCTTGGTGGGTTCGAGCCGCAGCACATTGGCGCGGCCGGGAATGGCGTCCATCTTGCCGCCGAGCGCGGGGATCCAGAACGAGTGAATGACATCGGTGCTGGTCAGCACGAACTCGACGGTGCCGCCGGCGGGCAGGTGCAGCTCATTGGCGGTTTCGACGCGCGCGCCGTCCGCCAGCTCGTAGCTCAGCCGCCACCAATATTGCTCGCCCTGCACGTGGACGCGCAAATCGGGCGCTTCTGTCTCGGCCCAGCTCGGCAGCAACGACAGGCCGAAGACCAGGAGCACTGCCAGCGATAGTGTGGGGAACGCGACGCCGCCTACGAGAATGAAGCGGTCGGCGAATCTTTCGCTCTTGGGCTTGCGGCGGCCGATCACGGCATAGATCGCCGCACCCATCACGATGAGCCAGATCAAGGCGCCGGCCCCGGTCATGAACCAGAACAGGGTCGCCTGCTCGGCCGCGTCGGTGCCGGCAGGATGCAGTGCGCTCTGTACGGGGGAACAGGCAGCGAGCGCGAGAGTTGGCCCGGCGACACCGCCGAGCCGTTCGGCATATTCAAGGAGAATTCGATGCGACGCCAATCGGCCCCCTTCCGTCACGGAACGGTCCGTCGCGAATTGAGTTCCGCTCCATTGCCCACCTGCCCATTTGGAGGAAGACCAATGGCTGACGACCGCCGTCCTCACCCCCTCGCCCGAACCTATCTCCTCATAATCGCCGTACTGACGGCGATTGCCGGAATCGTCATTGCCGCTGGTGGAGGATGGCTGCTCAGTCTGGGAGGCTCGTGGTACTACCTCGTCGCCGGCATCGGTCTCATCGTCACCGCCTTCTTCCTGTTCCGCGGCAGCATGAGTGCGATCTGGGTCTATCTGGTCACCTTCGTGCTCACCGTTGTGTGGGCGCTGTGGGAGAAAGGTCTCGACGGGTGGGCGCAGGTGCCGCGCATCCTCGGCCCTGCCATCCTGTTCGCGCTGATCCTGCTGTGCATCCCGGTGCTGCGGCGGCTCGATCCCGTGCGGTCGCGGGCCGCGATGCAGGGCGCGGTCGTCGCCAGCGGCGCTATGGTCGCGGTCGGCCTTGCAACGCTCGTCCATCCGCTGGTGCAGCCGCCGGCCGTCGTCGCGCAGGATGTTGCGCCTTCCGCCGAGCTGTCGGCTCCCTCGGAGCCGGCCGACGCCTCCTCGGTCCCTTCCGCCCCATCCAGCGAAGCCCTCCCGTCCGCAGCTTCGAGCGAACCGCCGGTTTCAGTCCAAACCCTCGACGAGTCCGACGAAGGTCCCGCGCAGCCGACAGCGCCCGAGGAGTCCGCGCTGGTGGCCGAGGCAACGCTCGAGGTCGGAGCCGACTGGCCGGCCTATGGCGGCACCTATCACGCCACGCGCTACTCGCCGCTCGATCAGATCACCAAGGACAATGTCGCGCGGCTCGAGCAGGTATGGCAGTTCGAAACCGGCGACCTGCCCGAGAGCGACGATGAGGGCTATTCGCCCGAGAACACGCCGCTCAAGGTCGGCGACACGCTGTTCGTCTGCTCGGCCATGGGCATTGCCATCGGCGTCGATGCCGCCACCGGCAAGGAAGAATGGCGGTTCGATCCCGAGGTGTCCAAGGACGCCATCCCCTATGGTGCGACCTGTCGCGGCGTCGCCTATTACGAGGTGCCGGATGCGCCCCCCGATGCCGCCTGCGCCACGCGCATCCTGTGGGGGACGCTCGACGCGCGGCTGATCGCCGTCGACGCGGTCACGGGCCTGCCCTGCGCCGATTTCGGCACCAATGGCGAGGTCAATCTTGAGGAAGGCATCGGCGACACGGTGCCGGGCTGGTACTCCATCACCTCGCCACCCACCATCGTGCGCGGCATCGCCGTCCTCGGCGCGCAGGTCAAGGACGGACAGGCCGAGGATGCGCCTTCGGGCGTTGTGCGCGGTTACGACGCCGTCACCGGCGAGCTCGCCTGGGCGTGGGACCTCGGCAATCCCGGCGTCACCACGGCGCCGCCCGAAGGCGAGGTCTATACCCGCGGCACCCCCAATATGTGGACCATCGCGAGCGCCGACGAAGAGCTCGGCTATGTCTATCTGCCGCTCGGCAATTCGTCCGTGGATTATTACGGCAGCAATCGCAGCGAGCTCGAGAACGAGTACGCGACCTCGGTCGTCGCCATCGATGCGACGACCGGCCGGGACGTATGGCACTTCCAGACCGTCCACAACGATGTGTGGGACTATGATCTGGGCAGCCAGGCGACGCTCGTCGACTTCCCCATGCAGGGCGAACTCGTGCCGGCTCTGATCCTGCCCAGCAAGCAGGGCGACATCTATGTGCTCGACCGCCGCACGGGAGAGCCGCTGGTGCCGTTTGAGGAGCGGCCGGCGCCGACCGGCGGGGTCGAGCCGGACTATCTGTCGCCCACCCAGCCGGCCTCGCTCTACCACACGCTCGCCAAGCGCACGCTGACCGAAACGGATATGTGGGGCGCGACGCCGATCGATCAGCTCTGGTGCCGCATCCAGTTCAGAATGGCGTCCTACAAAGGCATCTACACACCACCCACCGCCGACAGCTACTGGGTTCAGTATCCGGGCTACAATGGCGGGTCGGACTGGGGCAGCATCGCGATCGATCCCCAGCGCGGCATCATCGTCGCCAATTACAACGACATGCCCAACCACAACCGGCTCGTGCCGCGCGAGGAGGCCGATGCCGCCGGCCTGGAGCCGATCTATGCGCCCGGCGGCGGTGCCGAGACCTCGCTGGGCGAGGCCGGGCCGCAGGTCGGCTCGCCCTATGCCATCAAGGTCAATGCCGGCTGGCGACAGAGCTTCACCAAGCTCCTGTGCAAGGAGCCGCCCTATGGCGGCATCCGCGCCATCGATCTCGCCACCGGGCAGACGCTGTGGGACAGGCCGCTCGGCACGGCGCGCAAGAATGGACCGTTCGGCATCCCCTCGATGCTGCCCATCCCCATCGGCACGCCCAACAATGGTGGCTCGGTGGTCACCGCGGGTGGGCTCATCTTCATCGCCGCGGCGACCGACGATCTGTTCCGCGCCATCGACATCGATACCGGCGACGTACTGTGGCAGGTCGAGCTGCCCGCGGGCGGCCAGTCCAATCCGTTCACCTTCGAAGTGGATGGGCGGCAGTTCGTCGGCCTGATGAGCGGCGGCCACCATTTCATGGAGACGCCCATCGGCGATCAGGTGACCGTCTGGGCGCTCCCGAGTGAGTGAGCGGACGGCGCCGCGCGGCTATTCACTGGCGCAGATCGTCCTCCACTGGACGATCGCCGCGCTAGTGATTTTTCAGCTTATTTTCAACAAGCCCATGCAGGAGGCGTTCGACGACCGCATCGACGGCGAGCCCATCGATCAGATGGCGGGCGCCACCATCCATGCGGCCGTCGGCATCGCCATCCTCGTCCTCGCCGTGATCCGCCTCGCCATCCGGCTCACGCGCGGCGCGCCGGCGGCGCATCGCGACAAGCCGGTGCTCCTTATCTGGATCGGCTACGCGACCCACTGGGCGCTCTATGGCTTCATCTTCCTGATGCCACTGACCGGCGCCACGGCGTGGTTCTTCGGCGTCGAGGCGGCGGCGTCGATTCACGAGACGGGCCGGCTGCTTCTCATTCCGATCATCGGGTTCCACGTACTCGGCGCGCTCGCCGAGCACTTCGTGTTCCGCAATGACAGCCTCCGGCGCATGCTGCGGCCGCAGAACGCCGCCGATTGAGCGCAGCACTTTGGCGCGAGGCGTGGAACCTCGTACCGTTTCGCGAGATTTGGAGTCATCCCGCGCGCTCTCGCGCACCATGGAGGATTCACCCATGCCCAACACCCCGATTTCGACCGGCCCGACCACGCAGCCAAGCCGTGGCAGCGCCGGTACGACTCCCACTCCCGATCTCGCCGGCGACGCGAATGCGCTGATGGACGAAGCCAGGACGGCCGCCGGCAAGGTAACCGATGAAGCGATGGAGCAGGTCGCAACGCTTACCGACCGCGCCAAGGAAGAAGTCGGCGTCGCGACCGAGAAGGCGCGCTCCATCGCCACCGACCAGAAGGACCTCATCGCCGAACAGGTCGGCGGCGTCGCCGATGCGATGAGCCGCGCTGCGTCCGAACTCGAAACCAGCAATGGATCGAGCGCGCATTACGCCCGCATGATCGCCGATAATGCGGAGCGGCTGTCGGCGACCATCCGCGACAACGACGTCGACCAACTGCTCGGCATGGCGCAGGACTTTGGCCGGCGCCAGCCGGCGCTGTTCATCGGTGCCGCTGCGCTGCTCGGCTTTGCCGCGAGCCGTTTCGTGACTGCCTCGGCACATCGCCGCGAGGAAGCGCAGACCGTCGCCGATGACGGCTCGGGCGCCTATTCCGGCATCGGCACCGGCAACGGCCAGACCCGGCCCGACGGGCCCGACAGCTGGACCACAGGAGGGATGTCATGACGCACGCCGAACAACATGGACGGCCGCTGGCCGATCTGCTCACCGGTCTGGCCAGTGACATCTCCGGCCTCTTCCGCAAGGAGATTCAGCTCGCCAAGGCCGAGGCGTCCGAAAAGCTCGACGAGGCAATGAAGGCGAGCCGCAATCTGGCGATCGGCGGCGTGCTCGCCATCGGGGCCACCGGTGTCCTGCTCGCCGCGCTTGTCACCGGCATCGCGGCCTTGCTCATCAATATGGGCATGGCGGAGACCCCGGCCGGGTTCGTTGCCGGGCTGATCGTTGCCGCCGTCATCGGCGGCATTGCCTGGGCGATGATCGCGCGCGGGCTCGCCGAGCTCAAAGCCAACAAGCTCAACATGCAGCGAACGACCAACTCGATCCGCATGGATGCCGAGACGGTGAAGGAGAGTTTCTGATGACCTATGACAACAAATCCGCCGCCGAGCTCGAGCGCGAAGTCGCCGAGCAGCGGAGCCGCGTGGAAGCGGGTATCGGCGAAATCAAGGACCGGCTCTCGCCCGGACAATTGCTCGACGAGGCGCTGAGCTACACCAGGAATGGCGGCGCCCACTTTGCCTCAAATCTCGGCCACCAGCTCTCCGCCAATCCACTGCCGGCGGCGCTCGCGGGCGTCGGCATCGCCTGGCTGATTGCCTCGAGCGCCAGCGGCAACAACCGCGAGCACAGCGCGCGCATTGTCGACCACACCTATGACGAGGACGAGCATTATCCCTATGCCCGCGTCTCGAGCGGCGGCCTGAGGCGCGTCAGCCACGCGGCCGACGAAACCGGCCAGTGGTGGAGCGAGTTCGAGACCGGCTCGGGCCAGCGCTACAAGGCAAAGTCGACCGAGCACGGCGCTCGCGCCGGCCATTTCATGGACGAAACCGGCAAGATGTTCTCGGGCTTCATCGACGACACCGGCAGCCGCATCCGCGACTTCCAGGATGAAGCGGGCAATGCCCTGACGGAAGCGCGTCACTGGGCCGACCACAATTGGCGGTCGATGCGGCACAATGTCGGGCACGGCCTCGCCAGCATGGGCTCGGCGGCGCGCGGTGCGATGGACGGCGTGAAGTCGGGCACCCGCCATCTGGGCGGCTCCGTGCAGCAGCAGTCCGACATGCTGAGCCGGCAGGTCGTCAACCTGTTCGACCAGCAGCCGCTTGTAGCCGGCGCGCTTGCCTTCGCGGTAGGCGCGGCGATCGGTGCGGCCCTGCCGCACACTGCGCAGGAAGACGAACTGGTCGGCGCGGAAGCCGACAAGCTGCGCGGCAAGGCGATGAAGGAAGCCGGCAAGCTCTACGAGCAAGGCAAGCAGAAGGCCGCCGAGATCTACGAGGATGCTTCGACGGAAGCCGGCCGCATCTATGACGACGTCAAGGACAAGGTCGCTGCCGACCTCACCGACGGCCAGCGTCATGCGACGAGCATCTCGCGGCACTGACGAGACCAGGAGCCGGCGGCCCCTCGGGGCCGCCGGCGCGCAATCATGGATACAGTCGTCGCTCCCCACTCGACCGTGACAGCGCCCCGTCCCTGGTGGCGGCGGCTCTTCGATTTCGCGCTCCGCTGCTGGCGCACCTTCAGCGAACCCGACACGTCGCTGCGCTGCGCCGGAACGGCTTTCTTCGGTTTCCTCTCATTGTTTCCCGCGGTCGCGACGATCGTGTTGATCTTCGGCCTGTTCGCCGACCGCGCGGTGCTCGCCGCGACCATCGATGCCTTTCCCTATGTGCTGCCCGACCAGGTGGTCGAGGTGCTGCGCGAGCAGATGACGATGCTGATCGAGCAGCCGGCCGCGACGCTCGGGGTCGGTCTCCTCATTTCCGTCGCCCTGGCGCTGTGGAGCGGCTCCAGGGGGGTCAGCGCGCTGGTCTATGCGATGTCACGGGTGCGGCACGAGCCGGAGCGCCGCAGCTTCATACAGGCGGCGCTGGTCTCGATCGGGCTCAGCATCGCGGGCGCCATCTTTCTCGTCATAGCACTGGTCGTCATCGCCGGCCTCCCCGCGCTCATTCCCTGGCCGACACGCGAGGAATGGCTGCTGCTGCTCGTCCGCTGGCCGGTCCTGCTCGCGCTGACCACCGTCGCGGTGATGGCGCTCTACCGCTGGGGACCTGACCGCCATCCGCGACACTGGCGCTATATCTGGCCTGGCGCCGTCTTCGCCTCGCTGCTGTGGATTCTCGCCGGCGCGGTCTTTTCGATCTATGTCGAGAACTTCTCGAACTACCAGGCGAGCTTCGGCTCGGTCACCGCGGCGATCGTGATGCTGCTATGGCTTTACAATTCGGCGCAGATTTTCGTGCTTGGCGCTGTCGTCAACTCCGAGCTCGAATATCGGGACCGGCCCGAGGAACGCCACGTCGACCGCTGTAGGCAGGCCGTGGCGCTCAGTTCATGATGGAGCGGAGGATCGTCGTACAACGGGCCTCGAGCGCGGCGAGTTCGGGCTGCAGGAAGCCCGGCGCGTCGTTGCGCAGATACATGATGGTCTCGGCCGCGTCGCGGACGTCGGGATAGAGCCCGCTGACCTCGCCATGCGCCCGGCGGCGGGCCAGCAACTCGACGAAGTTCGAAACGACATTGATTTCGCCGATCAGTAGTTCCTGGGTGGTCATCGTAGGCCTCCGGTCGGTTCCGTCAGATGATCCAAACTTGCGACACCGGGCCGCGGTTCCCTTGTGTCAAAGGCAAATGCATTCCGTCTCGAATCTGCGCATGGATCGCCGTGGGGGATCTCGCATTGACTAAGGACGAAGCACACCGCGAAGCTCTGCGCCGCTGGCGCGAACTGCCGATCATGAACCGCCAGACGCACGAGCAGGCTGCCCAATTTGCCGCCAGCCTCGCTGCCGAGCTCGATTTTCACACCATGGGTAACCGGGAGCGGATCGTCGCCGCCTGGCTGGTGCGCGACATCGCCGAGCGCGAGGAGGTGCGCCTGGCGATGGCGGCGAGGGCCGCGCAACCGGGCTAGCGGGCAGTCAGCCCCGTATAGCCGGCTGCCAGAATGCAGAGGGCGACGACCACCACGATCGCGACGAAGCCAGGCAGTGGAATGAGCATCCGCTGTTCCTTGGCGCGCGCCGCGCGCGAACTTGGCATCACGTCGATGTCGAAATCATTGGACGCCATCGTTCAGCCGGCCCCGAGACGCTGATTGTTCCGATCCAGCACCGGCTTCAGCGCCGTCTCGTCGCTGTCGGCCGTATGCTCCTGATCGTCACTCTCGGGCGTGGGCACGGAGGCAACCGAAGCTTCTTCGGCCCGCGCCCTGTGCACGTCGGCCGCCAGGTCGGAGACCCGCTCGTCGCTCGCGGCATCGCCGGCGACGGCCCGCGCCGCCCGCCGCGCCGGAATGTCGAATTCATCGGCGATGAATTTGGCCTCGTCGGTCGGCGCCGGCTGGCGTTGCTGCTGAGGCTCCGTGCGTCCGACGGCCGCGGCGTGGCCGGATGGTTCCGGCGGCGCGATCGGCGACGGATCGGGCTGAGAATCGTGGCCACGTGGGTTCCGCTCCTCGGGGATGTCGGGTTCGCCCGGTCTGGTCGGCTGCGGCCCGTTGGGCCCGGATCGGTGCATGAAGGCCTCCTGTTTCGAGATGGGAACGCCAATCCGATGGGCCGGTTCCGGCTGGCGCCGCCGCTTAGCGCGGTTGCAACAGCCCGCTTTCGCCAATCTCGTCGATGAAGGCTTCCTGGCCGCGGCCCACCATGTGCAGGTGCACTGCCGCCGCGCCGAGGTCAGCGATGCCGCCGATGGCGTCTTCGATCGCGGCGACGCTGTCGGTGATCAGCAGGCCCTCGGCCAGCTTTTCGGCCGTCACGAAGCGCGAGGCGGTGTCGAAATCCGCAGGCCGGCGCAGGTCCCAGGCGACCTCGCCGCCAATGGCGGCCGACGACCATTGGTCGAGCGCGTTCGCTTCGGCCGCCTCGCGCGTCGCCGCCCAGCTGATCGCCATCTGCACATGCACCGGCTTGCCACCGCCACCATTGTCGCGGAACGCTTCGATCAGCGGTTGCACTGCCTCCGGCTTGTGCCCGGCCAGGAGCAGGCCGTCCGCCCATGAGCCCGCCCACGCCGCGGTGTTTTCGGTCATTGCCGCGCCATAGATGGGCACCGGCGATTTCGGCCGCGAATAGAGCTTCGCTTCGACCACCGCGACGCGGCCGCGATGCGTCACCGTCTCGCCGGCGAACAGGCGGCGGGTGATGTCGACGCATTCGAGCAGGCGGGCATTGCGCTCCTCCTTGCCCGGCCAATACTCGCCGGTGATCGCTTCGTTGATGGCCTCGCCGCTGCCCAGCGCCAGCCAGAGCCGGCCCTCATACATCTCGCCCAGCGTTGCCGCGGCCTGCGCCAGCACGGCCGGATGATAGCGATAGCCCGGCGCCGAAATGATGCCGACGGGGAAGCGTGTCGCCTCCATCACCGCTCCCAGCCACGACCAGGCAAAGCCCGACTGGCCCTGTCTTTCGCTCCATGGGTGGAAGTGGTCGGACGATTTGGCGGCGTGGAAGCCGGCAGCCTCGGCGCGCCTGACGAGGGCGAGCAGGCGGCTGGGAGGGAATTGCTCGTGCGATGCGTGATAGCCGATGCGAACCATTCGCGCATAACGCGCATGCCGCCACAGGCGGTTCCGCGGCGGCCCGCAGGAACCGGAAATCGCCGGCCGAGTTCTCGCGACATGACACATCTGGATTATCGTTTTGGACCACAACTCACGTCGGAGGGCACGACCTTCCGCCTGTGGGCTCCCGGCGCCTCCGGCGCTCGCCTCCTCATCGACGGTCGCGACCCCATTCCCATGCAGTCCGGCGCGGAGGGATTTCACGTCGCTACCGTCGATTGCAGGCCCGGCACGCGCTACAGGTTCGGCATCGGGGCGCTCGAGTTCCCCGACCTCGCCTCGCGACAGCAGCATGGCGACACGCGCGGCTGGAGCATCGTTCGGGAACCGCTTGCGCCGCCCCCCGACTTCTCGCGCCCCTGGCACGAGGCGGTGATCTGCGAAGTGCATGTGGGCACGGCGACGCCGGAAGGCACCTTCGCCGCACTCAGGGAGCGCCTGCGCTACTTCGTCGACGCGGGCTATACCTGCCTCGAGATCATGCCCGTCAACGAATGCCCCGGCAGACGCAACTGGGGCTATGACGGCACGCTGATCTTCGCGCCGGAATCGGCCTATGGCACGCCCGAAGAGCTGCGCGATCTCGTTGCCGCCGGGCACGAGCTCGGCCTGCTCATGGTCCTCGACGTCGTCTACAATCATTTCGGCAGCGTCGACAATTTCGCGCCGGATTACGTGCCCGAATGGTTCGATCAGGAGATCGAGACGCCCTGGGGCCCCGGCATCGATTTCGACCGGGAGATGGTGCGCAAGTTCTACTACGAGAACGCCGTGATGTGGCTGTCGGAATATGGTTTCGACGGCCTGCGGTTCGACGCGATCCACGAAATCAAGAGCAGCGCCAAGGACAAGTTCCTCGGCGAACTGGCGGAGGCGGCGCGAGGCGTGCGGCCGCGCGCGCGTCTCATCGTCGAGAACATGAACAATTCACCGCGCTGGCTCGAGCGCAACGACCGCAACGAGCCGATGACCTACACGGCGCAGTGGAACGACGACATGCACCACGTGCTCGCTTATCTCGTGACGGGCGAGGGCGCCAAGACCGGCTATGGCGACGCGGACAAGGACCCTATCGCCGATTTCGAGAAGGCGCTTGCGGACGGCTTCGTGCACGACCAGGCCGAGGGTCCGCAAAGCGACGGCCGCAAGCGGGGCGGGCCGGCGAGCCAGCTGCCCCCCGACAGCTTCATCACCTATGTCGAGAACCACGACCAGATCGGCAACCGCGCCGACTGCAAGCGACTGGCGTCGCGCATCTCGCCCGAGCAGCTCGACTTCGTGAATTTCGTCAAGTTCATCGCGCCGCAGATGCCGCTCTGCTTCATGGGTGGCGAGGCCAATCTCGAGGCGCCGTTCCCCTTCTTCGTCGATTTCGACGAGGCGGAAGGCGAGAAGGCCGACCGGCGGCGCTACAAGGAAATGGGCGAGATGTTCCAGGAGGACGTCGAGGAGGGCGACCTGCCCCATCCCAACGATCCGCACACCTTCGAGATGGCAAAACTGCCCTGGGGCCAGCTCGAGCAGGAGCCGCATTGCGCCGCGCTCGAGCGCTTCCGCGAGCTCGCCGGCTTTCGCCGCGACATGGTCTGGCCGCTGGCAGCGACCCCTTGCACCGACGCGACGAGCGTCCGCAACGGCAAGGGACTGATCGTCAACTGGATGTTCGAGGCAGGCACGCTGTCGCTCGCGCTCAATCCCTCGGACGCGCCCATCGACATGCCGTGCATGCTGCAGGACGGTCCCGTCTCGACGGGGCAGTTCTGCCAGCATGGCGAAGTGCTGAGGCTCGGTCCGTGGTCGGCGGTCGCCTGGCGCAACTGGTAGCGGCCGCCGCGGGGCGGCCCGCCGCTCAATCGTAACGATTGGCGGCCGGGGGATCGGAGGCGGGGAACGATTCGTCGCTCGCCTGGTCCTCGACTGTCCATTTGCGCCGCAGGCGCGTCCGCATGCCGTCGGGGCCGGCGGGGCGCACCTGCACGTCACCGTCCTTCGGGCCGGGCTTTTGGCCGTCCCTGAAGGCGACGGCCGAGGAGCTGGACAGGGCTGTCGGTCCGGGAAACATTTGCGGTTCCTCCATCTGGAATGGCACCAACCGTTCAGACGCCGCCCGGTTCCATCTGCCCCGGCCGATCGAACTCAGGACTGCATGGGCAGCACCACCACCTCCTGATGCGGCACCCCATCGCCCGATTCCGACCACTCGATCAGGAGTTCCCGCATCGGCCCGCGCGCCCGCTCGCCCACGCTCAGCAACCGGATGGCGGGATCGATGGCCGCCAGTTCGCGCGAGATCACCGCCTCGGCGCTCTCGATATCGGCCAGCGCCAGCCGCTCGCCCAGTTCGATCGATTGCAGCATCGCATAGACGCGGCCGGGCACGTCCTCGGGCGGTGGCGGACCATTGTCCACCTGGGGGCTGGCCTCGGCTTCGAGCCGCTCCAGCGTGCGGCCGACCTTCTCGGCGATGGCGGGATCGGAAATCTCGTCCGTATCGGCGAATTCGTAATGCTTGAGATCGTCCACCGAAATCCCTGCCGTGGCGGCAAACTCGTCGGCGTCGATGCCCAGCGACAGCCGCCTGTTATGGTCGCCCTTGGGCGAACGGGCCTGCGGATCGTGCGGAAATGTCATGTCGCGCTCCTTGGTTGCTCGCCAAAAGAGCGCTCGAGCGACTGAAAAGTTTCACCGCGCGGTCCAGCTTGGCGGCGAACATCGGGATTTACCTATGACGGCTCGGGTTTCCCCACTTCCAGGTCTCGGTTTTCCGCAGCAATCGTGCGGGTTTCGGCAACGCACAATTAAGTCTGCCGCTTAAGCCCTTCGTATCGTTCACATGCGAATTAATGCGAGGGGCAAGTTTGGAGACCCGTCATGAGTGCCATGTTGCGCGCCCTTCTGGCGACGCTGGTTGTTGCACTGTCTTCTGCCGCGGCTTTCGCCGATGACTGGGTGGCCGTGCGCCTGCGGGGCACCGTGCTGCAGCTCGTGGACGGCGAATGGCTGAAGCTCCATCGCAACGACGTGGTGCCCGACAGCCGCGTGATCCGCACGCTCAGGACCGGCAATGTCGAATTCGTCCGGGGCGAGGAGCACGTGACGCTCGGCCCCGACACCCAGATCCAGATCTACGACGAAAAGCGCGCCAAGCCCTTCACCACGGTGAAGCAGTATTTCGGCACCGTGGCCGTTGAGGCGGAAGTGCGCGACGTGCAGCACTTCGCCGTCGAGAACCGCTACCTCGCCGCCGTGGTCAAGGGCACGAGATTCACCGTCACCGCCAGCGACGACGGCGCCAGCGTCGAAGTCGAGCGCGGTGCGGTCTTCGTCGAGGACAGCGCGACCAGGAACAACGTTACAGTCACCGCCGGCCAGTCCGCCGCGGTCGACAAGGCGCACCGCACGCCGGTCGTTTCCGGCAAGGGCATCGACAAAAAGCCTGAGCCCGGCAAGACGACGCTGATGGATTTGCTCGGCATCGTCGCGGACGACGACGACGCCGTCGACGAGCCCGGCAAGGGCAAGCCGGCGCCCGGCGACAAGGGTCGGTCCGACGATGCGGACAAGCCCGGGAAGGGCACCCCCCATCAGAACGGCCACGACAATTCCGGCCAGGGCAAGTCCGGCGACAATTCCGGCAAGGGCCAGTCCGGCGACAACTCCGGCAAGGGCCAGTCCGACGACAATTCCGGCAAGGGCCAGTCCGGCGACAATTCCGGCAAAGGCAAGTCCGGCGACAATTCCGGCAAGGGCCAGTCGCGTGGCCGCGGCTGAGGCCTGCCGGTGATGTGATGGCCCGCGCCCTCGCCCTCGCTCGCCTGCCGGCCCTGCAGGTCGCCCTGGGCGGCCTGCTGCTGATCGTGGCGAGCCTGATGGGCGCTTTCGTTCCGCTCGACAACGCGCTGCGCGATACGCGCTTCGGCTACGCGCCGGCAGCGGCAACGGGCAACACCGTCTTCGTCGACATCGACGCGGCCAGCCTCGACAGCGTCGGAGTCTGGCCGTGGCCGCGCAGCGTCCATGCGCGCCTGCTCGATCGCCTGCTGGCGCTCGGTGCCAACCGGGTCGCCTTCGACATCGATTTCGCGGTCGCCTCGGACGCTGCCGGCGATGCCGAATTCGAGCGCGCGCTCGCCGATGCGGGTGGCTACGCGGTGCTCGCCGCCTTCCGGCAGCGTCAGATCGGCGCGGCGGCGCCGGCCGTCAATCTGCCGCTGCCGCGCTTCGCCCAGCATGCCGATCCCGTCTCGGTCAATGTCAGCCTCGATGCCGACGGCCTCGTCCGTTCCTATCCGCTGGGCATGTGGCTCGCCGGCAAATGGGTGCCGTCGATCGCGTCGGTGTTCGGCAATGTGAGCCCCACGGCACAGGGCAGCTTCGCCATCGACTACGCCATCGACCCGGCAACCGTGCCGCGCGTGGCGGCGAGCGACCTGTTCTCGGGTAATGTGCCGCCCCAGCTGGTCGCCGGCCGCGATGTCGTGATCGGCGCGTCCGCGGTGGAGCTGCGCGACTTCTTCGTCGTGCCGCGCCATGGCGTCGTCCCCGGCGCCCTGCTCCAGATTCTCGCCACCGAAACGCTGCAGCAGGGCCGTGCGCTTGTCGGTGCCGGCTTCTGGCCCCAACTCGCGGCGCTCCTCGTGCTCGTCGGCCTCGGGGCGTGGTTGCGGAACGGCCGGCCGCTGTGGCTCGTGGCGCTCGCCTGCGCGAGCCTCGCCATCGGCATCGAGCTTGTCGCGATCGCCCTCCAGCTGCGCGCCGCGATCCTGTTCGACACCGCCGCACTCCATGCCGCCCTCGCCGCAATCGTGCTTTCCGCCCTGCTCGACGAAGTCCGCCGGCGCGGCGACCAGCACCGCAGGGCGGCGCGCGAACGCGATGCGGTGCGCGTCGTCCTCGACAGGTTCATCACCGACAGTTTCGATGGCGTCGTGATCGTGCACGATGACGGTCGCATCATTTCGGCCAGCCAGTCGGCCGCGGAGCTGCTTGGCATGCCGCTGTCCAATCGCGCGGCGGCCGCCGTCCTGCCCGCGGCCCTGCGCGAGATCGTCGAGAACTGCTTCGTCCGCGCGCCCGCGCCGCCACTGCGGGAAGCGACGATCGATACGCCGGCCGGGATGCGTCGGCTCGACTATGCCGCGACGCTGTCGCATGTCGAGATCGAAGGCACGCCGCATGACGTGGTGAGCCTCACGTTCCGCGATATCACCGAGCGGCGTGCCGCCGAGGACCGGCTGGTCTATCTCAGCCGCCACGATTCCCTCACCGGCGCCCTGACGCGCGGCGCCCTGCTCGAGGAAGCGCAAGGCCGGCTGGGCGCCGGGCAGCCACTGTCGCTGGTCATGCTCGATCTGCGCCGCTTCCGCGCGATCAACGACACCCTCGGCCATAGCCAGGGCGATGTGCTGCTGAGGCTCGTCGTCCAGCGCCTGCGCACCATGGGGCCCGACGCCGTGGCGCGGCTCGGCGGCGACAGCTTTGCGCTGCTGGCGCCCGCCATGGAGGCCGACCGGCTCGCGGGCTACGCCGAGAGCATCGCCGAATGGCTGAGCTTTCCCTATCAGCTCGACGGCGGCCACCGCGCCGTAATCGCCGCCAGTGCCGGCGCCACCAGTTCGCTGCTCTCAAACGGCAGCGCCGAGACCATGCTCAGCCACGCCGACATGGCGCTGTCGGCCGCCAAGGAAAGCGTGGGCATGCGCGTGCGGCTGTTCGAGCCCGGCATGGACGGCCGTCTTGCGGCAAATCAACGGATGGATGCGGCGCTGCGCGAAGCCCTTCGCCAGCAACGGCTCACGCTGCTCTACCAGCCGCAGATCGATCTCGTCTCCGGTCGCGTCGTCGGCGCCGAGGCCCTCTGCCGCTGGACCGACCCCGTGCTCGGCGCGGTTTCGCCGGCCGAGTTCATCGCCGTGGCGGAAGAGACCGGTCTCGTCGTCGAGCTCGGCGCCTGGGTGCTCGAGGCCGCCTGCCGCGAGGCAGCGTCATGGCCCGGGCAGCTGCGGCTTGCCGTCAATGTCTCGCCCATCCAGTTCGAGCTCAGCGATGTCGCCGAAGCAATTGGAACGGCGCTCCAGCGATCCGGGCTCGATCCCGCCCGCCTCGACATCGAGATCACCGAAGGCGTGTTCGTGCGGAACGCGGCGCAGGTCACGGCAACGCTCGAGCGGATCCGGGCGATGGGCGTAGGCATTGCCC
>CAZASR010000012.1:0-39291 GCA_964487765.1 uncultured Devosia sp. | reverse complement strand
TGGAGAGGCCTGTGTTCTCAGGCGTCAGCGGGGGAAAGTTTTGGTCACTGGCGGGACAATTTCTGCTTCCTCGCGTCGTGCAAGTGGCGCCCCACCCACCGCTGCGGTGGGTGGTGTGGTGGCGCGCGAACTACTCTCGCAGCTCTGCGAGCGGAGGGTTGGGTCCCAGCTTACGCCGGGAAGGGCGCGGGGGAGAGCGGTGATCCTCTTTGCCGTTCGATACTTGGGAGAGTCCCGCCATGCTGGGGAGGACAGGCGGTGGATGGGGAGAGTGACGTGACGGAGCGCCGTCCTCTTCCTCGCGACCGCGCAGCGGTGGGTGGGGTGGTGCCGCTTGAACTGCTGTCGCAGCTCAATTCGGTGGGTGGCCGGGTCTTTGTCCGGTGATGACGACCGAGGATCGTGCGAGGGGTGCGTTGGGTCCCGGGCTTCGCTGGAGAGGGGCGCCTGGGGGGCCGGCGCTCGATTTGGGGCCGTCACGGCGGTGACGACCGGGCATCCGGCACGCGTGACCGCCCCGCCCCTGCCTTGTGGAAGATCTCGGGTTCGTGACTTGTCAGGGGGAGCGGTACGCGTAAACCATTAGGGTCATAGCGTATTTGATTTTGTTTTGTTTTGCGCGGCTTTGCGCCTTGGGAACGGTCGCAGCGGCAAGAATTCGGGTCTCAAGGGGTCGGCTCAAGGGGAGCGGATGACCAAGGAGCATATTTACGAGCGGGCATTCGACTATCCCGAGCCCGTGGGTTTCGTCGTCGACGACGAGCCACAGGTGCGCGCCTTCGTGTCGAATGCGCTGAGATCCTCTGGTTTCAAGCCGATGACGCTTTCGAGCAGCGGCGAAGTCGAGGCGGCGCTGCGTGACACCATTCCGCAACTCATCGTGCTCGACCTGTCGCTGGGCGATTCGGACGCGATCGAAGTGCTGCGGATTCTCGACGGCACGCGCTTTGCGGGCAACGTGCTGCTGATCAGCGGCCATGACGAGCTGACGCTCGAAGAAGTGGAGCAGATCGGCATAAGGCGCGGCCTCAACATGGCCGAGCCGCTGCGCAAGCCGTTCCGGCTCGAGCAATTGCGCGAGCGGCTGGACAAGGTGCGCCGCGACGTGCCGGCGCGCTTCGATGCGGGGCTGGCCGCAGCGCTCCACAATGACTGGCTCGAACTGTGGTACCAGCCCAAGATCGAGCTCAGAACGCGCATGCTGTGCGGGGCCGAAGCGTTGATCCGGCTGCGGCACCCGCAGCACGGCGTCGTGCCGCCGGGAACCTTCCTGCCCTCGCCCGGGGACCCGCTCTACCGGCCGCTGACCGACTTCATCGTCGAAAAGGCGATGCGGGACTGGCGGAGCTTCGCCGCGCACAAAATGACAAACCGGCTTGCCATCAACGTGCCCGCCTCGGTGCTGCAGCGGCCCGACTTCGTGACGCATCTGCGCCGGCACCTGCCGGACGATCCACGCTTTCCCGGTCTGATCGTCGAGATCACCGAGGACGAGGCGATCAGCGATCCCGAACTCGCGCGCGAAGTGGCCGTGCAGCTCAAGCTCTACAATGTGCATGTGTCGATCGACGATTTCGGTTCGGGCTATTCGTCGCTGGCGCGGCTCAGGGAACTGCCCTTTGCCGAGGTGAAGCTCGACCGCAGCTTCGTCAATGGCTGCGCGCAGGACCGCACCAAGCGGGCCATGTGCGAGGCGGTGGTCGACCTGGCGCGCCGGTTCAGGATCACCTCGGTGGCCGAGGGCGTGGAAACGACCGACGACCTGCAGGTGCTCTCTGAGATGGGCTACGACGTGGCCCAGGGATTCCTGTTCGCCCGGCCGATGATGACCGAGGACTTCATCGACCTCATCACCTCGCGCGCCATCAACAAGCCGAGCCCGCTATGAACGAGATGTCGCCCGTGACCCTCGAGCCCGATTTCGAGGCACTGTTCAACGCCGCCCCCAACCCCTACCTCGTGCTGGACCGCGAGCTGAGGATCGTTGCCGTCAATGACGCCTATTGCCGGGCCACGATGACCGCGCGCGAAGCGCTGCTGGGGCGCGCCGTGTTCGAGGTGTTTCCGGACAATCCGGACAATCCCGATGCCGATGGCGTGCACCGGCTGCGCGCCTCGCTCGAACAGGTGCTCGCCACGGGCGAACCCGATGCGATGCCGACGCAGCACTACGACATTCCGCGCCCCGCGGCGGCCGGCGGCGGCTTCGAGGAGCGGCACTGGTCGCCCCTCAATGCCCCGGTCACCGGCGCCGATGGCGAGGTCCGCTGGATCATCCATTGCGTCGACGACATCACCGAATTCGTCAAGGTCGGCACCAGCGCGCTGTCGAGCCATTTCGCGGCCAGCCTGCGCGGCACCGACACGCCCGAAGCAGCGGGCGGGATAAGCGGGCTCCATCGCGACCTGGTGCGGCAGGCACGCCTGCTCAAGGACGCGAACAATTTCTTCGATACGGTGATCGAGAACATCCCGGCCATGATTGCGGTGAAGGATGCCAGGGATTTGCGCTTCCTGCTGCTCAACCGCGCCGGCGAGGAGATGACCGGCATTCCGCGCGAGGAATCGCTGGGCAAGAACGATTTCGACATGTTTCCGCGCGAGCAGGCCGAGTCTTTCACCGCCAAGGACCGCGAGGTCCTCGAGACGGGCAAGCTCCAGGTGATCGCCGAGGAAGCGATCGACACGCGCTACAAGGGCCGGCGCTATCTGACGACCTACAAGGTGCCGGTGTTCGACGAAGCGGGGCAGCCGAAATATCTGGTCGCAATGTCCAACGACATCACCGCGCAAAAGCAATCGGCCGAGGCGCTGCAGGCGGCCGAGGACCAGCTGCGCCAGGCGTTCAAGATGGAAGCGATCGGCAATCTGACCGGCGGGCTGGCGCACGATTTCAACAATCTGCTGAGCGTGGTGATCGGCAATCTCGACCTGCTGCGCGAAGACCTGGCCAAGGGCTCCGGCATGGACGAGCTCGCCAACGAGGCGCTGACGGCGGCGCTGCGCGGCGCCGAGCTGACGCGCCGGCTGCTCGCCTTCGCCCGCCGGCAGCCGCTCAGCCCCAAGGTGATCGACGTCAACGAGCTGACCGAGGGCGTGACCAGGCTGCTGGCGCGCACGCTCGGTACCAATATCGAAATCAGGCTCGAGCCGGGGACCGATGTGTGGCCGGTGGTGGCCGACCCGGTGCAGCTCGAGGCGAGCCTCGTCAACCTCGCGGCGAATGCGCGCGACGCCATGCCCAATGGGGGGGCGCTGCAGATTTCGACGGGCAACAGCCACCTCGACGAGGACTATGTGAGCCTTCATCCCGGCCTTGCGGCCGGCGACTATACGCTGATCGAGGTGACCGACAGCGGCAGCGGCATGCCACGGGACGTGCTCGACAAGATTTTCGAGCCCTTCTTCACCACCAAGCACGAGGGGAAGGGAACGGGACTCGGCCTCAGCATGGTGTTCGGCTTCATGAAGCAGTCGGAAGGCCACATCAACGTCTATAGCGAGGAGGGGGTTGGAACAACGTTCCGGCTGTATTTGCCGCGGGCGCGGGCGGCCGCCGACGCTGCGGCACCCGGCGAGTCCGCCGGTTTTGCGCTTGGCGCCGCCGAGACCATTCTCGCGGTCGAAGACAATCCGCGGCTGCGCGCCTTGGTGGTCAAGCAGCTCAAGCAGCTCGGCTATCGCTGCCTTGAGGCCGAGGACGGCCCGTCGGCGCTCAAGGTGCTGGAAGCCAATGAGGTCGACCTGCTGTTCAGCGACGTGATCATGCCCGGCGGCATGAGCGGCTACGATCTGGGCCGCGTGGCGCGCACGCGCTGGCCCAATATCCGCGTGCTGCTGACCTCGGGCTTCCCCGAAGAGAAGATCAACGGCAACGGCCAGCCGCCCTGGAACATGCGCCTGCTGCTCAAGCCCTACCGCAAGGAAGACCTGGCGCTGATGCTGCGCGAGGTGCTGGCCGAGCCGCTGGAGTAGACCCTCGAGCGGGGTTGCCAGTTCAAATCGCCTGCGCCAAGACCTCGGGGAGTTTCGAGGGAGGGCAGCATGACCGAACGCAAGGTGCGCTGGGGGATCGTCTCGACGGCGGCGATCGGGATGAATTGCGTGACGCCGGCAATCATGAAGTCGCCGCACTCCGAGGTGGTGGCGCTCGCCTCGCGCGACCTGGGCAAGGCGCAGGCGGCGCTCGCGCAGCTCGGGATCAGCGAGGGCCGGGCTTATGGCAGCTACGAGGCGCTGTTCGCGGACCCGGAAGTCGACGCGATCTACAATCCGTTGCCAAACCACCTGCATGTGCCGATCACGCTCGCGGCCGCGCGCGCCGGCAAGCACGTGCTGTGCGAAAAGCCGATCGCGATGACGGCGGCGGAGGCGGCCGAGCTGCGCGGGGCGCCCAAGGGCATATTGATCCACGAGGCCTTCATGGTGCGGCATCACCCGCAATGGCACCGCGTCCGCGAGATCGTGCGCGCGGGCGAGCTCGGGCGCGTGCACCTGGTGCGAGCCGTGTTCCTCTACCACAATGTCGACCCGCGCAATGTGCGCAACCTGCCCGACATCGGGGGTGGCGGCATCTACGATATCGGCTGCTACTGCGTGATCGCCGGGCGCTATCTGTTCGACGCCGAACCGAAGCGCGTCGTGGCGCTGGTCGATCGTGACCCTGCGTTCGGCACGGACCGGCTGGCCAGTGTGATCGCCGATTTCGGCGCCGGCCGGCAGCTGAGCTTCGTGTGCGGCACGCAGAGCTCGGGACGGCAGTCGGTGGAGGTGTTCGGCGACAGCGCGAGCCTCGAAATGGTGATTCCGTTCAACGCGCCGCTGGGCGAGAAGACCGCCATTCTGGTGGGGAGCGGCCGGCCGCTGGACCGCAGCCTCTACCGGCGCGAGATCCTGCCCGAGATCGACCAGTACACCGCCCAGGCCGAAGCCTTTGCGCTGGCGGTGCTGGGCGAGCAGCCCCTGCCCCATGGCGTCGACGACGCCATCGCGCAGATGCGCGTGCTCGACGCGATCTTCCGCAGCGAGAAATCGGGCGGCTGGGAGGCGGTCGACGCCTCGGCGGCTCAGTAGGTCTTCGCGCCGTTGACCATCAGCCGCACGGCATAAAGCGAGGTGGTGCCGCACATATAGAGCACGTTGTACTTGCTGCCGCCCCAGGCGACATTGGCGACGGTTTCGGGCACCTTGACTTTGCCGATGAGGGTGCCGTCGGCGGCAAAGCAATGGACGCCATCGCCGGTGCCGGCCCAGATCCGCCCGTCGCTGTCGAGGCGGAAGCCGTCGAAGCCGCCCGCCGAGCAGACGGCGAACTGCCGACCATTGCCGACGCCGTCGCCCGCGACGTCATAGACGCGGATTTCGGGCGGATGGTCGGGCTTGTGCGACCGGCCGGTGTCGGCGACATAGAGCAGCGTCTCGTCGAGCGAGAAGGCGATGCCATTGGGCCGCACCATGTCGGTGATGACGACGCTGATGGCGCCGCTCGCCCCGTCGATGCGATAGACATTGCACGCGCCGATCTCGCTTTCGGCCTTGTTGCCCTCGTAATCGGTGTCGATGCCATAGCTGGGATCGGTGAACCAGATCGAGCCGTCGGATTTGACCACCGCGTCGTTGGGCGAATTGAGCCGCTTGCCCTCGAAACTGTCGGCGAGGGTGACGATGGTGCCGTCATGCTCGGTGCGGCTGACCCGCCGCCCGCCATGCTCGCAGGTGACGAGCCGCCCCTGGCGGTCGACCGTGTTGCCGTTGGAATTGTTCGAGGGCTGGCGGAAGACCGAGACGGAGCCGTCGGTTTCGTCGTAGCGCAGCATGCGATTGTTGGGGATGTCGGACCACAACAGATAGCGGCCGCCGCCGAACCAGGCCGGCCCCTCGGCCCATTTGCAGCCGCTGTAGAGCTTTTCGACCTGCGCATGGCCGTTGAACAGGCGGCTGAACCGCGGGTCGATCACTTCGTAATAGTCGCTTGCCGCCACGTCCGTCCCCCTTCCGCCTGCTGTCGCCGCAAGTGGTAGCGGCTCCGCGCTAAATGTCCATATGCGCCAGCTCGCGCGAGAAATAGCGCCGGTGCATGCGCAACAGCGCCGCCCCCTGCGCCGCGCCATAGTGGCCGAGCGCCCCGGCGACGATGGGCGGCGGCGGCGGGCCGCCGGGCGTGGGGAACCGCTCCATGCGCTGCCGCGTCGCCGCGACGAGTTCGCCGGTGAGCGCTTTGGGCAGCGCCGATTCGATCACCGCGAGCTCGAACTCCATGACCCGGCTCGCATTCATCAGCGCCTGCGCCAGTGCCTCGGCGGCGTCGCCCAGCCACGCCTCGAACACCGCGCGCACCGGCGGCGCCAGCGGCTCGCGCTGCGCCGCGTCGCGCGCGAGCCCCGCCGCGACGAGGCGCGCTTCGAGCGCATGCAGCGAGGCGAGCTCGTCGACCGCGCGCATCCGCCCGTCGCGATCGGTCACCAGCATCGCCCCGAGGCTCGCCGCGGTGCCCCTGGCCCCCTCCCACAGCCGGTTTTCGGCGAGAATGCCGCCGCCCACCAGCGTATCGAGGCCGAAGAACACGAAGCTCAGCGGCCGCGGCGCCCGATGGGCCACGCGCTGCGCCCAGCAGGCGGCATGGCCGTCGTTGAACAGCGACACGTCGAGGCCCGTTGCCGCTGCCGCCTCGGCCGCGAGATCGAGCCCGGCCCACAGCTCCTGCCGGCCCGGTGGCGGCGCCACCGGCACGCCGGGATTGCCGAGGCCACCCGGCGCCGCGAGCCCCATCCCCACCAGCCGCGCGCGCTCGCCGGGCGCGAGTTGGCCGCCGAGCTCGGCGGCGGCCGCCGCGAGCCGGCCGAAGACGCTCGCCGCATCGGGATAGTCGTAATCGTGGCGGATGCGGGCGAGCACCTCCATGCCGATGCCCACGAGGCAGACCTCGAGATGCCGCCAGCCGATCGCCGCGCCTATCGCCAGCGCCCCCACCGGGTTCATGTAGAGTGGCGTCGCCGGCTGCCCGCGCCGGCCGCGCACCACTTCGCCGCGCGTCACCAGCCCATGCCCCTCAAGGTCGACGAGCACGGCCGAGACCGTCTGCGGCGCCAGCGCCGTGACCCGCGCCAACTCGGCATTGGAGATGCCCGGCCGCAGCGAAATCACGCTCAGAATCGCCCGCCGATTCGTCTCGCGCACATGCCCCGGCTGTATCCCCCGCCCGATGACGATGACGTCGCGGGGGTGGTTGGTGGTATCAGGCAAAATGATGGCCCCCGCAGCTAATAGCTTGTCTGACTAAGTCGTCAGCGGACAGAAACCAAGACGTGCTCTCACGAATCAAAATATTAGACTTGCACCTTGCATCGGAGTTTACCGAGAGGTCCATTGATAATGTGAGACTGTTGCGTTGCAAGTCTCATCCACTATAGGTCTGGCATTAACCCGTCCCTGCCGGAGTGAGCGCGTGCATGTTCAAAGCCTGATGACCGCTTCAGAGTCCATGGAGGCGGCCCAATCGTTTGATGATGCTAAACGCTTGTTCGAAGAGGGTAGCTTCGGGGCCGCATCAGAGATGGTTCGGGCTCTGGATGCCTCGCTCAGGGCACGCGCACGATCATTGGCCGAAGGCGGCGTACGTCCTGATTTGGCATCGGTGGTAGTCGTCACCTACGGCGATCGACCAGACTACCGGGAGGCGCTCGAGTGCTTGGCAAGGTCCACCGTCCGCGATGCGTGCGAGTTCATTCTGGTGGACAACGGCAGCCAACACGCACGCGAAACTTGGGAAGAGGTCTTTCCGAACTCTACGATTCTCGATGTCGGCTTCAATTTCGGCTGCTCGGGCGGACGAAATCTCGGTGCCGAAATTGCCAACGGCAAATACGTCGCCTTCATTGACGATGATGGTTTCGTCACGCCGGAGTGCATCGAGCGTCTAATTGGCGCGCTTGAAGAGGACAATGCCGTCGCTGTTCGTGGACGCGTCCTACCGAAGACTCCTGGGGGCGCAATATCGACGACGTATGACCTCGGTCTCCATCCTATTCCCGCGGCGATTACGGCCGAGGGTGTGTCGGCCTTTCGACGGGCAGAGTTCCTCGATGCCGACGGCTTTGACCCCTTGCTCGCGGGCCATGAAGGCGCTCTGCTTTCGACAAGACTTTATCGGACGTATGGCCCCCCCTCGCTGATCTATGAGCCGGCCGCGATTCTGTTTCACGACTACTCCACGTCACTGGAAGGAGCTGCGGAAAAGAAGATCGCGCAGGATCGAAACAACGCCTATGTGATCCATCAAGAGCCCGCCTATTCCGCGATCCTGGCTTCGCTAAGAAACATCACACAGCGAGAACTGGCGGCTCATCACTTTTTGGCTCGGCATCGTTACTCTAGCCTCACTGATTGGGAGCCGGAGGTATCGCCTGGAAATCCAGTCTCGATCATCACGACTGCGCATAATGCGCGCAGCTTCGTCGAGCCGTTCCGCCGCTCGCTGCTAAGCCAAACGAGCCAAGCGTTTGAACTCGTCTTTGTCGATGATGGTTCGACAGACGGCACCGCACAAGCAGTACGGCTCGCTTTCGCTGACGATGCACGGCTGAAGCTGATAGAAACTCCCCATGTTGGAAGAGCGGAAGCACTCAACGTTGCGGTTGGGAGCGCATCCAACGAGATTTGCCTCATCGCCGACGTCGATGACATCTCGCTTCCGTACCGGATAAGGGCCAGCCGCGAAATCCTCTCCGCAGATCAGTCGCTCGATTGCATCTCGCTGCTGATGTTTGACAACCGGACTTCCTACCTACTCGGCCGTCCGCATCAACCGCACGTCGCAGATTTCTTCGCTCGAGCGTTGTTCGGCATGCCAGCGCCCTTTCCAGCATTTGCCTTCCGACGGTCTCGCTTCAAAGAATCTTTTGACCCAACGATAACTGGTGGAGTCGACTATGATTGGCTCGCACGGAACATCCTTGCGCATGGAGTGCGAGGGCGCATCGTCCCGATCCATGGCACCTACTACTATCGACATGAAGGCCAGATAAGCGCGACAAGGCAGGATCAACAGAAGCTGACGGCGATCCGCTGCCTGATGGAATTTCATCGAAGGCTCATCCCAACGATGACGGCGGAAGACGAGCGACTTGCTACGACTCTAGCTGGCTGGACTCCGGCTGGAGTTAGGGACGTATCCGCATTGAAGGGCTACGCTTTCCGCTTAGCTGCGTCTGCCGCCGCGTCCGACCCCGAATTGGCGCAAGCAGTCACGAACGCCATGTTTGCCCGCGTAACTGAGATCGAACTTGCCTTGGCAAGGGTAGCCACTACTTCAAGGTCACCGCATCCAACCACCAGGGCAACCTCACCAGACCGCAAAACGACAGACCGCAAAGCGCGAGCGAGCAAGTGGCCCGAGCCGCCGTGGCCGGTGCTTGTCAAAATGCTGCTGAGGAAAGTGACACGCCGCCTGAGGCACCCGCTTCGTGCGAAGCCTCGTATCACCGCTGTTCAGGCCATCGAAAGGGCCGCTTCGAGAGGTGCATGGCCTGAGCCTCCGTGGCCAGTGCTCATAAGAATGCTGGTAAGAAAGTCGAAGCGCCAAATCAAGCGTTCCCTCGTGCCTGCTGAAAAAAGCGGCGGCTAAACGATGCGGCAGCTGGTGTTCGCCTAAACCGTCCATTGTTATTGCAGATTAGTGAAATAGTGATCTGGACCAATTCGGCCCACTTCACGGTAGCCACACTTGACGAGCAATTCCTTGGCCCCGACTGACGCGTCAGTGTCGTAAAGTTCTATTTGCATTAGCACTGCATTTGCAGCCAAGAGCCCCGTCATACCTCGCAAAGCCTGTAGCTCATGGCCCTCGACATCGATCTTTACAACCAGCGCCCGTTCTTGGAGGCTCGAAAGCTCATCGTCCAGGCGAGCGCATCGCACTACGGAATGCCTTGTATGCGTCTCCTCCGGTAGAACACTCGCCGTACCGCGGTTACCGTCACCCCGCAGTGTGCTCCGCATCATCTTTATCTGGCCCGCATGATCGCTGACGGCTAAGTGTCGCACGTCAATGTCATACGATGCCCGATTAAGGAACATTTGAGCCATCAATTGCGAATAATTATATGGATCCGCCTCGAAGGCAATAACGTCGGTGTAAAAGCCGGATTTCCATGCTAGAAGCGCATATAGACCCCAAAAACTTCCTATGTCGATAAATGCAACATCGTCACGACCGGCAAATAATTTGTTTGCCAAGTCGAAGAGCTGCTGAATTTGGGCCGCTTCCCAGGCACCCTTCTTTATCAAGTATCGGTCGACGTGCGATGTAGGGTCGAGGAGCAACTGCAATCCGCCTTGCGACTGCACGATGCAGGGCAGTGATTGGGAGACCGTACTAACTGGGTCCCCCGGCCAAGGGAAAGGCTCCAGGTAGTATGACGCCGGTTCTGGAAGAGCCATACCTCTCCAAAGCTCTGCAAACTTTGCGCGCTCATCATTGTTGAGTTGCGGGAGGCGAAGTCGATGTAGCCCGAACATCAGGCAAGTCGGATCGTTCGCTGCCCGCTCAAGGTAGTTTGCTACCACTTTGCGGTCCTGCGGCCAGACTGTAAACAGACTAAGGAAGGTTTGTGGAGCGTTAGTGTAATGACTCTCCACGAGCCCGTGTCGTGCCATGAAGGCGTTGTAAAGGTAGAATTCGGTGCTTTCTCGCAGCAGTCGGTCCTTGTCAAACGATTGATCCAGGGACTCACCTGTCTTGAGCAGAATGTCCGCAAGCAGGTTCCTAACAATCTCTGGCATCATTACATAGGGCGTTATGGTGGGGAGAACATTATCTCCTTCTTGATACCGCGCTCCAAAGAACTCGAAAGATGCACTCACTGCCTTTTCGAATCCAGAATTCACCTTCTTAATAACCGTCTTGATACGGCCGTCGTCAGCGAAAAAGCTACTAAGGGACGTGGGCCGCAAAAAATGATTCTTGGCATCGACAACGAGCACATACGGTGCGGCGGAGCTCGCCACAGACGTTAGCTTGAGAACCTGCTGCGAGCGTGGTCCGCCTCGAGGATGCCCGAAGGACGTCACCGGTAGCTCAATCTTCTCCCGCCACGCTTGGGCGATCCGAGGCAGAATTCGACTTTCGATTTGCTCCCTTATGGCCTCACTGACCGCTGGCATCGAGCCGTTGATATTGATCCGATAGGTGGAAACCTGCGCCGGATCGATAAAGCGCACTACAGAGAATATCTGCAACTCGAGGAGGCGAAGGTCCGCTTCGAAAACAACGGTGTGAATATCGATTGGAGACGATAGCTGCATTGAGGCCAAGCTTGCGAGGAGAGAGACCCGGTACTAACCAGACCCTGCCCCCTCTCACAAGGGTGTTTCCTCTAGGCTACCGTGGCATCGCATCTGGGGATGCGCCGATCCTAAGCGGCGCAAGGACGATCATTGGTTGCGGGGACCTGCAACAGTCAATCCCCCACATTTGTGATAGCAGCATAGACAGACGTTCTACCGCGCACCCTTGTTTCACTTGCCCAAGCTGACATTCCACATCAGAGCGGGGAGGCAAGCTTCTTTTTTCGTTTTCGCGTCAAACCTTGGGCGGCGGGCCCGCCGCCACGCCACATGACGAAGGGCCAAACCCTCGAGTCTTGCCGAACACTCCTCTTCGAGCTAGGAGCTCCTGTACATTGGGGTACTTGAATGACCGTAGCAGTTCTCGGCGGCGGCCTCCAAGGTTGCTGCATAGCGTTGGCTTTGGCCGAGCGTGGTGCCAAGGTTGTATTGTTCGAGCGCAATAGCGCCATCCTCAAACGGACCGCCATCGCCAATGAAGGCAAGATCCATCTCGGGTGGATGTACGCAGCCGACCCCTCACTCGCCACCGCAAGAACGATGATGAAGGGCGCCCTTGCGTTCGGACCGTTTCTTGAGCGCTACCTCGGCCTCCAAACGACCAGCCTCGCTACGTCCACGCCCGCCGCATATGTCGTTCACCGCGACAGTCAGCATTCCGTCGAAGAGGTCCGCAAGTACTTTGCCGAGGTGCACGACCTGCTGCGAGAGGCTTCTTCTGAACGGCCCGGCGCCTACCTCGGGCGGAGCGTTGCTGCGCCCCCGCGCGAGTGGGCGCAGCAAGAGGTTGGGGAGGCTTTCGACCCAGAGCACGCACTCGCCGTTTTCGATACTCCCGAGGTCGCCATTGACCCGCTCGAACTCGCTCAACGTTTGGGTGACGCGGTTGGCCTTCACCCACGCATTGAAGTACGGGTCCAGCATGAGGTCACGGCAGCGAACGAAGCCGGAGTCACATCGGTTGTCTCCGACGGCCCTGTGAAGGTAGAGCGGTTCGATGCCATAGTGAACGCTTTGTGGGAAAGTCGCCTCGCAATCGACGCTACCGCCGGCATCTCCGCAGGACGTCCTTGGCTGTTCCGGTTAAAGTACGGAATTGGATTTACATGGCCCGCGGAGATCGCCCCTCCCCCAAGCGCGACCGTCATCTCGGGCCCGTTCGGTGAGGTCGTGAGTTATCCGGACTCAACGACATATCTCACCTGGTATCCTACCTGCGTCACCGAGTTTTCAACTGAGATTGCGCCGCCATATTGGCCCGCCAGTCCCGACGGAGCTCTCCGCAGTTCGATGATAGCAGGGACCGTGGAGGGCTTGGCTACTTTCGTCCGGGCCCTGACTCCAATTCGGGGTCGAGAGCTCGAGGGTCTGTGGATCAAAGGCGGCCCAATAGTTGCATGGGGGCAAACAGATATCGATGACCCCAGAAGCGAACTGCACAATCGATACGAGATCGGCGTGCATTCCAACGGTCGCTATCATTCAGTCGATCCAGGCAAACTGACAATGGCACCGCTCTTTGCCGAAGACTGCGCCAGGCGGATCGCCCCCTAGGTGGATGGAAGGACTCAGGGCATGCACATAACCGTCGGAGTGCCGCTCTACCGCGGACAGGACCATGTCGCAGAGGCCCTCAAAGTTCTGCAGGACCAAACACACCGGGAGTTCGACGTGGTCATTTCTGTCGACGGGGGAGACGAGCTCAGCGCAGAAGCTTGCCGGCCGTTTCTGAACGACAGCCGATTTCGCCTTGTCGTGCAGCCTAACCGCCTCGATTGGGCAGGAAACTTCAACTGGCTATTGCAACAACCGGTTGGCGATCTCTTTTGTTATCGCCAGCACGACGACCTGACTACTCCGGATTTTTTCGAAAAGCTGATCGCTCGGGCGAGAGAACGCCCGGACGCAGCAATTGTCTATGCCGACTGCCAATTCTTTGGTGAAAACGCTCATTTAGAGGCTACGCCATCATATGACGGGGATCAGTTGGACAGGATGAGGGAATTCATTGATCGCATCACTCCGACACCGTGCCGCGGCCTCGTTCGCAAAGAGGCTCTTCTTCAAGCCGGATTGGTCCGCGTAGACGAATTTCGGTCCAACCACCAGGTTTTCGTTTGGCTCCTCAAGGTTCTTCGCTGGGGTAGCTTCCTGCGGCACCCCGAGCCGATCTATCTGCGCAGGATTCACGCCGCCAACTATCACAAGCAGAACCGCGACTGGGATGATGCAAGGAAGCTCGGGGATTGGTCGACTGTCTTCACGGGCTTCCTTGAAGCGGTACAGCCCGTATGTAGGTCGAACGAGGAGCGACTATACTTCCAACACTATATCTTAGATCGAGTTTGCGTGCCACGGGTTGGACAGTCGTACCGAATCCGTCCGAACTCCCCCGAGCAAAGCGGCGCATTCATGTCGGCCTGCTTCGAGCGTCTAGCAAAAGAGGGGCTATCTCACCTCTGGCTCGCACCGCCGACGGTTGCGGAACAAGTCTTTCGGCTCAAGCGAAAAAACAGACAACTCCGAGCACAAAAGTCGCTGGCCAAGTCTAGGGCGATCGAGAGTGGTCGAAAGTACCACAAACTTAGGAAATCTCGCGCCATACGTCTCTTGCTATATATTTCGCGCCTTCTTGGAAACCGCACACCTTAAGTGCTGTCGCCGGTGTGCAGCTGGAATTGAGTGAGAGGGCGGCGAGTTTGCCGCAGCTTCTTTTCAAACAGCCGCCTTGCGTCACCGAATCCTTGACAGGAGCCCCCACTTATATTCGATGGCGCTCTACAGTTTGAGCGGCAGAAAGGTTCTTGCTCTGCATGAAAGTATTAGTCACCGGCTGTGCAGGCTTTATTGGTTTTCATCTGACCCAGAGGCTACTTGCGGATGGCCACGAGGTCCTCGGTATCGATGGCCTGACATCCTACTACGACGTGGCTTTGAAGAAGCAGCGCCTAGCTATCCTCACTGGTGCGAAAAGCTTTGAGTTTGTCGAGCTCATGCTCGAGGATCGCGATCCATTGGGGAATGTGGCCCTCGATTTTGCAGCGGAAATCGTGGTTCACTTAGCTGCACAGGCGGGAGTGAGATACAGCCTCTCCAACCCCGAAGCCTATCTCAGCAGCAACATTGTCGGCACGACAAACCTTCTCGGGGCGCTGCGAGCGCGCCCACCCCGTCACTTCCTTCAAGCCTCCTCATCTTCGGTCTATGGAGCGAACCCCAATGTTCCATTTGTAGAGACTAGCCGAACCGATTTCCCTGCTTCATTGTACGCTGCCACCAAGAAAGCGTGTGAAGCGCTGACCCATGCGCATTCTCATCTCTATCAGCTCCCGATTACCTGCTTCCGCTTTTTCACGGTCTATGGTCCGTGGGGCCGCCCGGATATGGCCCTCTTCAAGTTTGCCGAGGCCATGGAGGAGAATCGGCCCATCGATGTCTACGGCGAAGGCCGGATGAAGCGTGATTTTACCTACGTCGACGACCTCGTCGAAAGCGTGACTAGACTCATCGATGTCGTGCCCCAACCCGGATCACCGCTTCGCGCAGACAACGTCCAGGACTCACTTTCCCCCGTAGCGCCGTGGCGCTCTGTCAACATTGCCCAGGGGCAACCTGTCGATTTGCTTCGGTTCGTGGAAGTGATTGAGCGCGCGATGGGTACAGCTGCGATCAAGAATATGATGCCGATGCAGCCGGGCGACGTCGAGGCCACTTGGGCCAGCCCAGACTTGCTGCGCGCGTTGATTGGCTACGTGCCAGCCACAAGCATCGAGGCCGGAGTTGGCAAATTCGTGACTTGGTACCATCGCTGGAGCCGTGAGCGCCGACCCGCCGTCAATGTGGATTTCAAGTGATGAGTTATCGCGTACACATCAAGATCGCGGATCGGGACTGGATATTGGAAAAGTGCGCGAGCGAGATCGTGAAACGCGCATCGAATGTCTCCTACAGCCAGACCGTCGATCCCCAGGCAGACATTCAGTACTACGTCAACTATTCGGCACGCTCCGGTCGGGTAAGCCCAATAGAGATCGCATTCTTCACTCATTCCGAGAAGGTCGAGTCTGCCAGGGCTCGATATTTTGCCGCCGCCCGCGAGGTCGATGCCGCAGTCTGCATGTCGCGTCGATATGCCGATGAGCTGAAGGACGCTGGGGTCGACGACGTTTCGACAATCGCTCCTGGTGTCGACCTCACCGAATTCCAACCCCGTGTCAGAGTCGGCGTTGTGGGGCGAACCTACCATACCGGGCGCAAGGGTGAAGCCCTGGTGGCCAGCGTGATGGACGTCGACGGTATAGAATGGAAGTTCACGGGCCATGGATGGCCAGGCGAGGCCGAACACATCCCCGTCGGGAAGATGGCGGATTTTTACAATAGCGTGGACTACGTGCTGGTGCCCTCCTACTTCGAGGGAGGGCCGATGAGCGTGCTGGAGGCCTTGGCGTGCGGCCGGCAGGTCATTGCGTCGGACGTCGGCTGGGTGAACGAATTCCCTCACATCCCGTTCGAGAACGGAAATGCTCAATCGCTTAGAAGCGTGCTGACGTCCATCGTGGAAGAGCGCAAAAAGCTGGTTGCGACCGTCCGTTCTCACAGTTGGGATAATTGGGCGGACCAGCACATCATTCTCTTCGACAAGTTGGCTAAAGAAAATGGAATCGGCCGCGGCAAGCCGCAGCCCAAAGTTCAGTCTCGCGTGAAGGCCGTGCTTGTGACCCATCACGCAGAAGGCACTTTGCTAGGCGGCCCCACTGTCCGGATACCGCGAACGGCATCAGCCCTGGCAACCCATGGCGTTGATGCCATCCTGCAAACGGCCTCGGGAGAGGACTATCGTGATCGGACCGTGGCGCATGTGTTCAACATATGGCCCCCGCGGTCTGCCCTAGCCGCCCTCCGCGGCTTTCGCCGCGCAGGCAAGTCGACGGTTTTTTCCCCGATCTTCCTCAATCTCTCCAATACAAGGCGATTCAGCAAAGATGTCCCCGAGATATTTGGGTCTAGTGCCAGCGAGGGCGAAATCGCACGATCACTTGATGGCTTGGCCGAAAGCATTCGTCGTGAGTCGAGACTGCCAACGGCAGAGCCTTTCGCCGGCTATCATTCGAAGGTCAGAGCTGCGGTTGCAGCGGCAGACGCTACTATCGTGCTATCAGAGTATGAGCGCGAATCTCTCGCCGAGATCGGCGCAGATGTTTCCCATTCTGCTATCGTTCGTAACCCCGTAGATAGCCCACGCTTCGCCTCAGCAGATCCAAACCTCTTTTCGCAGACGTACGGTGTGAAGAACTACGTTCTATGCGTAGGGCGAATTGAGGCTCGCAAGAACCAACTGCTTGTAGCTCACGCAACTCGCTTGCTCGGCATTCAAGCGGTCTTTATCGGGCACGAGGCCTCCGCGGGATACGCCAAATTGGTCCGGCGGTTTGCAGGACCGGACGCTTTGTTCGTTCCGCGATTGGACTATGAGAGCGAGTTGCTCCCCTCGGCATACGCGGGCGCAGCAGCCTTTTGCTTGCCAAGTTGGGCCGAGGGGGCTCCGTTGGCTGCTATGGAAGCAGCAGCGACTGGTGCTCCGTTGGTATTGTCGGATCGTTCGGGAGAGCGCGAGTACTTCGGCAACTTCGCAGAGTACGTCAATCCTGCCGACCTTCGGGCTCTGAAGCAAGCGATCCTGACCGCCGTCGAGATAGGCAACGACGAGGCGCGGCGGGCAGCCCTGAAGGAGCATATGGCAAAGAATTTCTCGTGGGACCGGTATGCAGCCGACACCGCGAAAGTCTATCGGTCGGTCAAGCAACCCACGGTCGCACCCCGTGCCGCCCTCGACGCACGCATCCTCTTCGACTTAACCACGACATACCATTTCAACGGTACTCCAACCGGCATCGCTCGACTTGAGCGCGATGTGTTCGACGCTTTAATTGCCGTTGCGCCGGAGCGTATACAACCAGTTGTGTGGAATTCACGATCCGGACGATACTTGGCCGTTCCCAAGGTCGCGCCGCCACGTACCGGAGCCCTGGAAGGACTGGCCTCCCTCGAGGTGTCGGGCGACGCTCACGTTTTGACCGCCAAGGATGCCCCCACGGGAAGCTACATGCTCATGGTGGGCGGCGGTTGGATCAGAAATGCTCGTTTGGGAGGGGAACTTGCACAGCTGCGAACCCGTCTCGGCATTCCGATCGTTGTTTTAGTACACGACCTGATTCAGTCAAAGTTCAAGTCGCTTTATCCCCCCGGCGCAGGGGAGGAATTCCACAAGAACGCAAGCCTTATCGCGGAGACTGCTGACGCCTTCCTGGCATACTCGGAGGCAACGAGAAGCGACTTGCAGAAGCTTCTGCTCGAAACCGGAAACGCCCACAAGTCGATCCTTCGTTTCCGCATGGGTAGCACGCTGCACCAGGCTGCCAGTCTTTCGCGCGTGATGGACGCTCCGTCTGCCAAGACTGCTTTTCTGGCAGGCAAAAGGTATGCCCTGTTCGTCAGCTCGATCGATCCAAGAAAGAATCACGTTCTTCTTATCAATGTTTGGCGTCGCCTCATTGAACAGAGAGGAAGTTCCGCTCCGCACCTAGTGCTCGTCGGCCGTCCCTTCTGGAGAGGGGAAGAAATCCTCGACGTCATTCGGCGCGATCCCCAGCTTTCTCGGTACATTCATATTCTTTCCGATCTCGAAGACGACGATCTAGACTGGTGCTATCGTCACGCGACGTTCACTTTATTTCCTTCGATCTATGAGGGCTGGGGTTTGCCCATCGCGGAGAGCTTGTCGTACGGCAAGTTGTGCATCGTCGCAGACGCCTCGTCCACTCGGGAGGTGGCGCCTGAGCTTACCGACCTGATCGATCCTTATGATTTCAAGGGCTGGCTCAATCGAATTGCTCTGTATTTCGACAACCCCGCCGCTCTTGCAGCGAAAGAAGAAGCGATAAGAGAGAAGCACATTCCGTATCTTTGGTCTCAAGCGGCTCAGGAGATCGTTGAGAAAGTAGAGGCTGCGGCGCTTCCGATGCCCAACTACCCTCCCATCGAACCGTTTACGCGGCTCGAGACCACGAGTACGTCCGACGAGTTGAACAAAGCCGTACTGGCAGATGGCTGGGATTCCTCAACTCCTACCGGCTGCGAGCTGGGTGCTCGAGAGGGGGTTATCCGCTTTCGTTATCTTGGACCTGCCAAAAGCGTCTGGGTACGAGTTCATTGCGCCCCGTCGGATGCGCGCCGAAGACTCAGGATTGCCGCCGGCAACGTTGAGCAGCAGGTTGAATTGGAGGCCAGGTCGCTCAACTTTGATCTCGAGTTGGTGCAGGCTCCGGATGCCGCTCAGGGGATTTCTCTGGCGATCCGGCGAATGGAAGAGACTCGGTTCATCTTGACGCATCTGTCCTTTGCCGACACCGCCGCTGATCTCGACTTGTTTGGACCCGCCGTGGTTTCGCCGGCCCCCACGAAAAAAACAAAGCGTTCGTCGACGAAGCCGTCAAAGCCGCGTGCAAAATCGTGGCTTCCCCGACCACGGCAGCGGCTTTCGAATCGCACATTTCTATATCGAGCGCTCAAGAAAACCGGCCTTGAAAGCCCCGCGCTCGGACTCTACAGCATACTCTACGAGCGGATCACTCGTTCAAAAAAGGCATAGGCAAGTCGCGTGACAAGGGTCGATGGCGGCAGTCCGTTCGCTTGGGCGGGGAGGACACTGTGGAGGTTGCAAATCTGGAGCGTGAAGGCAGGTCGATTATCGACCAAGCGTTTATTGCCCGGCGACCGGACTGGGTTGGCGGCAATATTTCGCCGGATGACTCGGCGTTTCTTGCTGGCCTGATCGCAGCCGTCGAGCCGCAGCGCCTCCTCGAAATCGGAGTGGCCAGCGGCTGGAGCTCTGCCGTCATTCTCCGGACACTTGAGGCGACCGAAAATCAGGCGGCTGCTCTTCGCAGCATTGACCTGCTTCCTCACTATTACCTCGACAAGAGCAAGTTGACAGGACAGGTCGTTCGGGACTTGGTGCCGGACTTGGTCAGCCGCTACAGTCTTCACACCGGACGACTGGCATTCGAAGTCACACCAGAGCTGGAGCCCTCAGACTTCGTTTTTATCGATGCCGATCATCTGCATCCGTGGGCGGTCTTAGACCTTGTTTCAGTGCTGCCGTTTGTGGCGACAGGATCGTGGATCGCCATGCATGATATTAACCTCTGCCGCATTCCACGGCATGCGCATCGAAATCGAGGGCCCTTCTACCTTTTTGGTTCGTGGCCCGATCGACGACTAGCATCGTCAGTTGCATTGCCGATGATCGGGGCGGTGCTGTTGGAACAGGCCCCCCGGCGTTACCTCGATCACATAATTGAATTGCTTGCGACGCCATGGGAGGCGTCCATCCCGCTCGAAATCAAGGACAGGATAGAGAGCTTCGTTCGGGCCCATTTCGGCGCGACTGTCGCGGACAGGTTTGTAGACGCCTGCGCCGCTGGAAGCAGGCCCCGCTAGGAATCGTCGAAAGGAAGAGAATGGCAAAAGTAGCGCTCATAACAGGCATCACTGGTCAGGACGGCGCCTATCTCGCAAAGCTGCTGATCGAAAAGGGCTACGAGGTGCACGGTGGTGTACGCCGAATTGGAGTCATCAGCACAGGGCGACTGGACGACCTCGGCGTCACCGATGAGGTGAAGCTGCACGACTTCGAGCTGCTAGAGATGAGCAATATCTCTCGTACGATCGACAAGATTCAACCCGACGAAGTGTACAACTTGGCGGCGCAAAGCTTCGTTGGCGTCTCATTTGAACAGCCGCTCTATACGGGAAACGCCGACGCCCTGGGCCCTCTTCGCATATTGGAGGCTATCCGAGAGCGCGGCGGCAAGGCACGTTTCTACCAGGCATCGACGTCCGAGATGTTCGGTTTGGTGCAGGAAACACCGCAGAATGAGAAAACGCCATTCTATCCCCGCAGTCCCTATGGAGTCGCCAAGCTTTTTGCACATTGGTCCACGGTCAACTACCGGGAGAGTTTTGGTCTTCACGCATCATCCGGCATTTTGTTCAACCACGAGAGTCCGCTGCGCGGCAAAGAGTTCGTGACGCGCAAGATCACGCTCGGCTTTGCAAGGATGTTTTCCGGAGACGATCGGCCGCTCGAACTGGGCAATCTTGATGCAAAGCGCGATTGGGGTTTCGCTGGCGACTACGTCGAGGGCATGTGGCGCATGCTGCAGCAGGACAAGCCGGACGACTATGTTCTGGCCACTGGGACCACAACCTCGATCCGCGACTTCATTGATGGAGTAGCAAGGAGATTCGAGACCGCCATAGAGTGGAGCGGAAAGGATCTGGACGAAATCGGCCGTGACCACAAGACCGGACGAATCTTGGTGAAGGTCAACCCCGAGTTCTATCGTCCCGCTGAAGTCGATCTCTTGCTGGGAAATCCAGCGAAGGCAGAGGAACGGCTGGGCTGGAAGCGCCAGTACGATCTCGACAAGCTGATCGACATAATGGTTGAGGCGGATCGTAGGAGAGTCACTCAGCGAGTTCTCCCGTACTAGTTTTCCTCCTACCTGTTCAGATGGCTGCTCAGCCAGGCCCAGAAGCCGAGCCCGATGATCGTGCCGCCCACCGCGATAAGCCCCAGCAGCACCGCGTTGCCGACCTTACTGACGGCGCCGTCCCAGTTCAGGCGCAGGCGGCGCAGAAACCGGAAGTCCTCACGGGCCGCGTCCTGATCGCGCGGCTCCTCAACGCGTAGCCCGGCGTCGGCCAGCACCTCGGAGAACAACTGGCGCATCTGATCCATTTGCTCATCCGAGAAGCCCTTCCCAACCTTTTCAACGTGCTCGGTGATGATGCGGGCATGTTGCTGGCTATCGTGCTCGAGGATATCGAGGCGCCGGGCCATCATACCCGGATCAGTTGGGTCAGTCGTAGTCGTCATCGGGCCGTCTTTCGCAATGGCGTGAAGTGGGTCCCGCGGGCCCGAGGCCAGGCCCACGGGAAAACGATCAGGTCGCGGGCTCGATCGGCACGAAGTCGAGGTAGAACGTGTCACCGATCGAGAACTTGCCCAGCAGATTCGGGTTCGCCACGGTCAGGCGGAGATCGCCGGACGGGCTGTATTTGGCGAACTGCTGATCCTCGTCGCTGCCATCCGGCGGGTACGGCCCATCCTTGGCCGGAAAGACGAAGGTCAGGTCTTCCGAAAACACCTGATCCTTATCGTCCTTGTTCGCCGTGACGTTGTAGACGCGAACCTTCGCACGCATGCTTTGCATGACGTCTTCTCCATTCCTGGTTGTGTTTGCCCGGAGCCGCCGGGCGGCAGACAGGTCAGTGCTTCCTGGCACTCACCAGATGCGGTACGGCAAGCCGCTCCAGATCCCCGAACGCGAGCCCGAAGTGCTTCACGGCGCCGGGGTTGTTGGTGGCCGCATAGTCGGCGGCGAACTCCAGCAACTTGCTCTTTCCCGTTTTGCTTGCCGCCATACGCGGGCCGAAAGCTTCGATCGCCGCCATTATCCCGCGCTCCAGCGCTTCATGGAGAGCGAGCCGGCTCTTGGCGTCGAACTCTGCCTTGAGCACGCGCTGCCACCAATAGACGATCCAGCCCACTGCGGCGGTCGCGGCGGCCGACACCAGCGGCATGACGAAGGCGAGCGCGATCTGCATACCGATGTCGGCCCAGAGGTTCCCGCCCGCATCGCCACCTAACAGGCCGAGCGGACGATCGTGCGGGATCGGCGCTTCGAGCAGCGACACCTCGGCGCCGGTGCTCGCCTGCCCGCCGAAGAACACCGCGGCGCCGACGAGGACGGCAAGCCCGGCGATGACCGCCAGAGCCAGCCAGGAGGGCGCAGACGGCCGCGACGGCGCCGGAGCGATGTCCTGCTCGTAATCCTCGATGGGCGGCTGCACGGGCTCGGCTGCGGCGTCGTGGAGCGCATCGAGGGCGATCCGGGCCCAGCGGTTGCGCTCGGCGTAGTTCTTCACCCCGGCGCGCTCGAAGGCGAGCTCGAACGCCTTCACCTTGGCCTCGAGCGTCTTGGCCGCTTTCAGCTTGGCGAGGGCGCCCTTCTCCGTGCCGATCAGCTCGACGAACAGGAACTTGTAGTTCGCCTCGTCGCTTGCCGGATCGAAGCCATTGCGAGCGCAGTAGGCCTCGAACGCCCTGCGCCGCTCGCCGGTCCACTGGAACCAGCCCCAGCCGCCGCGGGAGCCCTTCACGACGGGCTTGATCTCCTGCAGCGTCGTGAAGCCCCGGCTCTCATAGCCACTGTTGCCGAACACCGCGGCGGCGTCGAGATCGGAGGCGTAGAAATCCTCCATGAACATGGTCATATACTTCGGCGCGACGGCGCGAAAATGCGCCTCGGCCGCCTTCGCGGTCGTGGTCATGGTGATCTCCTGAGTGTTGAGAATTTGAAATGATCGGCCCGGCTTCCCGGGCTAGAACGGTTGCCGTTCCTTGGGAGAGAGGAATGAGCCCTGTCAGTGGGGTCAGCGAGCTGGGAAGGGCTCGGGCGCCCACGCAGCCCCTCCCGGAGCTACGACCTAAATCTCAGCCGCCGTCAGAACGGCGTCCCTGTGCAACTGCTCTTGGGGTGGCCGTCTGGACGGCAACGGGCGATGGCTCGCCCTGCGAAACCTGTGCGGCAGCAACATCTAATGGCCGAGTGACCACCTAGCCTCGGCGGCGTCGAAAAAGTGCCCCGTACCACGAGCGTCTAAGTGCCGCCGGCGGAAGTGATGCGCCATAGACGGCAAGATGTGCGCGGGCAATTGCGGACCAATCCATCACGCGATCCCGATATCCAACGATGCGATCGCGAAGAGCCCGATACTCGCCGGCCGACATAGAGAATGCAGCATCGATCGCGCTTGCGGCCGAGGCGACGTCACCTGCCTTGTAAAGCGGCAGGCCAAGATACGAGATGTCCGCCGTCACTGCATCATCGGGCGCGATGACCGGCCTTCCGAACGTGAAGGCTAACGCGATGACGCCAGAGTTCAATCGACCGGTTCGCGGCAAGAAAAGGAAGCGCGAGGCTTCGACTAATGAGCGCACTTGCACATCAGGAACACGTGTGTGCAGGCGAACAATGCCTGGATCACGACGCTTCTTCCACTGCTGAGGTACGCCTTCGGGAAGGGTCGCTGCGAGCGGTGCGCCAGCGAAGACCAAAGAGGTGTTCTCCGGGGCAGCGGCATAGAATGCCTCTCTGGCGAGCTCTTCTTCTGCAACCGTTCGTAGCGCGCCAAACACAAGCAGCAGTCTATCGCGGGACTTCCCACGAGCTTTTCGAAGTGCCGTGTCATCTTGTGGGAGCTTCCGGTAGTAGGAATAGTCCCCGTGCGGGATTACCACATGGTTCTGATGCGGGCGCTCAGCGACTAGTAATGTCCGCGAGAACTCGGTCATATGGACAAAGCTATCTGTCGCGTCATAAACCGCCCGCATGACCCGGCCGCCCATCGGGCCGAATGTCTCATGCGCTTCCGCGTTGTGCACCGTGGTAACGATGCGCGTCCCCTTCCCCTTTCGCTGACTCAATATTGCACGAAAAGCTGCGAACTCCGTCTCGGTCGGAACGTGCCAGGCGAACGCTGTCTCCGGCCATTGAAAATGGACGACGTCATAGTGAACAGCACGCCAGTAGAGTGGAGCGACCCCGTAGAAGATGTCCGCGGCACCAGTTTCCGCGAGCGCTTCCATCAACGATGTCTGGTAGGGGTTGCCAGGGCGCCAAGTCTGAGTATCGGCAGCGAATAATACTCGCAAAGTGGGGCGCCCCTCGTGGTAAGCCTGATACTTACCTACATGGCGAACACGGCGATTTCCAGCGCAGACAACGCCAGCGCCACACGCTTTGCCGGCCTATCTCAGTTCGTACTGGTACATGTACTGGAACGTGCGGCTGCTGGTCGAAAGTGACTGGTAGGCAAGCAGCGCGCAATTGTTAGTCGCGTCGCCGGTAATGGTGGCAGCCGCCTCCCCCGAAATGGCGTCGGTCGCGACGCCGTTTACCTGCGAGAACGAGGTTATGTCGGAGGGGATCGGGAACGTCAGCCGGACCTGCGTGGTCGCGGAGCCGGCAGCGGTTGCGTCGATGGCAACAGCGCCGCTCACAGTGACAATGTTCCCTTCCCTGGTCCAGCGACTACCAGCCGGCGTGATGCTATCGACATTGGCGACGGCGGTCCCGGTCGGAGTGAAGGTTCCGGACTTTGTCGCGGCGTCTGCTGCCGGCGACTGCGGGAGCATCAACGGGCCGCCAGCCTGTCCCAGGTGAACGCCGATATAGGCGACATCGAGGTCCATCGCGGCGGCCGTGCCGAAAGTCAGATTGACGCTGGAGCCGCCGGTCAGGTCATCGTTTGGCGCAACCTGCACGGGCACCCACTCGCTGCCAACGTTGATCGTGAAGAACTCCTTGCCGTCGAGGCCGACGACTAGGCTCTGGTCAGAACTGCCGGTGTGTTTCCGGACAAGCATGGTTCCACAATAGTTCGCCGTAAATGGCAAGGCGACGGTCGCTGCGTACATCGTCGTGCCGCTGGCGTGCTGCGCCCGGATATAACGGCGCACCGGCCCATCCCCGGATGTCAGCGTGAGCGTAGCACCATTGGCGTTCGAAATGGGATAGCCAAGAGTCAGGTCGTTGAGATTGAGATCGCCATTCGGGATGAGGTTACCCGCGGCCCAAGGGACCCAGCCCATCGTGTATTCGCTGGACCTGCCGAACATTCCGCCGCGTGTTGCGCCTCGTAGCGACTGCTGGGTGCTATACAGGAACTTGCCGGCGATGTGCGCCCTAGCAACAACTGAAACGTTGTTCCTTCCGTAGGCTGCGGTCGGCCACTTGGTATCGAAGTAGCACCACTCATCGAAGAAGAGATCAACGTCGCCCTCGGTATTGCCCGAACCGATGTTGTACACCGCAGTGTCGAACCCCGAGACGTCGCTGCCAATCACCTTCAGGTTCTGGACGTCGTTATTGCCGTTGAATTCGAAGCCGTAATCGACGGTGCCCGAGAAACCCTCGACCGCGGCGCCGGCAATGTTCACGTGCTCGATGGTGTTCTCGTTGCAGTAGCTGCTCATGTTGGCGTGCACGACGAACGCCTGCGTATAGCCGCCCTTGATGACGTTACGCATGCAGCTCGAGAAGCCAGTTCCGTCGGCCTCACCAACGACGTAGCTCTGCACGCGCAGGTTTTCGAACGTGCTATCCCAGCAGCCGCGCAGGTGCATGACATGCGAGGGCGCGTCGAGCCCATTGATCGTCAGCCGCTTGCAACTGTCGACGATGATTGTGCCGCCGCCCGAGAACACCGCGCCGATGGCCTCGATGCGCACACCGCCGGCCTTGGGGTTGGCAGCGACACTCGCAATCGTCAGATCGCCCGGCACATAATAGTTACCCGGCGGAATGACGATGACGCCGTTAACGCCGCGCGCATCAATCGCCGCCTGGATCGCCGCGGTATCGTCAGTATCGCCAGCGCCGGCATCGGCCGCGGTCCCGAACCAATCCACACTGAACGACTGGCTGGCGCGCAGCTCGAACCAGACGACGGTCTCGCCATCATCGAGCGTGATCGAGAGCTTCCCATCGTGGGACGGTTCGCTTTCGACCTGGTCGTACAGGGCTCCGTTCGCGATCCGAACATAGTCCGGCGCCGCGGAAGGGTGCCACGCCTCCACCGTCGACTTCGTGGCGAAGGTGTTCTCGGCGATGATTAGTGCCGACGCGAAACCCGAGGAAACGTCTGCCCATTCCGCCGACTTGGCGGCGTGATGCTTGGCCGAGAACTTGCCTGTCTCGACGGCAACATCCTCACCCTCCTCGGCCCACTTCTCGGCCTTCAGCGCATAGTGCTTGGCCGAATACTTGCCCGAGGCGACCTCGACGTCCTCGTCCTCTTCGGCCCACGCCTCGGCGAGCTCGGCCGACTCCGCGGTCGGCATGAACATCCAGTAGTCGTTATCCGTCTCCGTCGCCGGCGGCTCGTGATTGACGTTGTCGTCGGCGAGGGAGGCGAACTGCAAGCCGCCATGGCGCACGAGATCGCCGATGTTGAACGAGGTCTCGGCATCCCAGGCGCCGCGCGGAATGAGCCCGGTGATATCCGTCTCGGAGCCACGACCGATCCCGACATAGCGCCGCTCCTTCGAATAGGAGCCGCGCTCGGCCGAAATGCGATAGGCACCACCGGCAGCGTAGAATGCGACAAGCCCATCCTCGCCCACCGAGATCGGATTTTGGAGCGGGTTTGCTCCGGCCCGATCGGCATAGATGTTCGCGAGCGGCGTACCAGACGCTTCGCGGCGAACCGTCACCCGGGCGCCGGTCAGAATGTTGCCAGCCTCGTCCACGAGCGTCTGCTCGTAACGCGCAAGTGCCATGATTGCGATGTCCTGTTAGTTCGATTGAGGTCCGCGGATGTCGCCGCCGCTGTTCGTGAGCTCGACGAGGCTCCAGCCGTCGATCGCCTTGCCTGGGGCGCCGCCGTTGCCGGGCATCACGTGGAAGTCGCCGGGGCTGTCGCCGGCCTGGCCGGGACCGCCGCCGTCGCCGCCCTTGATTTCATCCTCGAGGTCCGGCCACTCGAAAATGAGGCCGGTGAAGTTCGTCCAGCTGCGACCGCCCTTGCCGCCGGAACTCTGGGTGCCGTCCTGGCCGCTCTCCGCCGGTCCTGGGCCACTGCCGCCGGCGCCCGGGGTGGAGCCAGCGCCGCCGCCACCGCCGCCGCCGCGGTGATCGCTATAGGTCTGGCTCGCGCCGCCGCCGCCACCGCCGCCGCCACCCCAAATCTTCCCGCTCGACTTGAGGTTAAGGGCTATGCCGGCGCGCACCCTCAGCGCGGTGCCGCCGTCATGCCCATCTGTGCCGGGCGTGGGCGGTATGGCGCCCTTGCCGCCCTTGCCGCCAGCGCCATAGATCCTGCCGCGCACGGTGACCGAAACGCGAACCGTGTAGACGGTCAGCGTGGTAATGGTGCTACTTCCCGAGGTCGCGTTCTTGTCGAGCGTGATCTGGGTGCCGCTGTCCACGCTGTCGATGGCGGCGCCGCGGGGAATGCCCGTTCCCGTGACGGCCATGCCCGCGACGAGGCCACTTGTATCGGCAATGTCGGTAATGACTCCGCTGCCGTCCGTCCGCTTGCCCGTGATTTCGACCGAGGGCCACGATCCGGTATCGATGGCCGGCGAATTCACCGAGCTCGAGCCGATCGTCACCACCTTGGCAATGGTAAAATTCACGGTGTCGCCCGCCACCGGTGTGGGATAGAGCGAGTCGTGGATCGTCCGGAGGTTGATGTTGTTGGCGTCGGCTTCGATCGGGATCAGCCGATTGGTGAGATCGTCGCTGTCGCGCGACGTCCACGTGATCTCCTCCGCGGTCGCCACGAAGCGGTCGGCTTCCGGGCGTAGGCGCACAACCTGCACGGGAACCTGGTCCGACGAACCGTCGAAGTTCTGCAGCGGCCAGGCCTCGACCTTGTAGCCACCGCCCTGCTCTATCTTCTCCGAGGGCACCCGCGGCACGGCGAACTGCACGAGACGCGGCGGGTTCACATAGCGGCCGATCTGGATATCGTTCAACCGGCTGGCAACCGATCCACCGCCGAACGGTATCCACCGGCTGAAAATCTTCTTGATCGCGGGCGCGCCGTAATTGGCCTCGGCGCCGAGGTCGCTGGTGATCCGAACCGAGCGATAGTTGTTCGGGTCCTCGAGGCCCTCAAGCGGATTGCGCTGAGCGAAGTAGGTCCACACTTCACTGATGCGCTTGTCCGGTTGCTCATCGTTGGTGAGGCTGCCCTGCCAAATCTTCGATGCGTCATAGACCGCGGCATCGGTCGGGAGTTTGCGCAGCACCTGCAGACGGATTTGCTGCGTGACCACGTCCGACCAGATCGCCAGGCCAGCCTGCACCACGAGCTCGCTGATCAGCGCCCGCACCGCCACCGGCTCCGCAATGAGGGCGGTATATAGCTGCCGGTTGTGCGCTGCCGTCTCTTCCTGCCACTCGTCGAGCGGGATCAGCGAGGAATCGACCTCGCCATAGGTCTGCATCAGGTCGGCGATGATGTCGGCCGGGTCCTCGGCCGTGTACTCGAGGCAGAGCTGCACGCGATCGCCGGCGGAATGCTCCTGCGCCGTCGTACCGAATGAGCCGCGATCGTCGAGCGTGAGCACGTCGCCGGACCGCGTGAACGACATGATCTCCTTGCCGCCGATAGCGACCCACCCCGAGGCAGGATACTCGTCGTTCCCGACGCCCGTCGGGGTTAGAGAGGCAGATGTGCCATCGGCCTCCAGCGTGCCGCTGAGCGAGCCGCTGTTGAGCCGCGGCGCCTGCGCCCGATCGCCGTCCAGTACTTTTAGCGGGTCTTTGGCCACGATGGTGAAGTGGCCGTCGATCCCGGGCCCGCTGGTGGATTCGATGATGTAGTGACGCGTCTCCATGTCCGCGAGCGCATCGCCGACGAAGCCGCGGTAAAGCCGGAGCGGCCGCCCTGTCATGTAGGGGTGCCGGGCCCGGAACTTCCCCCATAGCGTTCCCTGCTCATAGGGATTGTAGGAGCGCTCGGCGACATACTTGTCGAAGCCAACGCCGGTGTCGGGGTGCGGCTGATCGACGAACGTCAACGACACGGACTCGCGCTGCCCGAGATCCTCGCCGAGCGAAATGCGTGCCGGTGTGATCGACACATCGGTCAGAACCGGAATGGCGTCGATGTCGGAGGGGTTGAAGCCCGTATCGATCGCGAACCGCAGCGTCACCGGGCTGTCCGCGAAGTGCTCCGAGTCCTGGCAGGATATCAGGGTGTTGAAGCACTTGGCCGTACCCGTCACGCCGAGCGCCGCCGCGCACGGCGATACGCCATAGGTCAGCGAACAGTAGGTGACGTCGATCTCGACATAGGTCAGCGCCTTGCGCGTCGTCATAGCGCAAGCCCCACCATGCCGAGCGAGATGTCCATTTCGCCCGTCGCCTGATTGATCACAGGCTTGGGGTCATTGGTGAGTTTGGCGAAGGCGCACTCGCTCGGATGCAGCTCGGGCGACCAGGCGAAGAAAAACGGCGTCCGCTGGCGCACGAAGGCACGCATGTTGTTGCGGTACCAGCTGCCGTCGATCAGCCGGAAATCCGCTGTTGTCTGAAGCCGCTCGGACAACACGATGTCGCCGATGAACTCGCCGTTCTCGGAAACCGGCGTCGACACGCGAGCCTCCAGGGCGTCGAGCAGGGGCGAGTGTCCCGGCGGGATACCGGTCGGCATCCGCATGGACTTGCCGACGTAGAGCACGGCCGCCTGTGGAGCGTCGGCCTCGGAGTAGAGGTTGATCCGCACACCGACCCAGAAATTGGCCTCGAACAGCAGCATCGTCGGCTTGTCGTCGCCGAGGTAGGTATCCGACTTCACCTCCTCCCAGTCGGACCCGTCCTCGCCCGACATGGCATCGATCGTGATCCGAACGCGCGCCGAACCCCAGTTGTGGCGAGCGATGCCGATGTAGTCGACCTCCTCGCCACCGCTCAGCGTGATCGTGATGGTCTGATCGGCGGTGCTGCCAGACTTCCACAGCGAGTTGGTCTGCGGATTGGCGAGATTGGTGACGGGAAAGTCGTCGAGCTCATGGTCGGCCTCGATGTTGCTGATCATCACCAGATTGTGCCAGCCGAACAGCGGCCATAGCGTCGACTCCGCCGGCCTGATGCTCGCGACAAGTGAGTTCGAAAAGACAATCATCAGGCAGCCTTGATGACGCGGATCAGCGGAGCTGGCAGCCCGCCATCCTTGGCAATGTCCGTGATGGTGCCCAGCAGCCGCTCCACGCCCTCGCGCGAGAAGTTCTCACCCCGCAGCGTGACGTTGATCGACTGCTGAACGCCGCCGCTCGCGGGAGCCGTCGCCGCCGGTGTGGACGACGGCACCGCGGCCGTGCTGGCCGATCCCGGCTTGGCGCTGAGGATGGACGCGATCTGCGCCGCGCCGGCAATGCCGATAGCGGCCGCGCTGGCGAAGCCAAAGATGCCGCCCTGCGCCAGCGCCTTGGTCACGCCCTCGGCGGTGTTGATCACGGCATTGGCAACAGCGAGAGCTTTGTTGTCCTCAAATGCCCGCGAAAGTACGCCAGTGATCTGCCCGATCGATCCGAGCACTCCAGACACGGTCCCTGCTGTGGCGCTCACCATCGCTTGCTGATAGGTCGCCCAAGAGATCGCGCCTCGATCGAGCATGTCGTTGAGGTTCGCGATCTCAAGTCCGAGAGCCGCAAACGGAGACATATTATCCGCCTCCATCTTTGCCCCTTCCAACGCCAGTGCCGCTTCCGCGCTTGCTTCGGCGAGCCGGTCGATCTCCGCCGCCACTGCCGGGGTGATCTCCAAGTCCATGGCCTTCGCCTTACCAAGCAATTCGAGCGCGGCCGTCTGACGTTCGATCTCGAACGTCGTCTGCCCAAGCATTGAGGCTTCAAGCAGCTTCTCTCCAACGTCCTGCTTCGTCGACTCGACAAGATCGCGAAACTTGTCTCCGGCGGTCTTGGCAGTGGACGCGATCCGATCAACGGACGCGGCAACACTGTCGGAGAAGGTTGTCTTTAGCGCTTCTTCGAGCGCCGACGTGCCGACCTCGGCCAAATCGATGTTGGCCCGAAGCTCCTTCATCTTGTCGTTGAGGGGACTCTTGTCGATCAGCTCGATGGTGCGCTGAAGCAACGCGTCTTGCGCGGGCGACCGAACGAACGGCCCTGTCCGAGGGTCCGAGTAGCCTCCGGCCACGTCATTGGCTACGCCGGCGCCCAAGGTACCGCCGCTGATGTCCCGGCGAAGCTGGTTGCCCGTGGCGGCCAGTTCCGCTCGCTGCATGTCAATCAAGGCCTTCTGGCGCTTGAGCTCTAATTCGAGCAGCGACTTCTTGGCGTTGAACTCCTTCTCCGTGTTCGCGAGGATCGACTGGGTGGCGATCTCCTGATCTTTCGCTGTACCTCGAATGGCCCGCGCGTAGTCGTCGGTGATACTCGACAGCGAGTTAATCGCCGACTTCACCTGATCGAGCGACATCGCCTCATCGGCGAGCGCCTTTCGCCCGTCTTGCGCGCCGCTGAGCAAGCTCGCACCCCATTGGATGCCGACGGCGAGGAGTGCGGTGAACCCCACAGACAGGAGGCTGACTGGGGATAGGAGCGAAAGCAGCGCCTGACCGAGGCCCTTGATGGGATTGCCCATGAGAGCGAGCTGCCCGGCAAGCTGGGTGCCTTGCTGAAGGCCGATGAGCAGCGGGCTCATCCCCATTGCGGCGGTGACGCCGACATCTTGGAACTGCGCCGCAAGGCCGGCCGTCTGATATCGAACGCCCGTCACGGCCGCCTGGATGCGATTGGCGCTTGCAACGGCCATGCTGCTCGAGCGCTCGAAGGCCGTGCCTACCGTGCCGACGCGACTAGCCAAGGTGGCGACATCGCGCTCGGCTGCCGTTGCCGCTGCGCCCACCCTTTGCACAGCCCCCGAGGTCGTAGCAGCGGATCGCCCAAGCTGTGCGGCAGCCTTCTCGGCTGTACCCGCGGCAACGGCCATCTTCTGGAGCGCAGGCGTTGCGTGCTCAACCTGGGAGCTGTCAACCGCAAGACCAAGGGCTGCGACGGTCATCAATGCCTCACGGATGGATCAGCGCCCGAGCGCGTCACGAAGGTTTTGCGGAGAGAGCTTTTCGCCGGGCGCATCCTCGCCCGAACCGAATGTGGCCTTGAGCATTGCGACCCGCCCGCGGTGCGCCACGATGATGGTATTCACGTCGGCACTGAGCGCGTCCTGCTCGGACCAGCCGAGCCAGCCCAAAGCGATCTCGGCCAGTTCATCGTAATAGGCGGACAGACTGATTAGCTGCCCGCCTTCGGAGGGTCTTCCTCGCTGCCTCCGGAAACGGGCCGCCCACCGTTCGCGATGATGGTCAGGAACTCCGTCACCTTGGGCACGAGATCGGTGAGGCCGGTCGAATACACCTGCTCTGCGACCTCGTTCATTTCGTTCGGCTTCACCTTGCCAAGGCCCTGAGCAATGACGAGCGTGACGGTGTCGAAATCGAACTTTCCGACCGCCTGCATCGCTCCGATGACGCCGCCGGCCTGGCGCGAGATTGTCTGTGCCGCGCGGAGGGACGGCTTGAGAACTGCCGGCTCGCCGCCAAGAACGATGGTGACATCGCCGGCGCCAATGGTTGCCTTGCTACCCATGCTCATGCTCCTGTCGGGTCGACTTCAACGATGTTCGAGTTGATCTCCAGGGTGGACTGGAGCATGCGCGCCGTGTTCGCGTTACCGCCTTGCTTCGACGCGCCCATCACGAGTGCCAGGAAGTAGTCGATAGAAGGCGTCGGCTGCGTCGTCGCGGTGTGCGTGCCAGAACCAGCCGAGGAGGTATCGACTGCCGTTCCACCGGCGGTCGCCGCAACGGTGAAGGTGTCTGCCGAGAGGGCCTCCTTCACGTAGTACGTGGTGCCAGCCGTCAAGCCTGTCGGCAGGGTCTCTGTCGTCGTGAGCTTGATCTGATCTCCCGCCTCGAGGTCGTGATCGGTCCAGGTGATCACGCCGGGCGTAGCATTCGAGATCGTGACCTCGGCCGAGCGCGACGGAGGTGCATCGTCCCACTCGATCTTGATCGGGTAGTTGTACTTCGTCCGCGCCGCGGCCTTCAGCGCCGTTTGGCCGTCGTCGAGTGGCAGGATCGCGAAGTTGTTCTGCATCTGGCCGGCATTAAACGTGCCCTTTTGCTTGGTGTCGCGACCGCGGTTGATCAAGGCAGTGGTGATCAGCGCGGCGGTGTCGCCGTAGGCCCCGGCCGTCTCCCAGCCGTCGATTTCGGTCCAGGTCACGGAGGCAAAATCGGCCGCGGCCAGGTCTGCAGTCGACGACGACATCGCGGCGCCAATGGAAATGGTAGCACCGGCTACCGCATAGAGTTCACCGGCCATGCGGCTCTCCTGTTGATGAAGTGAAGATCAAATGCCGGGACGACAGGGAGGCTTTTCACGGCCTCTCCGCCTCCCGGGCTACGGGCGCAACCCCGTGTTCTTGGATGCCGCTAGGCGCGGCACTCCCATCTGATGATGATCGGCACGATCACGTCGGGGCCCTTGGCGTCGACGATCAAATCGCGAATGTCCGGTTTGTCCGTGATGCGGATGCGGAAGCCGTCCGCAGGAATCTTGTCGTCACACGGGAACAGCGCGGCCACCGCCTCGGCCGCGGCGCGTGGCTCGGTCTCACCCCGATTCTTCGACCAATGCACGTTGATCTGCAGCAGGCCGAACTGGCGGTGTGGGCCGTCGATGATGCGCTCCGACGAGTTCGGTACGAACCTCGGCTCGACATACCGATGGTTGCCCGGCTTATCGAATTTCGAGTTCGGCAGTACGATAGGATGCGCCGTGTAGTTGGCCAGGCGCTCAAACAGCGCGGCCGCGATTTTGCTTTCCGCTGCCATGCTAGAGCCCCACCCTTGCCTTCACCTCGGCCGCCTTGGCGGTCACGATTTGCTGCCAGCGCTGCGCCACCATATCGACCCACGGCCGACCCGGCCGGCCATTGGCGCCGTAGTGGACGTACGCGCCGTACTTGGCCGTGTAGCCCAGGTAAATCGTGTCGCCCAAGTCCGCGCCCACGATCACGAGTTCGATTTCGCCGACGTCCGGAGTGAAGCTGCCCCCCGGATTATCGAGCGAAAGCGCAGGCATTGCCGTGGTCGACGCCCGAAGACTCGCGCGCAGAAACCCCGTGTCGACGGGCACGAGCGCATTGAGTTCGCTGACCAGCTCCTGCGCCGACTCCTTGAACACGGCCTCAAGCGCAACCGGGACTGTGCGAGCCCAATCACCCACGACAGCGGCAAAGCTCGTCACGCCGCCCGCCGCCTTAACACCTGCGCGGTGTGATCGATCTTGTATTCAACGGTGCAGCGGCAGCCGCTCGTTTCGCTGATCGGCGCTTCCGGATCACCGGGGAACCGCAGCCGGTTGCCCCAAGGACTGAGGAAAGCGTCATTGAAGCCGACGCTCTGACCATTCAACACGCGGTGCGAATGCCGCACGCGGCCATCGCCGGCCGACCGCCAATGCTTGGTGACGAGATCGGCATCGACCTTGCCCGATACGATCGCCTGGCGCATCGCCTCATTGCGCGCGGAGCCGAGAGCAAACATCGTTTCGGTGCGCGCAAGCATCTCGCCGCGCAGTTGCAGCAGCCGATCCGAGTAACGACCGACAATCTTGTTCACAGTCTCCACATCGAGCTTTTCACTGCCGGTGATCGCTTTACCGACAACTCGATCGAACCGCTTGTCGCGCCGCTCGCGCGCCAAGTACGCTCGAAGCTGATCGGGCTCACCCGACAGTAACTCCCCCAGAGCGCGCGCGGCGGCGCGCTCCTGTTGCGCGGTGAGCCCGATCACGCCCCCTTCCCGCTTGCCGGTGACACGGTTGACGCGACCGACAACAGACAGTGCCGTGGTGCGCGGATTGTCCCCGCGGGCAAGGCCCTCGGTGAGAGCGGTTCGGATGCCCTCGCGCTGATCCTCGATGATGCGTGTCACGAGCTGCGCGGAATGACTGCGAAGCCACTCCTCGGCTTCCGGATTGCGCACGCCGAAACGAAACACGACGCGGCTGCCGTCCGGATCGCGCAGCAGCAAATCCTCGGCCATCGCGACGCCGCCGCCCTCGTAGGCTTGGGCAATAGCGCTTTCCAGCCCGCCGAACGCCTCTCGCTCGATATGCAGCGCATCGATCGCGCCGGCTATGTCGTGCTTTTCCAGCCTGTCGGCTACGATCTTGAGCGTGATCTTCGAGCGGATGTCGGCGACGGCGTCGAGGAAGGCGCGACGGATCGCCGGCTCCCATGTCTCGATCAGCAGCGCAATGCGTTCGCGCTGGGAAAGACGCTTGAGCATCTATGCCACCAGGTCAACTTCGTAGAGCACGGCGACGCCGGCCGGCGAGAGCGGCCGAACCTCGGCAATCTCGCTCCACTTGGTGGAGTCGGTGACATCGTCGGCAGTCACGCCGACGGCAATCTGCTGCCCCTTGGCTGGCGCATCGCCCGTGGCGCTGATTGTCAGCGTGCGAAGCGTCTGGAGGATCGTGGAGCCGTTCACGTCCCTGATCTCCCGCACGCCCTCGATGCAGTACACCGTGGCGTACGTGTCGGTGCCCGTTGGCGGTCCACCCGGTGTGGCCGGTGCACCATCGGCGGGGATCAGCAGCGCGGCGGGATAGCCCTCGGGCTGGCCGATATCGGCAACCGACCGAATGGCCTCGTCGACCTCAGCCGCGATTGCTGCCCAGTCCTCAGCCATCAGACAACCAGCGCACCGGGAAAGTTCGCGGGAATGAGCAACGGCGCCAGGAGCCCTTCAATCACGGTGGAGATCGGAACCATGGCCCGCTCACCATCGCTTTTTCCGACGACTTGCCATTTGATGCCCTTGACCTCGGTCAGCACCTTCTGAGTGCCCGGGGTGTACGTCGTCGCCAGCGCACCGGCCGCCCCGGCTTCGATCCACGCCGCCTGATAGCTTGCTTCGATGACACGGGTCGGCACCGTGCTCGCGCCGATCTCATTGCCGTATCGATCGGTCGCATCTGTGCGTGGCCATTCACGCTCCTGGGAGGCGCCGCCGGTCGGCGAGCCTGGGAACCGCGGACCATACGTCCCGTCGACATAGACGGAGCCGCGCTGGCGGAGGACGGCAGGGGGCGGCGCGTCGTCCGGCAGCTCATGGCCATTGGCGGTGAGCCAGTCCGCGAACCCCTGATCTGTGCCGTACCCCGCCATCGATCAATCGGCCTTCTTGTGCTCGGAGACGAACGCCGCTTTCTCCTCGTCGGAGAGGACGTTGAACTTCTCGGCCGTTTCCTTGTCGAGCTTCTCGACCAGCTCTTTGCCGTCGGCGTCGAGGACCGAATAGCTGCCGCCACCGCGATGCTTGGCCTCGAGCTCGGGCGTCGTATCGTCCTCCTTCTCGAGTTCTTCGATCTGGAGCTCGAGTTCGGCGATACGATCCTTGAGCGCGGCAATACCCTCAATGATGCCTTCGTCCTTGTTCAGACCCAGCGTCGAGCGCAGCTCTTCCTCAAAGCTTTCGGCTGAAGCAGCGTTGGAGACAAGGCGTGATATGGCGTCATTCAGGCTTTCACCATCGGCGGCACCCGCCGCCGCGCGCGCCTGGTTCCACGATGCATCGAACTGCTTGCGCAGCAGAGCTTCGCCCTTGGTGTCGCCATTGTCGTCGCGGTTACTACCCTTAGCCTGGGCAGGATCGATGACGTTCACCTCGATGCCGACCAGCGAGAGTTCGACGATCTGAGCCTCGGTCAATTCCCTGGCGTCGAGCACATCGACGGAAGTGCGGGCCGGGACGACCTGATGGCCGCCCCGAACCTTGAATGCCTTTGCGACATAACTGCCGTTCTTGACGTGATAGTTCATCATGATCAGGTCCTCGTCGCTTTGCGCAGAACATCCGGGCGCTGGCAGAAGAACAGCGGGTACGAGTAGAGCTCGCCCCGCGTCCACGCCTGACGGTCGCGGTCCGGAATGTTCATGGCGTAGGTCGGTTGACCGGCCGTGTTGATGTACGGCCCGAACTCGGCCGGGGCGTAGGCGACCTTGAACACGTCACGCGCGCCGACGGGGAAGAACTTCGCCTCGTCGGCGTCGATCGCGACAGTCGAATTGTCGTCCGTGCCGCGATAGTTGTGCCAGGTGATCCCGCCATAGGTGAACGCCTGCCAGGTCTTGTCGCCACGCAGATCCGATGCAGCCGCCCAGTTGAGGTAGGTCTTTTCGACCTCGGGGTGATTGATCAGATCGTCGTAGAAGTCGTCGCCGGCGAGAGCATGGATCGTTGTGCCCGGCGTGAAGGCGCCGCCGGCGGCACGGGCCATGGCGCGGATCACCTCGGCGCACTTCTTGCGCACCGCGCCTGTCGCCGGATTGGCGTTGTCGAGATCGAAGTCGATCGCCGACGCCTCGCTGACACCGAACTCGGTGAAGTAGTTGTAGATCACCGTGGAGCCGTCCGCGTCGAGCAGCAGCCCCTGCAGGGCGCCGAGACGATGGTACTCCTGCGTCAGTTCCATGTCGTCGCGGACCATCGCCATGCGGCGCAGGTATTCGGCCTGCACCTGGGCGAGCTCAGTCTCGGAACCGAAGGCGCGAATGCCCTGGATTTCCTCCGCGTAGAGCGTGAAACCCTTCGCCAGCCGCGTGGTCTTCAGCGGCACGGCGTTGCGGGGATCGACCTCGAGCTCCTTGGGCGGCGCACCGGTCGGGCTGGTCGGGATCAAGGTCAGGGCATTCTCCCGACGATCGACGAACAGCGAGCGGGTGCGAACCGGCATGGGCTCGAAGATGCCGAGCTGACCGAGCAGCTGCGGCTTGTAGCCGACCTTGGTGACTGCGCCGGTGAGCGAGGTCATCGAGAAGGCCGACGAGTTGAAGATGTCCATAGATGCCATGGTATCGGCCTCCTTAGCGAACGATGATGCCGAGCGCAGCGAGCGCCGCGTTGGCGGTTGCTTTGGCCGTGGCGTCGGCGTCGTCCTGATAGATCAGGTGAGCGCCGTTGACCTCGGCATCGCGGGTGACGACGGTCTTCTTGACCGTGCCCACCGCATCCTCGAACAGGATGCCGGCAACGGTCTGGGCCCCGGTCGTGGCATCCGGGTCATAGGCGACGTAGTTGCCATTGCCCGCCGCGACCGTGATATCGAAGCCGTCGCCGGCCACCATGGCTGTGCCACCCGCCGTGATGGTGAAGCCGAGATCATCGGCGTAGGCGGTCGCCGTCTTACCCGAAGGCAGCTTGAAGCCATCGGGATCGATGACGTCGAACGTCGTCGCGGCAGTGAACACCACCTGATAGACACCGACCTTGGCGCCGCCGCCGACGGTCACGGCCGAAATGGTGGCATTGCCGGTGTTGCCATCCTTGGCTTCCGCCGTAGCGGCGCCAATCGTGGTGCGGCCGAGAATGGTGCCTGCCAGCAGGCCGGGCGAGGAGCCGGCGGCGACAGTACCCTCATCGCGCGAGCGATAGGCACCATTGGCCTCCGACACGAGGAACGCGGCGGTGCCGCGGGTTTCGTCGAGCTGGGTCATGACTTAGGCCCCCTTCTTCATGTCGACGCCGGCAGAGGCGAAAACGCCGTCGCCCCAGGCGTCATTGGCCGCGATGGAATGGTCCTGCGTGCGGAGTGCGTCACGGACGGCGTCGTTGGGCTTGCCGTCGTTCGGCTTGGCGTCCTTGGCCAGGGCCTTGAACATGCCGGCGATCTCGGCGGGCTGCGCATCCTTGACCATCTCGTCGCCGAGTTTGGCGGCGACGGTGGCCTTGCGCAGTTCGTCGTCGGATTTGCCGGCAGGATCGATGGTGGAGTCGATGGCGCGCACCTGGTTTTCCAGAGCGACGCGATCGGCGACGAGCTTGGACACGTCGACATCGGCCGCGTCCTGAGCCTTCTTGAGGTCGGCCTTGAGCGTACCGATCTCGGTGTCCTTGGCCTCGATGGCGGACTTGTGAGTGGCCTCGGCAGTCGTGAGCTTCGCCTGGGCGTCGGAAAGAGCCCTCTGAAGCTTTTCGATGGCCTGGGCGCCAGCATCGGTCGTTTCGACCTGAAGCCCATCCACCAGCACTTTGCGCAGATTGTCCGGCATGTCCGGCTCCTTTCTGTCTGCTGTGGTGACGGGGCTCGCGCCCCACGAAATCGCATCGTCACCGATGCGAACCTGCGAACCCGCACGGCCGCGCCGCACAATGGCGACGTGATTGATGCGGATGTTCTTCTGAATCGCGTCGTACTCGTCGCCGGACGGCGTCTTGCCCGCGGTCCAATCGAGGTCGCAGGTGTAGCCGGCGCTGAGCTCGCGCTTGCCGT
>CAZASR010000011.1:0-40695 GCA_964487765.1 uncultured Devosia sp. | reverse complement strand
TGAAGAACACGGTGTCCCTGCCGGCCAGCAGGAACCACTGGAAATCGGTGAACAGCGCGTACGGATTGTCCTTCACCGCTTCGGCGGCGATTTCGAGCGCGACCGCGTTCTCCGATGCAAAACTGGAGGACGAAAAACTCTTCATGGGAGCCCCAAACTCACTTCTTTTGCCGATTTGACACGCTTTTGACTGAACGGCAACTGACTGCCGCGGGTGCCCTTAACGCGCAGAACCGGCCCTTTTTTCCCCAAATGTGATCATCGCGGCCGTTTACCATTGTCACGCCCCACGTTGAGGCCTATCGCAAGGGCCTGCTCCCCTTCGCGTTTCGGCGCGGCCTCAGTCCATATTTGAACTTGATCCGCGTCGTCCCGCTCATCCTCGCCGTCGCCCTGTTCATGGAAAACATGGATTCGACGGTCATTGCCACCTCGCTGCCGGCCATCGCCGAAGCGATCGGCACAAGCCCCATCGCGCTCAAGCTGGCGCTCACATCCTACTTCGTTTCGCTCGCCATTTTCATCCCCATTTCGGGCTGGATGGCCGATCGCTTCGGGTCGACCAACGTCTTCCGCGCCGCCATCGCGGTCTTCATGGCGGGTTCGATCTGCTGCGCCTTTTCGAACTCGCTCGAAACCTTCGTTCTGTCGCGGTTCCTGGAAGGCATCGGCGGATCGATGATGACGCCGATCGCCCGGCTGGTGCTGCTCCGGTCGACGCCACGCAACGAGCTGGTTGCGGCTACCTCGTGGCTGTCAGTGCCCGCGCTGATCGGTCCGCTCACGGGACCACCCGTGGGCGGCTTCCTCACGACCTACCTGAGTTGGCACTGGATCTTCTGGATCAATATCCCGATCGGTCTCGTCGGCATCGCCGCCGTCACCCGCTTCCTGCCCAGGGGCGAACGACGCACGCCGCGGCCGATCGACCTGCGCGGCTTCCTCCTCGTCGCGGTCGCCTGCGCCGGCATCATTTTCGGCCTCTCGGTCATCAGCCTGCCCGCCATCCCCGTCGCCTCCGGCTACATTACCGTGGCGGTGGGCGTCGTGGCGGTGCTGCTTTATCTCGCCCATACGCGGCGGGCCGAGCATCCGCTGCTCGACCCGAACCTGTTCCGGCGGCCGTATTTCCGCACTACCGTCATCGGCGCCACCTTCTTTCGCATCGGCATCGGCGCCTTCCCGTTCCTGATGCCGCTGATGCTGCAGCTCACCTTCGGATTCACGCCCTTCGAATCCGGTCTCACCACCTTCGTCTCCGCCTTCGGCGCCATCCTCAGCAAAGTGCTCGCCGAGCGGCTCTATGCCCGTTTCGGCTTCCCGCGAATGCTCACGGCCATGGCCGTGCTCGGCACGGTGTTTCTCGCCATCAATGGTCTGTTCACGCCCGAGACCCCGCATGTGCTGTTGCTGTTCTTCCTGTTCATGGGAGGCATCACGCGGTCGTTCTTCTTCACGGGTGTCAATGTGTTCGGCTATGCCGACGTGCACGAGACGGAAGCCAGCCAGGCCACCGTCATTTCCGCAGTCGCCCAGCAGATTTCGATCGCGCTGGGCGTTGCCGTCGCCGGTGGCCTGCTGGAATTCACGTCGCGGCTCCATGGCGGCGAGCCGACCCTCACCGACTTCCACATCGCGTGGTTCTCCGTGGCGGGGGTGGCCGCGCTGAGTGCCGTCTTTTTCGCAAGGCTTCCGCCGGACGCGGGGGCCGACGTCTCCGGCCGCCGCGCCAAGCCCCTGCCCCTCAAGTCAGACGGTATCGCCTGATGTATTCGCGTATCATTCCCCTGGTCCTCGCCGTGTCCCTGTTCATGGAGAACATGGACTCGACGGTGATCGCCACCTCGCTCGCCGAGATCGCCAGCGACATCAACACAGAGCCTGTCGCGCTCAAGCTCGCGCTCACTGCCTATCTCGTGGCCCTTGCCATTTTCATCCCGATCTCGAGCTGGATGGCGGACCGCTTCGGCGCAAGGAACGTCTTCCGCGTCGCCATGGTCGTCTTCATGCTCGGGTCGATCTGTTGCGCCCTGTCGAACTCGCTCCTCACCTTCGTGGTCTCGCGATTCCTGCAGGGCATGGGCGGCGCCATGATGACGCCGGTAGCGCGGCTCGTCCTCGTCCGTGTCACCCCGCGCAATCAGCTCGTCGATGCCATGGCGTGGCTGTCGATCCCGGGCCTCGTCGGTCCCATCGTCGGGCCGCCGATCGGCGGCTTCATCACCACCTATCTGAGCTGGCACTGGATCTTCCTCATCAATGTGCCGATCGGCCTTGCCGGCATCGTGCTCGTGTCGACGGTCCTGCCGGACTGGCATCGCAACGCTCCCAGACGCATGGACTTCACCGGTTTCTTCCTCGCCGGCACTGCTTTTGCCGGCTGGGTGTTCGGCATCTCGGTCGTGACGCTTCCAGCGCTCCCCATCACCGTCGGGCTCATCACGCTCATCGTCGGCACGCTCGCGGCGATCGGCTATCTGTGGCACTTCCGACGAGCGGAATATCCGCTGCTCGACCTGCGCCTGTTCCGGCTGCCGATGTTCCGCGCCACGATGATCGGCGGCACCTTCTTCCGCCTCGGCACCGGCGCCATGCCGTTCCTGTTCCCGCTGATGTTGCAGATCGCCTTCGGCCTCAACCCCTTCGAGACCGGTACGATCACCTTCGCCAGCGCCATTGGCGCCTTCGCCGCCAAGTTTGCCGCCGAGCGCGTGCTCCAGCTCATCGGCTTTCGCACGGCGCTGATCGCCGCCACTGCGGGCACGCTGCTCGGCGTTGTCTGCATGGGCCTTTACACCCCCGACACACCGGTCTGGCTGATGATGAGCCTGCTGGTGGTCACCGGCTTCGTGCAGTCGATCTTCTGGACCGCGACCAACGCCTTCTACTTCGCCGATGTCGAGGACAAGGATGCCGGCCAGGCGAACGTGCTCAGTCAGGTCGGCATCCAGCTCTCACTCGCCTTCGGCGTGGCGCTTGGCGGCGGCGCTCTCGAGCTCTTTCGCCTCACCCATGGCGGCCCGTCCAGCCTCCTCGATTTCCACCTGTCGTTCTACGTGATCGCGCTGATCGGTGTCGTCTCGACCGTGGTCTTCGCAAGGCTGCCCAGGAATGCGGGGGCGAATTTGAGCGGACACAGGGTTGCCGCCGGGACAGCACATTAGCCAGCCCGGCGCGCTAACCCTTGAAGCCCTTCGCCACCAGATAGCTTTCCGCGCTGCCGGCCCGCGAGGCCGGCGGCTTGGCATGCGCCGTGGTGCTGAAATGCTGTTTCAGCGTCTTGAGCAATTCGTGCTCGGTCCCGCCCTGGAACACTTTGGCGACGAACGAGCCACCCGGGTTCAGCACCTTGACCGCGAAGTCGGCTGCTAGCTCCACCAATTGCATGATGCGCAAATGATCGGTGGCGCGGTGGCCCGTCGTCGGCGCGGCCATGTCGGAGAGCACGATGTCCGGCCGGTGCCCGCCAAGCGCCTCGATCAGCGCGCCCGGTGCGTCGTCGTCGTTGAAGTCCTTCTTGAGCAGGATCACGCCTTCGATGGGGTCCATGTCGAGATAGTCGATCCCGACGACCAGCGGATTGTCCTGCGTCGAGCCGACGATCGGCGCAGCCACTTGGCTCCAGCCACCGGGTGCTGCGCCCAGATCCACCACGCGCTGGCCCTTGTGGAACAGCTTGTAGCGTTCGTGAAGCTCGATGATCTTGTAGGCGGCGCGCGAGCGGTACCCCTCGGCCTTGGCCTTGGCCACATAGGGGTCGTTGAGCTGCCGCTGCAGCCAGAGGGTCGAGCCGATCTTGCGCCCCTTGGAGGTCTTTACGCGGACCTTGAGGTCGCGGTCGGATTTGCGGCCGGCGCCGCCACCCATATTTGTGGTCTTGACCATTAGCGCGGCACCATCCGCGGCCGGCGCTGGCTGGCGCGGTCCTCGTCCATCAGCGAAATCAGGATGCCCTCGCGCAGGCCGCGATCGGCGACGCGGACGCGCTCGGTCGGCCATTCGCGGCGGATCGCCTCGAAGATCGCGCAGCCGGGCAGTACGAGATCGGCGCGATCTCGCCCGATGCAGGGATGCCCCATGCGCCGCTCGAACGGCATGGCGAGCAGCGCCTTCATCGTGGCATCGACCTCGAGACGGCTCATCCACAGCCCATCGACCTTCTGGCGCTCATAGCGCTCGAGCCCCAGATGCAGCCCGGCCAGCGTCGTCACCGTGCCCGAGGTGCCGATCAGATGCATCGGATGGTCGGCGATCATCTGCTTGAGCTTGCCGCGCCCTTTGAACTCGCGCAGGTGCGCGGCGACGAATGCCACCATCGCCTCGAACACGTCCGCAGTCACATTGACGCCGCCGAAGCGCTCGGCGATCGACACCACACCGACCGGCAGGGACTGCCAGGAACGGATCGACGCGGCCATGCGGCCCTGCCGCCGCGGCCGCCCGCCACGAAAATCGAGCCAGGCGAGTTCGGACGACCCTCCGCCGATGTCGAACATCAGCGCGCCGTCGCTCGTCTCCTCGATCAGATCGGCACAGCCCGTCACGGCGAGCGCCGCCTCGGTCTGCCGGTCGACGATCTCGAGGTCCATGCCGAGTTCCGCCTTCACCCGCGCAACGAAGGCGGTCCCGTTGCTCGCCACGCGGCAGGCTTCCGTCGCGATCAGCCGCATGCGTGCCGGCTCGTGATCGCGCAGCTTGTTGCGGCATTGCTTCAGCGCCTCGATGGTCCGGTCCATCGCCGCGTCGGAAAGCCGGCCAGTGGCCGACAGCCCCTCCCCCAGCCGCACGATGCGCGTGAAGCCGTCGAGCACGCGGAAGGACCTCTCATGCGGACGGGCAATCAGCAGGCGGCAATTGTTGGTGCCAAGATCGAGCGCGGCGTAAACGGGTCCACGCGGGCGCCGGGGCGGAATCGGGGGGGTGATGGCCCGCCTCTCCGCGGCACTCCGCGGACCGCTCGGGACCTTTGGAGTCTCGGACCGCTGGGACCCCCGCCCCTCGGCATCCGCCACGTCCGAAGACGCAACCGCGGCGACAGACCGATCTGCGTCGATCACTCGCCAACCTCTTTCCTGCGCGGTCGCCCGGCCGGTCGCTACCGGCGGCGCCCAAGGCGCAGCTTGTTTCAAACGTCGCGGAAACCCTACGGCAGACCGCAACGGCCTGTCAAAGCAAAGCGCCCCGGGCGGTCGGCCCGGGGCGCTGACTTTGTCTGGACAGCTCGCTGGCGGCGATCAGATGCGCGTGAGCTGGTAGGTCTGGCAGAGGATGCCGGAGCAGCCCTTGAGCGTCATGTAGTTGGTGCTCTTGAGGGTCATCTTGCCTTCATAGGCCTTGCCGTCGAACACGACGTTGCCCTGCCACACATTGGCGCCGGTGCGCTCGGCGCCGCGCACCACATATTTGTTCAGCACCGCGAGGTTCTTTTCGGTGCGCTGGTCGTCGCGCAGCCAGATCAGTTTTGCGCACAGCTCGCCGGTATCGCCGCAAGCGGTGACCTGGTAGCGGGCTTCGCCGGTCGTCACTTCCCACGAGCCGACGGGGGAAGCGGGCGCTGCGAGAACCGGCGCCGCGGTCATGGCGGCAACACCGAGGGCGGCCGCCCAGTTGAGGAAGCGTGTCATTTCAATCCTATAAGGACCGGCCGGGACCGGTACGATTTGGGGTTGTCAGGTGGGATGGGGTTCTTGACGCTGACCGCCCCCCGCATCCCGCCGGGGGCACGCCCCCGACTGGTTCGACCGCGCATTTGGGAGCCAAATGCGGCGAGCGCAGGGCAGCGGCCTTACGATTTTGTCATCGGGGGGATGCATGCACCGCGCGCCGCGAGATCGCTCCGGCGGCGGCGTTCACGGCCGGTTGTGCGGGTGGCCCGTCGTCACACGATCAGGAAATCGCCGGCATCGAGCCTGGGCGCCCCCTCGAGCGTGGCGAAGTGGATGGCGCCGTCGCCGCCCTGCCCATCGGGGTCGTAATAGAGCGCGCCGCTCGCGCTGTCATAGACGATCCGGTCCGATCCGTCGTGCGCCGCGGTCGCGCCGTCGGCGGCATGGAACGCGCCGTTCCCGAGTCCGCCCCAGCCGACACCGCGGAAGTCGGAGGCGTGCAGCAGCAGCGTATCGTGGTTGTGCCGGAAATCCTCGATCGTGTCGGCGTGGCGCGGCGATGGCCGCTCGGCGAACACGAAGACGTCGTCGCCCCTGCCGCCGCGCAGCAGGTCATGTCCCTTGCCGCCATGCAGCACGTCGCGCCCGGAGCCACCGTGGATCGTATCGTCTCCCCGCCCCCCCGAAAGCACGTCGCAGCCCCCGCGCCCTTTGATCACATCGTCACGGCTGGTCGCCCGTCCGAACCAGCCCGAATAGACGACATCGATCCCGGCCGACCCTATGACCCGCGCGCCGACATCGTGCACCCGCACGGCAATCTTCTGGGTATCGGTCGCCGTGCCGTCGCTGACTGCGACAACGACCTTGTAGACATTGTTGTGCCCGGCATCCTCGGGCTGCTCGAAATCCGGCTTCGCCTTGAATTTGAGCTTGCCGGTCGCGGCATTGATCCTGAACTTGCCCGCATCCGCCCCGCCGGCGATCGAATAGGTCAGCGCATCGCCATCGGCATCGGTGGCCTCCACCACGCTGACGAATTTGCTGCCCTCGTGCACATTCACGGGCGCCTTTGGCGCGCCGCCGCCCGAAATGATCTCCGGCGCCGTGTTCGACCCCAGGACATTGATCGTCAATTGCCCCAGATCGGTGTCCCCGTTCGGGTCCTCGACGCGATAGGTGAAGACATCCGTCGCGGACTGCTTGAACGGCAGCGCCGACGTATCCGGATCGTCACTCCTGAGCGTGTATTGCCAGGCGCCGCTGGCGGCGAGCATCAACGTGCCGTAGACGCCCTCGACCGTGTGCACCGGCAACGGCCCGATCCCGCCCAACTGGTAGGTCGCAAAGGCGCCGCTGCCGCCTTCCGGCCCGGCCCGAAAGCCCCCGACCTGAAGCGGCAGCACGCCACTGTCATTGAGGATCACCACCCCGCCCGTGACCGTGATGCCCCCAATCGAAACGGTGTCGGCGGCAATATCGTCGACAGCTATCGGCCCACTCATCACGTAAAAAACCCACCGGAACGCAACATTCCCCGATCATCGAACGCACAGCCGCCAGTGTCGATTCATATTTCGTTAACTGATGAATCCCGGCGCAATGCATTATGGAGGTGCTGGTCGCACTCGGTCTGTTTCTGTGGTCGCTACTACTGTGAGCCGTCAGTGCGGTAATATGAGGGGTGACTATCGATGGCAGATCGTGGAAGCCGTCCGTCCAAGGCATCACGACAAAGAGGGGCGATCGGTACGCTAAGCCGACCACAGACGCACCACACGAGCTTTCAGCAGCAGTGAACCTCATCGAGGAGGCAGGTCTCTTCACCGAACAGTACAACCGCATCTACTGGTCCGCAGCGGTCAAACGAGCGAACTTCGATCACCCCGAGGACGAAGTCAGACGGCTCCTCAAGAAGCTGAAGGACCTAGAGTCCTGGCTATGGGGAAAGAAGAATACGGTGATGACCAGCAAGGGCGGTTGGCTGAAGGAAGAGGCGATGGGGCCGCAGCCGCGCGCCTAAACCAACAGCACATGTGGGACCTGCTGCACGACTTCCTGATGACTCAGCCACCAGATCATAAAAGGGGACGCAACCTTCACCAGATCGAGAAGAACCGGCCAGGCTTTCGCCCACAGGCCGGCTTTCTTTTTCTTCCGCTTAGAACTCAAGGCACACCTCGTCATTGAGAAAAGTCTCAAGGACCGAAGAGCCATGCCTTTTGAGGGATAGATTAAGTGGGCGGTTTTGGCCGGAGTCGTCAACCCTTTGGCCCGGCACTCAATGTGAATATCCGTGCCGAATATTTGGAAACGCTGCTGGATCAATGGGTTAATGGGTCTCATATTCACAGTTTTCCACAGGCGTGTCCTGCGTTTGTTCTTGCCCCTAGAGCTCAACGTCTCGGCTCTTCCGGCCCCTATAGGGGCAAGAACTAGAAGGGAGCTCTTGACGTAACCGACGCCCCGCCCCACTTCATTCTCACGCGACCGCAGGGCCGCAACGAGCTTGGCGGAAGGCACGAGAGAGCCGCAGTGGCCAAATATAACTGTAAATCTCTCTAGTCGGTCTGGTCGCGTGAGTTTCCGCCCAGGAAGGGACCCACGCAAGGTAGAGGAGAACCCGGATGACGGTGTTCCTCGCTATCGAAGCCAGGCAGCCGAACGGCGCGGTGTACCGCGTTGCTGCGGGGTGGAACTTCCACTCACTGGCATCGTGGTTCGCCACCTTCGGGCGGCTGTTTTAAGCGAAGGAGCACTCGGGCAACCGGGTGCTCTTTTCTTTTTCCCCGATGTGGTCTGATCCAGTGAGGGGGATCAGATGGCGAACTGGCGACGCGGCTTTTTTCGACTTTGGGTCTTGGCCTCTGTCCTTTGGGTGGGGCTCATAGGCTTTCTCGACTGGCCGGCATTCAACAGCCCGTACACTCCCGTCGCATCATTCACGTACGATCCGAACGGGGTAATTGAGCGCCTCCATATTGGATCGCCTCGCTACGTCCAGGTCACCGACGACTTCGTGCTTGGCTGGTACACCATGGTCAAGTTTGACGGCGCGCTCGAGACCATAACGTTCTTCGCACCAAACATTGCGACCGTCAGTGTGGAAGGGAAGGAATACGAGGCGCGGTATAACAACCATTCGCCCTCGAAACGCTCTGCCCTTGTCACCGCGATCGCCAAGTTAGTGGAACGAGATCATCCTGGGCTCTCTTCACTTGAAGCACACCAACTCGTCCAGCAAGCGGCACCGCAAGAGGTGAAGTCCAAGTATCAGGCGCCATGGGTCAAATACGAGAGTTTGGAATATGCTACTCGTCTCGCGCAGATCGCCACCAACGAGCAACGCGCCTCTTCTTTGACGAGCCTGGCAGGTTACGCGCTCATCCCGCCGATCGTGCTCCTCATACTGGGCGGAGCTCTAGGCTGGGTCCTTAGCGGCTTCCGGAGACTCCGTTTCCGCGTCACAAGAGACAAAAACGAGACAAGCCCCGAAGGGCTTGTGATCTAAGTGCTTGAAAAGATTGGCTGGGGAACCTGGATTCGAACCAAGATCGACGGAGTCAGAGTCCGCTGTTCTACCGTTGAACTATTCCCCAGTGGCCGGCGAGCGGGCGCAGGGCGAAGCGCGGCAAGGAGGGCGGTTCGGTGCGGCGCCCGGCGCGTTTCGGCCCGGCTTGTAGCGACAATCGCGGTGCCGATCAACTGCCAAAGCGCCGCTCGCGCCCCCCGGGCGCCTGCACCTCAGCGGGTGGCGGGCGCGATCTGCTTCAGGATCGCCTCGAGCGCTCCAGCCAGCGCCTGCCGCTCGGCTTCGTCCAGCCCGGCCATCAGCTTTTCCAGCTCCAGCATTGGGTCCGATTCCAGCATTTTGCGTCCCGCCCCGGTGAGCTCGAGCCGTTCGGCGCGGCCACGCGGCTGCGTTTCGGCCTTCGCCAGCAGGCCCTTGCGGATCAGCGTGCGCACGGTGCGGCTCACCGGGCCGTTGGCCAGCCCCTGGAAGCGCGCCAGGTCGCTGGCGGTCCGCCGCTCCGGCTGCGTCCGCGCGAAATAGCGCAGCGCTGTCCACTGGGCCGGGAACAGCCCCTCGGCATAGCCGCGCGCATGCAGCGCCCGCGCCACCAGTTCAAGCGACTCCGCGAGGGCGTATGCCGATAAGTTCGCCAATGCCAGCTCCAGAGCGGGGGGAGGACGCGTCCTGCGTCAGGCAGCGGCCCTTCAGGGCCGGTACAGCCGGATCATTGGGTGACTATACTATGCCGGGCGCGCTTTGTGAGGGCGCATCGCAACTCTCCCACAGCCTCGCCGCAGCCCTGTGGAGATCGTGCGCCGCTCAGGGCTCCCGGAAGGCCAGTTGCAGCTCGGCGACGATGGGGTGGATCAGGTAGTCCAGCACGCTGCGCTCGCCCGTGGTCACGAAAGCCTCGACCGGCATGCCTGGCAGCAGCCTGATGCCGTCGGGCAGCTTCGCCTTGTCCTCGGCCTCGATGCGGACATCGGCCGTGTAGTAGCGCCGGCCCGTCTGCTGTTCCACCACGAGGTCGGGCGACACCTGCTCGATATGGCCCCAGGCTTCGGGCGTCTTGCGCTGGTCGAGGCTCGAAAAGCGCAGATGGACGCGCTGGCCGGTCTGGATCTGGTCGATATCCATCGGGTCGATGTGGATTCCGACAAGCAAATCGTCCGACTGCGGCACGATCATCATCAGCGTCTGGCCGGCGCCGACGACGCCGCCAATGGTGTGAACGACCGATTCGTGCACGATCCCCGATTGGGGCGCGCGGATGACGGTGCGCGCCAGCCGGTCCTCGGCGGCCACCTTCTGCTGCGTCGCCTCGGCGAGCGTCTGGCGCGTCCGCTGCAGCTCGTCGAGCGAGCGCTGCATGAACTCGGTGTTGATCTCCTCGATCTGCAATTGCTTTTCCGCGATCGTCGCCTTGGTCTGCGCGATCGCTGCGATCAGCCTGCCCTTCTCGCCCTCGGCCGATGCGAGCTGCAATTGGAGCGTCGAGACCTGCCCGCCCTGGACGAGGTTCTTGGCATAGAGCCCCTCCATGTCGGCCGTCCGCGCGGCGATCACCTCATACTGCTTTTCCGCCGCCTTGAGCTGGATGTCGAGGCCTTCGATCTGGTGCTGGAGCTGGGCGATCTGCTCGTCGAGCTGGCTCACCTTGCCCGACTGGTCGCGCACACGCGCTGCAAGGATCTGCTGTTGCGTCGTGTAGCGCGAAGCGATCTCGCCGTCGTCGCGGATCGGCGCCAGCTCGGCCGGCAGCGCGAAATCGGTCTGCCCGGCGAGCTCGGCCACCAGCCGCGCCTCCATCACCAGCGCCTCGTTGCGCTGGGCATTGACGACGGCCAGGCTGGCCCTGATCGCGGTGTCATCGAGCCGGAGCAGCACCTGCCCTTCCTCGACGATGTCCTCGTTGCGCACATTGATCTGGGTGACGATGCCGCCGTCGGGGTGTTGCACCTGCTTGGAGAATCCCTCGACGATCAGCGATCCGCCGGCGATCACCGCGCCCTGGATGTCGGTGAAGGCTGCCCACAGCGTCAGCCCGCCGAACAGGCCGACGACGCCGACGAGGCCGATCACGGCGTGCCGCCTGAGGCTGGCGACATCGAAAAGCGGCGCGGTGCTGGCTTCAGCCGTCATGGTCCGGGGGTCCTGATCGGCTGCACATTGTCGCCGGTGATCTGCTTGAGAACGTCGTTCTTTGGTCCGAAGACCACCTGCCGGCCGCCCTTCATGAACAGCAGCTTGTCGACGGCGACGACGGCGCTGGGCCGGTGCGCGACGACGATCACGATACCGCCCCGCTCCCGCACGGCACGGATCGAATCGGTGAGCGCCGCGTCGCCCTCGGCGTCGAGATTGGCGTTGGGCTCGTCGAGCACCACGAGGAACGGGTTGCCGTAGAGCGCGCGCGCGAGGCCGATGCGCTGGCGCTGGCCGGCCGACAGATTGTCGCCATTGGTGCCGACCTGCGTATCGTAGCCATTGGGGAGGCTCGAGATCAGCTCATGGACATTGGCAAGGCGCGCCGCGGCGATCACGTCCTCGCTGGCGGCGTCGCGCTGGAAGCGCGCAATGTTCTCGGCCACCGAGCCGTCGAACAGATCGGCCCGCTGCGGCAGATAGCCGATGATCTTGCCCATCTGGGTCGGATCGTAGTGCTGCAGCAGCGCCCCATCGAGGCGGATTTCTCCGGCCCCGGCCGCCCACACGCCGCATAGCGTGCGCGCCAGCGACGACTTGCCCGAGCCCGAAAGGCCCAGCACGCCCATGCCGTCGCCGGCTGCGAGTTCGAAGCTGATGCCGGCGATAATGGCCGCATTGGCGCCGGGCGGACCGGCGGCGAGCTGGCGCACCGACAGCGTGCCCTTGGGCAGCGGCAGCATCGTCTCCCGGCTGCGGTCGGGCGCCGCCGTCAAATAGCGCCTGATCCTGTCCCAGGCCTGCCGCGCCGCCATGAAGTGCTTCCATTGCGCAATCGTCTGCTCGATGGGCGCGAGCGCGCGCGACGTCACGACCGAGGCCGCGATCATCAGGCCGCCGGTCATCTCGCCCTGGATGACGATATAGGCCCCGAGCCCGAGCACCAGCGACTGCAGCAGCAGCCTCGTCGCCTTGGTGACCGAGGAGAAGAAGTTCGCCCGGTCGCTGGTCGTCCGCTGCATCGTCAGCATGTCGCCGGTGCGCTGCAGCCAGCGGCGGCCGACGTCGCCGAGCATGCCCATGGCCACCACCGTTTCGGCGTTGGAGCGGGCATCGTCGGTCTGGCGCTGGCGGGCATGGGCGGCGGCGGTGCTGTCCTTGCTCGGCTTGCGCAGCACGAACTCGTTGACCACCATCAGGATGGTGATGATGATCGCGCCGCCGACGGCGAGCCACCCCAGCAGAGGGTGGATGACGAAGACGACCGCGAGATAGACCGGCACCCAGGGCATATCGAGCAGCGCCAGCGGGCCCGGGCCGGCGAGAAAGGCGCGCAGGCTGTCGCCGTCGCGCACCGGATCCATCGTGGCCGCCTGCCCCGAGGCAAGCCGCAGGCGCACCGACGCCTCGAACAGCTTTTCACCGACGGCATGGTCCATCAGGTTCGCGAGGCGCAGCGACATGCGCGAGCGCACCGTCTCGATGAAGGCGTAGAAGATATAGACGGCGATGATGATGACGACGAAGGCCATCAGCGTGGGCAGCGACCGGCTCGACAGCACTCGATCGTAGATCTGCAGCATGAACAGCGGGCCGGCCAGCATCAGCAGGTTGGACACCAGGCTGATGACGAACAGCGAGATGCCGGCAAAGCTCGCCACCGGGGCGGCGCCGAAACCGGCGCCTTGCCTCTTCTGGGCTCTCATATCGATAAGGGCGGTGGAGGTCAGGAGACGTCTCCCTGGGGCAGCTGCGAAGGGCCGCGATGATCGCGGTCAGAAATTGAATAACTCTTGCTACACCACGCGTTGATCTGTGTTGGGCTCCGTATCGCCACGCGCTCTATCGGGCTTTCCTCCGACGTGGTCAATAAAGCGTCAATAAAGCGGCCTCGATGCTCGGAGGCCCGCCTTGGGGCGGGCCTCCTCATCTGGGTCGTCGACTAGACGATTTCGAAGTCGTGATGCGACAGGTTCGTGATCCCCGGCTCGAGCGTCGCAAACAGGATTTTGTCCCCCGAACCGCTGCCATCGGCGTCGTAGTAGAGGTTGCCGGTGTCGGTTTCGTAGAGAATCTTGTCGTTCGCCTGATGAGCTTCGCCCTCGGCATTCTGCCGGAACTCACCTCGGCTCAGGCTGGCGCCGATCGCAGCGAAGATGTCGGCGTCGAGCCCGATCGAGTCCTTGCCGGGCTCGAAATTCACGATCACGTCGACATTGGAGGACGAGAGGGCGGTATCGAAAACGAACATGTCCGCGCCCGAGCCGCCGTCCAGCGTATCCTTGCCGAGCCCGCCATGGATCACGTCGTTGCCGTTGCCGCCATCGATCGAGTCTTTGCCATTGCCACCGAAGATGGTGTCGTTGCCCTTGCCTCCGTCGATGGTGTCCCGGCCTTTGCCGCCATCGATGAAGTCGTGGCCCTTGCCGCCATCGATCCAGTCCTTGCCCGAGCCGCCATCGATAGTGTCGCGACCCTTGCCGCCGTCGATCGTGTCCCGGCTCGAGCCGCCGCTGATCGAGTCGGCGCCCTTGCCGCCCTCGATCGTGTCGGAGCCAGCGCCGCCGATCAGCGTGTCGTTGCCCCCCTTGCCCAAAAGCTGGTCGTCGCCGTCGCCGCCGTCGAAGCGATCCGCGGCACCGGTGCCCGTATCCGTTCCGTCAACCGCCTCGGTCACGTCGAGCGTGACGCTGAACGTCCCGCTGTTGCCGCCTTCGATGGCCTGGAACTGGATCGACCCATCAGCCTCGGCATCGAAGGTCAGCCCATTGAGCTCGGCCAGCGTCAGCACGTCTCCGACGGCGAGTTCGACTCCGCCGGTGTAGACGGCCCCGCCGCCATCGTTGAGAGTCAGAACCTTGAACGACACGCCGTCATCGGTGGTCGCCAGGGTGCCCAGCGCTGCCCCGTTGGAACCCGCCTCGACCTGCACGGTCGTATTGCCGAGCCCGCCGATCCCCTCGTTGATGTTCGTAACGCTCAGCGTCACGTTCCGCGTGGCCGAGGTCAGGCCCTGTGACGCGATGACGGAGAAGGCATAGCTCGCCTTGCTCTCGAAATCGGCCACCTGCTTGAGCCGCACCTTGCCCGTCGCGCTTTCGATGGTGAACGCGTTCGCATCGGCCCCACCCAGCGCATAGCTGACAGGGCCATAGGCCGTATCCGCATCCGTCGCATTGGCATCATAGACCACGGTGGCGATGCTCGCCCCCTCCGTCACGCTGGCCGTCGTCCCCGACGAGAACACGGGGTTGTTGTCGTTCACGTCGGTGACGTTGACGGTCAGATGCTTGGTCGCACTCGTGCTCCCCTGCGTTGCCCGAACCGTGATCGAGTAGCTCGATTGCGCTTCCCGATCGGCAGGATCCACGAGACGGACTTCACCCGTGGATGCATCGATGCTGAACGCATTTTTGTCAGTACCCTCAAGCGAGTAGACAACGTCGCCGAAGAGAGAGTTGTCGTCCGGATCGACAGCGTTGGCATCGTAGACCAGCGCGTTGTCGACGTTCTCGAGCACCGGCACTACTTCGGATGCCGAGTTCGGGTCAAAGACTGGATTGTTGGCGTTGATGATCGCGTTCGGGTCGCTCTGCACATTGATCGTCTGACTGCCGAACTTGAACAGCTCGACCCCGGTGACATGATCCACGGTCATCCCGCGGGTCACGGTATAGGTACCGGTATTGAACTGGACGGTATATTCCGTGATGTCGTGCTCGAACACGGCCATGTCGATGCCGTTCCCGCCATCGATGGAGTCGTCGCCGTCACCGCCGGTGAATGTGTCGTCGCCGTTTAGGCCGATCAGGGTGTCATTGCCCTGGCCGCCGTTGAACGCAACGCCGATGTCGACATTGTCATACGAGCCCACGCCGAAGACCTCGATCCTGTCATCGAGCGTCGTGCCGGTCACGGTGGAATCGCCAGAGGTGCGGATATTGACCGCTTCGACGTCGCCGCCCGTGTAGGTGTTGGCCCCGATGATGCCGTTCAGATCGAAGGTACCCGAATCCCGCAGCGAGACGCGGATATCGGCGACCGTTGAGGACGAGAATATGTTCCCCGAGACATCGTCGACGCTCGGAGCCATCTCTAAAGCCAGGCCCTCATTGTTGCCCGAGAAGCTGTTGCCGGTCACCGTCGAGGGGTCGGAGCCCAACGAGGCAGTGTTCACATAGACGCCAAAGCCGGTGAACCCGCTGGTGTGGTTGCCCTCGACAGTGACGCCGCCAGCGCCACCCCCAACGTCAATACCCGTATAGACGTCGTTCTCCGCGATCACCCGGTTGTTCTCGATCCTCGCATCGTGCCCGAGCACCATGACTGCCGAGTCCTTGCCGGGGTAGTTGCCGGTCACTTCGAACCCGCTAAACGTCACGCCGGTCGCATTGCTGTTGATGCGCACACCACCGGTGATGACTGACTCGGCTCCACGAGCGTCATTCCCGGCGACTTCGTAATTGGCGCCCAGGATCGTCAGATTGTCGATGCCATTGATGAGCAGGCTCTCGCTATAAGTCCCCGCAGTCACCAGAATGGTGTCACCCTCAGACGCCGCATCGATCGCGTCTTGGATTGATGCGTAGCCCCCATTACCGACGAGCAGGATATCGCCGTCGGTGCCGTCGACGATTTCGATGTCGGTCAACGTGTCGATCCCTTCAGCGCCGGCGTCAACGGTCCAGCCGCCGGCTCCGTTGACCGTTACGTCTGCTGCAGCGATGTCGACGCCGTAGGCAGCGGTGTCTGTCCCGGCACCACCGTCGATGGTGTCGTCGCCGCCGAGACCGGCAAGGATGTTGTCGCCGCTGTTGCCAGTGATATCGTTGGCTGTGGCATTGCCGGTGCCGTTGATGTGATTGGTCACTGTGCTCGACAGATCATCGAGCAGGAAGCCTTCGTTCATACCGCCCGCACCGTCCTGCGGCGCTCCTCTAGCAGAAGCGCGGATCAGTATGCGGTTGGTTTGATTGGTCTCTGCGTTCGCCGAGTGAAGACCACCCAGCGAATCGCGGTAGTTCTCGAAAGTCGTGGTTTCGCCGATGAATTCATCGTTGAGGTAGACCTCAATCACATCGTTGTCGGGGCCATCGACATAGGTCACGCGCAGGCTGAGCGTCATCCAATCGCTCGAGGTCACGCCCTCCACCAAAGTCCGATTTCCGGTGAATGCCGTGAAATCATTTAAGCCGTCACCGGTGTCCCAGTTACCGTCGAGCAACGGGTCGGCGACCGCGATCCGAATGCCCTCGTTGGCGATGGACTCGATCGCAAGGAAGTTGTTGCGGTCGGTTCCCGCTGCATTGCCGATGTCGATCTCCAGGCGGGAATCGTCGAACGTCGGGTTGAACGGCTTGAACCGAAACGAGACGACGTGCGCCTCGCCATCGGCAGTTGTCTGTGGCTCGCCGGCGGTAACGGACAAGGCGGGCGTGTAGGGTCCACCAAAGGTGCCATCGTTGGGATCGCTCTTCAGGTGGATAGCCTTGTTCCCGCCGTCGTCGACAACGGCAGCAGTCCCGAGGCCCGGCGCGCCATCCTGCCAGCCATTATCGCCATCAGCGACGATTCCGAGGTCGAAGTCCTCGATGTCCTGCGTATCCGTTCCCAGGTCGAGCAGCGTCAGATTTTCGACGTTGTCCGCGAGCGTGTGGCTGGTCGTCGAGATCACCGTATCGACGCCACCGCCCGGTTCTTCGACAATCGAGTCATGTGCGCCGACGTAATAGGTGTCGTTGCCATCTCCGCCGACATAAGTGATCGGACCGACCGACTGGGCATTGGTGGTCACCGTGTCCGCAGCCGGCGACAACGCAATGACGTGTTCGACTGGCGTCTGGTTGTCGTACGACCCAAGCTGCGCATTGGTGATTTCAACGCCCGACACATCCACACTGGTGGGACCGGGATTGTTCTTTCCAGGCTCGCCAAAACGGATACCAGTCGAGGTGCCGTTGATCGTACCATCGTGAATTTGGACGTTGTCCAGCGTCGCCGGCGGGTTGCCGTAGTCGCCGCCATCGGCACGGGCCTTGACCACAATCGCGGCGCCCGTGGGATCGGCCTTCGCGTCCCCAAACAGCGAAGACCCCACATTGTTGAACTCGAAATCGTGGATGTCGATGTTCGCGTAGTCGTTGTACTTCAGGTTGATGTCGATGCCGGCACCGAACTTGCCATTGGCTACGGCACCCCACTGACCGACATCGTCCATGTCGATGTTCTTGAGCTCAGCGTTGCTGAGCTGCTCGAAATACAATCCCTTGTAGTTGAGGTTCTCGAAGCCTACGCCATCGATGATCACGCCATCGAAGCTGCCGACACCAACACCGCCGGACTTGGCTCCATAGATGGTCATGCCTGCCCAGCCATCAGAGACGCTGCCGCCGGTCCACGAGAAGTCAGTCACCTCGCTGGCGGTCGCCTTTCGAATGGCATTGGAGTTTCCGGAGAAATCAACATCCTCGATGGTCAGGCCGCTTTGGCTTCCCAGCGCGATGCCAACCGAATATTCGCTGATGGTGATGTTCCTGAGCGTGACATCGTCGGCTTGGATCGATAGCCCATTACCCGCATGAACGTAGTCGCTGTCCGACGACCTTCCCTGCAGGAAAACCGCGACACTAGCGTCGTCGTCGATTCCGTTGAGACCGCGGAGATTGCCGCTGAGGATCACATCTCCTGCATTTCCCGAAGCGGACTCGATCGTCAGCCCTTCGACCGCGACCGTCAGGTTCGTCACATCATACGTCCCCGCCGCCAGCTTGACGACGTCACCGGCACCGGCGCTCGCCAGGGCATTTGTCAGCTCGGCGCTGTCGCGAACGAGCCAGACCGTGGTGTCGGCGGCATCGCCGTTGGTGAAGACAGCGCGCTCGACATTGGTCAGCGTATCGGCGCCTTCGGCTCCGGCATCGACCGTGAACACGCCGGCGGAGTCGGAGATGGCGGCATCGTCGTAATTGACATCGAAGATGGCGACGTCATGACCGTCCCCACCATCGATGGAGTCGTTGCCGCCACCACCGGTGATGGTGTCGTCATTGCTGCCACCAGAGATCGTGTCGTCGCCGCCTGCACCGTCGATATTGAAGCTGCCATCCGAATTGCCGCTGGCCATGAGACCGTCCGCGTCCGCCGTGCCCGTCACAGTGAGCACGCCTTCGCTCTCATTGGCGATGTCGCCATGGAGCGCATCGTGCACGGTCGTCGCCGTGATCGCCACATTGGTGACCGCTACACCGGGGCCGGCATTGTCCTTGCCAGGCTCACCCACATGAATGGCTGTCGACGTCTCGCCCGCCACGATGCCGTCATGAATAGTGACGCCCGTCACCGTCGCCGGAGCCGCACCGTACGTCGCACCGTCGTCGCGCGCCTCGACCACGATGGCACCGCCATTCTTGTGCGAACTCAAGGTACCACCGGCGTTGGACAAACCGACATCGGTCAAAGTGAAGCCGGTGATCTCGATATTCTGGTAGTCACCGTTCTTCAGGTTGAGGTTGATGCCGTTTCCACCGGAACCCGGCGTGCCTGCCGACGGGTCGTCACCATACTGTCCGACATTGGTCATGGTGATGCCGCTCAGCACGGCGTTGGAGAGGGTCTCGGCGTAGATGCCCTTGTAGGTGAGGTCCTCGAAATGAGTCCCTGTGATCGCCACGCCGTCGGCGTTGTAAATTAGCGCGTCCGCAGGGGCGGTGCTCTTCCCAAGATGTAGGCCGATGCGACCATCGGTCATCGCACCGCCATTGATCGTGAGGTCATTGGCGTCGGACCACCGCTCCTTGTACAGGGCAGCCCAGTTGGTGGCGAAGTCCACGTGACTCAGCGTCAGCCCATTGGCATCCAGATCGATGCCGTACCTGAAACCGTTGATATTGAGACCGCTGATGCTGACGCCGTCTGCGTCCAGATCGATGCCGGAGCCGGCGGCGGCAAGGGACGTCCCCGCCTCGAGGCGCTCCAGCAACGACTTGCCGCCTATCAGGTCCACAAGCGCGCCCTGCACGATCGCGCCGTCTTCGGCAATGATCGTCAGGCCTGCCTTGCTGGCATCGATTGTGAGGTTCTCTTCATAGACGCCGGGAGCGATGAGGATCGTATCGCCGGCGCCGGCCGCGTCGATCGCTTCCTGGATCTGAGCAAAATCGGAGCCTGCTCCGACGAGGCGGACGGTTTCGTCGGTGAACTGCAGCGTGCCGACGTTGGATATGATGACGGTGTCGTCGCCGATGGTCACGCTGTAGGTACCGTCGTCATTGCGGGTGATGTCGGCCTGCCCGAAGGTCGCGTCGAACACCGCCGTGTCGGCGCCCTCCCCGCCATCGACGACATCACCGTCATCGAGGCCGCTGAAAACATCCTGCCCGGCCCGGCCTTCCAGCCTGTTGGCGACCCCGCTGCTGCCCCCGATGACGTCGTCGCCAGCCGAGCCGACGACGTTCTCGATGTCCGAAAGCATGTCGAGGCCGGTGTTGGCCGAATAGGCGAGCTGGAAGGAGCCGCCGAGGGTGACGGTTGCGCCACCCGCACCCGCCGCACTCATGTCGATCGTGTCGGTGCCACCGCCGCCATCGATCGTGTCGTTCAAGGAGTCGGCCACAAAATAGTTGTCGCCCTCGTCACCGATCATGGCCTCGGACACAGCCGGGCCACCTTCAAACACGCTGGTGCCGCCGCTGTTGCCGCTCACATCGCCCTGCGAGCCGTCGGTATCGATCAACATTCCAACGTTGCCGCCGGCATCGCTGGAGAAGCTGTTGTTGAGGACGTCCGTGTTTTCCTCGCGCACGCGCAGCTGCGGCTGAAAGCCGTTCACAAACCCGGTGAAGACGTTGTCGGAAACGACCGAGCCAGGGACGTCGATATTGACCTGCACGTTGCTCTGCGGGTTGCCAGCGGAGTTCAGGCCACCCGTCGTGCCCGTGATTGAATTGTGTGTGAACACGACATGGCTCTGCGCCGGCGACGGACCGTCAGTATTGGTGCCGATGAAGACCAGCGGCCGGGGCCAGTTGGGCGTGCTCCACTGGTCGCCGCCAACGCCGAGCCCACCACCCGGTTCGGTTCCAGTGAAAGTCTGCCCGCCGATTTCGTTGTAGGAGATGATGATATCGTTGAGGGATGCGCCATACTCGCTGAGAATGGCCGCCTCGCCCTGTGCGACGACATTGTTGTCGGTGATCGTCACGTCGTCGTGGGCGCCGCTGAGATAGATGGCCGCTCGTTCAATACTCGGCGAGGTGCTGTCGGCTCCAAGAATGGTGAAGCCCGAAATTGTGACCCCATTCACGTTGTCGGGCAGATAGATCGTCCCGCCTTCGCCGCCCGCCGAGCCCTCGATCGTGGTGCTTTCCCGCCCGGCACCCTGCAGGGTGAGCGACTTATCGATCGTGACGTTCTCGTTGTACGTTCCCGCCGCGACCTGGATCGTGACGCCCGCGGTCGCGGCCGCAACCGCCGCCCCAATCGTGGTGAACGGCTTATCCGCAGAGCCGTCGCTGCCGCCGCCGATGTAAGCGCTGTCTACAAAAATTGTGGCCATTTGTCCCCTCGCTGGAGCAGAGGGGGACAGGAGCTGCAGTTGCTCCGCCTGAATACTGAGATGAAGCTAATCCGGGCACTCAAACGCTATGCAAACCACTCCGCCGCCCCCGCGGCGCGCCCCATCCCCCTTGATTAACGAAATATTAACCCGAGGGCGACCGTAACATCCGTGCTCCGGCCGGAAACTCCCAAATGGGATAAGTCCGTGCTTCAGCGTAAGACTTGGTTAATCATAGAAGATCTAGTTGGATATACTATCCAGGAGGCGGCGAATGAGTGCGGATAGCTCGTTCTGCCGACCGGTTCCGGTCTTGCGATAGACCGATTTGATTTGCTGGCGGGCGGTGCCGGCCGATATTCCGGCGGCCTGCGCGTAGTCCGCGAGCGACCGACCCTCGAACAGCGCCAGGGCAACCTTGATCTCGGCGGTCGTGAGGCCGGCGTGCTGACGCAGCAGGCTGGCGAGGTCGGTGTGGGTGCCTTCGACGGGCCGGACGACGAGCAGCGCCGCCGCCAGCGAGTGGAAAAAGCGCAGCGAAGCAGGGATCCGTACCGCCTCGAGCATCAGGCCGCTCTGGTCGGGCGTCAGCGTGAAGACGGGACGTGGGAGGGGGGCGTCGGACAAGGTGCAGGCCGCCTCGACCAGCCGGCGGAGCTGGCCGTGGTCGCGCGGGTTGCGCAGGTGCAGCCGCTGCTGCGCGAGTTCGATCCCACCACCGCCCAGCAGCGGCTCGGTCGCGGCGTTGCGATCGATGACCCGGCCGAGATGGTCGAGCACGAAGATTGCGCGTGAACTCTGGGTGGCGAGCCCCGTCCAGGTTTCGAACTGCAGCGCTCCCAGCGCCATCGAGGCGCGGGCGCCGCCCGACAGGATCGGCCGTGCGATCTCGATGCGTTTGAGCAGATCGTCGTCGGGGGGTGGCGCGCCCGCCTTGCGCTCCACCGCGGCAACGAAAGCGTGGGTCGTCGTCAAGATCTCGAGCCCCACGAAGGTCCCGAGCCCGTGCCTCGCCATGAGGTCGGCATAAAACGGTTCGCGGGCGAGCGTGTGCTCGTCAGCGATGTCGTAATCCGTTGCGAAGCCGCGTTCCCTTATGATGGAGAGGCTGCGTCGGCGATAATTCCGACCTGCCCAGCCCTCGCGGAAGACCGCCGCCCGCAACTCGGCGAGCGACGCCGAGCCGACAACCAGGGCGCGCACCTGATATTCCGCCGCATCGGGCGCGATGTTGGCGCCGACCCCGCCGATGAACTCGGCCAGCCGGTCACAGACCTCCACCCATATCGTTGCGTCGAGTACTGCGCGATCCACCGTTGCCTGAAGGGTCTCGAGCTTGCGCTCGTCACTGGACATGCATGGGACGCTTTCAATTCTTGGTGCGTCCGGCTGGGGACGCTAATCCGAGACGTCAGTTACAATTGTACCTATCATGCCGGGCTCGCTTGCCAAACGTTCGATCGTCGCATCGCAGCGCGCTCTCTTAACGCCTTCCCCGCCATCCGGCAGCCGCTCTTGTCTCTGGAGCGGCCTTCCGGAGCGTCGCAGACCCGTTACGGAGATCAGCGAACGCCGCACGGCGACCGGTTTTAAAACGCCGCGCTAGGAGCTCGTTAAGCCAACGCGCCAACCAATTGGGGAGGCGCCGACACCGCCGGTTCACTGCTTGCATGCGGCGAACAGCCGGACGGTCAGGGGTCTCGCGGACGCAGCCCCTTCGGCCATTAACGCTTGATAGTTAATCGCAACGGTTCGGCAAACTTAATCACTCCTTACCGGCAAACCTGAAATTAGATTACCAATCTACTGACGTTCATTCGCCGTCAGTAACCTGAACACGGGAAGTTAACCAGCCAATCTTCGAGTAAGATTACTCTGGTTTTTACCATCTCCGATCCAACAATACTTGCATCGCTTAACGCCGCTTTGGCCTGCCCTCGCCTAACGTCATGGCATCGGGGAGACGGTCAATGACAAATACTTACAACAACTCGCAAGAAACCGAAGACTTCGTCCTGAATATCTCGCCTCGAGCGCTGACGAGGCTGAGCAATCCGGATGCCCTGGGCGGCCAATACTGGAATCTCGGCGCAACAACGTTCGGATCGGCAAGCTTCGGCACGGCCTGGGGATTTGCCACCGGCGCGGGCGTGACCATCAGCATCGTCGACGAAGGCGTCAATTACCTCCATGCCGACCTCGCCGGCCGGTACGACCGGAGCATTGACTACGATCCGCTCGATGCGGGTGCGCCCGATGCGCGGCCCGACAGCCTTTATGAAAGTCACGGCACCCAGGTCGCGGGCATCATCGCGGGATCGGCCGCCAACGATTTCGGCACCGTTGGCGCCAGCCCCGATGCCACCATCACGGCGTCCTATCTGCGCTTTGGCGGCGTGACGATCGATACCCTGGTCGACATCTTCGCCCACCAAGCCAGCTACGACGTCTCCAACAACAGCTGGGGCTTCACCTCCGCCTTCGCCGACAATGCCGCCGAAGCCTATTTCGCCCCCGTCGCCGATGCGATCGAGCTGGCGGCAACGACCGGCCGCCACGGGCTTGGCACGGCAATGGTGTTCGCGGCCGGCAACGGCAAGATCAGCGTCGCGGGCCAGAACATCGGCGACGACGCCAACTTCCACAGTCTGAGCAACAACCGGTTCGCCATTGCCGTCGGCGCGCATGACGAGGCGGGCGAGTCCGCCTTCTTCTCGAGCCCGGGCGCCAATGTCCTGGTTTCGGCTCCCGGCATGTCGCTGCTGACCACCACCGGGCTCGGCGATGGCGCGACGGATTCGACCTATGTATCCGGCACATCCTTTGCAGCCCCCATGGTATCGAGCGCCATCGCGCTGATGCTGCAGGCCAACCCCAATCTGGGCTATCGCGACATCCAGGAGATCCTGGCCATCAGCGCCGACCCGTCGCGCTCGGGTCTCGCCGGCACCAATGGTGCGAGCAACGTCAACGGCGGCGGGATGGTGTTCGAGCGCGAGATGGGCTTCGGTGCGCTCAATGCGCTCTCGGCCGTCAATCTTGCACGGAGCTGGCAGGCGCAGCACACGGCCGCCAACGAAGAGCATATCGCGGCCGATTTTGTGCTGCCGGTCAGCATCGATCCGCTGTCCCAGGCTCTGACCCTCGACCTCGTCAATCCCGGCGGCAGCGACTTCTCGCTCGATTTCATCGAGCTCAGCCTCACGCTCGAAGATGCCGACCTCGCCGATCTCAGGATCGAGCTCGTCTCGGCCGACGGCACCTCGACGCTCATCGCGCCCAACCTCAAGGCCGCGGGCGGGCGCACCTCGCTCGACTTCACCTTCTCGTCGGTCGCCACCTGGGGTGAATCGCCCTTTGGCACCTGGACGCTGGAACTCTCCCATCCGGACGGAGCTTCCGCGGACTTCCGGGTCCTTGGCGCGAGCCTCGATTTCTACGGCGACACCGTCACGGCCGACGACGACCACATCTTCACGGCCTCCTATGCGCGTCTCGTCGCCGCCGATGCGTCGCGCCGGACCATCAACGACACCGATGGCGGCACCGACCGGCTTAACTTCGCGGCGGCCGCCGAGGGCGTCACCGCCAATCTTTCGGGCGGCGCCAACGCCGTGGGCAGAACGGCGTTCGTGTTGAACGGCGCGTTCGAAAACATCTTCGGCAGCATTCATGCCGACAGCTTCACCGGCTCGGCCGCGAGCAACGTGATCCGGGCGGATTTCGGCGACGACTGGATCGCGGGTCTGGGCGGCGACGATTTCCTCGATGGCGGCGCCGGCAACGACACGCTCCTCGGCGGCGATGGTGCCGACTCGATCGATGGCGGCGCGGGCTTCGACACCGCGGCCTTTGCGGCGCCGGTCGTCCTCAATTTTGCCACGGGCGTGCACGGCGGCGCGGCGGCGGGCGATCTGTTCGTGCGCATCGAGCATTTCGCGCTGAGCGCGGGCAACGACACCTTCGTCGGCTCGGCTGCGGCCGTCAACGAAACGGTCGATGGCGGCGCCGGGGCCGACTACCTCGACGGCGGCGGCGGCGACGATCGTCTCGACGGCGGCACGGGCGCGGATCTGATGATCGGCGGCGCGGGCAACGACGTCTTCATCTTCGATGTGGCGTCGGATGTCGCCCGTGAAGCGGCCGGACAGGGCCTCGACACGATCGTCTCGGCGGTGTCCCTGTCCCTGGGCGCGAACATCGAAAATCTCGAGCTTATCGGCTCGGCGCGCAAGGGCGTGGGCAATGGTCTCGACAACACCATCATCGGCAATTCCGCCGCTAACAAGCTCAAGGGCGCGGGCGGCGACGATCATCTCGAGGGCGGCCGGGGCAAGGACCGGGTGAATGGCGGCAGGGGTGACGACACGATCGATGGTGGCCGCGGCAAAGACCACCTCAAAGGCGGCAAAGGCGACGACGCCATCGAAGGCGGCAGCGGCCGTGACGTGCTGACGGGCGGCAAGGGGCACGACATTTTCGTGTTCAACAGCCACAAGAGCGTCGACCGCATCACCGACTTCGACCAGGACAGGGACACGATCGATCTGTCGGGCATCGACGCCAATGTCCGGCGGCACGGCAACAACACGTTCAAGTTCATCGGCGAGGACGATTTCACCGGCAGGCGCGGCCAGCTTCATTTCGAGCATGATGGCGGCGACACCGTCATCACCGGGGATCGCAACGGCGACGGCTCGGCCGACTTCAGAATCATCCTCGACGGCCATCATCACCTGACCGCAGGGGACTTCATCCTCTAGGGCGGGTGCGGCGTCCTGCCGATAAACGCAAGCCTAGGTGCCTTGGGGCAGCGGGAAGCGTTCCACTTCGGCGAGCAGCTCCAGCATGCCGGTCACCTCGGCCTCGGCGATCACGCGGCCACGCTCGGCGGAAGCATTGGCGGCATTGCCCACGGCTCCCGCCGGATTGAGGTCCGAGGCGATCCACGAATAAGCATGGGTCCCCGTCGGGCGCAGATATTTGAACTGCTGCTCGTCGCGCGCGGCGATCGAGCGGAAATCGGCGAGCTTGTCGGCGTGCACCAGCTCGGGCCGGAACAGCAGCATGAGGGACGTTTCGAGATCGCCCGCATGGATGCCGTGGCGCCGTTCGATGTCGGTGAGGAACCCGTCGGGCGGCGGAAACCGCGTCCAGCCCGTCTTCACCACCAGCATGTTCTCGCGCACCCGCAGCTCGCGCCCGACGATATCCATCACCGACTCGTTGCCGCCATGCGAGTTGATGAAGACGAGCTTCTTCACCCCCGCCCGGCTGACCGACTGGCCGAGTTCGAACCATGAATCGATGAGCGTATGCGGCGAATGGGTCACCGTCCCCTTGGCCCAGACATGCTCGTTGGACTTGCCGACCTGCTGGATCGGCAGGATGCGGATGTCGAGCTCGGGGGGTGCCTGCTCGACCAACAGGTCGAGGCAGCCCTGGTTGAGGATCATGTCGGTGCCGACCGGCAGGTGAGGGCCATGCTGTTCCACCGCCGCGATCGGCAGGAGGGTGATCGTCTTCATGGGGTCGATATTGGCGTAGTCGCCCGCCGAGAAATCGGTCCAGTAGATCTTGCGCGCCATGCTCAGCGTTCCCGTGCCGGCCCGGCAGCCACCGCTTCGATTTCGACGAAGAACTCGGGCCGCGAAAAGCCCGAGACGATCAGCAGCGTCGAGGCCGGCAGCGGATCGCCGAACCGCCTGTTGCGCACCTCCATATAGGGCCGCAGGTGCTCGCGCCCCGAGACGAATGCATTGAGGCGCACGATGTGCTCGAGACCGAGTCCGGCCTCGGCCAGGATCGCCGCAATATTGTCGAAGCAGAGCTCGGCCTGGGCGGCGGCGCTTGGCGGGATGCGCCCGTCGGGGGTGATCCCCAATTGCCCCGAGCAGAAGACGAGTCGCTGGCCCTCCGGGACTTCGACTCCGTTCGAGTAGGCGGAGAAAGGCGGGTGGATCGTGGTCGGCGAAAGCGGCTTGTGCATAACTGCCCCGTGCTGGCGCACAGCTAACCGGCAAGCGCCCGCGAATGCCAGCGCAAAAGCGTGCGGGACTGGCGCATTTCTAGGCAGATCGACCATTGCCGCGCTTTTGGGCTTTCTTTTTGTCAGCCGCGCTGAATTAATCGCGCCGAAGACGCCATGGCGTCGCCGGCCCCGGTCACCAGCCGGCTCTGATGGGACAATAGGGAGACTCACCGAATGCATTCGATTCTCAAAATGCTTGCCGCGGGCGTCATGGCCGGCGCGCTCGCATCTCCGGCCGTGGCGCTTGACGAGGTCAGCTATGGCACCAACTGGCTGGCTCAGGCCGAGCATGGCGGCTTCTACCAGGCGGTCGCCGACGGTACGTACGAGAAGTACGGGCTGCAGGTAACGATCCGCCAGGGCGGCCCGCAGGGCGCCAACCGGGCGCTGCTGACCGGTGGCCAGATTCAGTTCTATATGGGTGGCATGACGACGGCGATCGACGCGGTCAAGCAGGGCATCCCGACCCTCACCCTCGCTTCGATCTTCCAGAAGGACCCGCAGGTTCTGCTTGCGCACCCCGATGCCGGCTTCGAGACCTTCGACGACCTCGCCGGTGCGTCGAAATACATCCTCAGCAAGGACGGGTTCATCTCCTACTTCCTCTGGATGAAGGCCAGGAATCCCGAATTCGTGGACGAGAAGTACGAGCCCTACACCTTCAACCCGGCGCCGTTCATCGCCGATCCGATGTCGATCCAGCAGGGCTACGTCACCTCCGAGCCGCTCGCGATCCAGAAGCAGACCGGCTGGGAGCCGCAGGTCTTCCTGCTTGCCGACAACGGCTATGCCCCCTACTCGACCACCATCGAAACGATGAAGCCCTGGTATGACGAGCACAAGGACATCGCCAAGCGCTTCGTCGAGGCCAGCATCATCGGCTGGTACAACTATCTCTACGGCGACAACACCAAGGCCAACGAGATGATCAAGGCCGACAATCCGGAAATGACCGACGAGCTGATCGCCTACGGCGTCGCCCAGATGAAGGAACACGGCATCGTGGTTTCCGGTGACGCCGAGGACAAGGGGATCGGCTGCATGACCGACGAGCGCTGGAGCCATTTCTACAACCAGCTCGTCGAGGTCGGACTGTTCGAGCCCGGCATCGACATCAAGCAGGCGTACACGACCGAACTGGTCTGCCAGGGTCTTGGCAAAGAGCTCGTGAAGTAGTCTGAAGCAGTCCCCGGGGCGGGCGCCGAGTCCGCCCCACTTCGTTGCGGTAAGCCATTGACAGAAGTTTCCGCCGCCGAGCCCCAGTCCGCCGACCGACCGGACCGCTCCGGCCGCATCGTTGTTTCGATGCGCGGCGTGTCCAAGGTCTTCTCCAACGGCACGCTCGCGCTCAAGGACATGTCGCTCAATGTCGAGCGCGGGGAGTTCCTGAGCCTGCTCGGCCCGTCGGGCTGCGGCAAATCCACGGCGCTGCGCATCATCGCCGGGCTGGGTGCGGCGAGCTCGGGCAGCATCGAGTGGCCCGGCAGCCGGCTCAACGCCAGGGGGCTGCCACAGGGCGAGGTCGGCTTCGTGTTCCAGGAGCCCACGCTGATGCCGTGGTCGACGGTCTTCAGCAATGTCTTCCTGCCGCTCAAGCTCGAGGGCGTCGGCAAGTCTGAGGCGCGGCCGCGGGTGATGGAAACCCTGTCCTCGGTCGGTCTCGCCGATTTTGCGGAGGCCTATCCCCGCGAATTGTCCGGCGGCATGAAGATGCGCGTGTCGATTGCGCGGGCCCTCGTCACCAAACCCAGGCTGCTGCTGATGGACGAGCCCTTCGCGGCGCTCGACGAGATCACGCGGCAAAAGCTCAATGACGACGTGTTGCGGCTGTGGAGCCGGTCCGGCATTACCGTCATCTTCGTCACGCATTCGGTGTTCGAGAGCGCCTATCTCTCCAACCGCATCGTCGTGATGAAGGCGCGGCCCGGACAGGTCTATACCGACATTCCACTGGCGACGCCGACGGACCGTGACGCCAACTACCGCACGTCAGAGGAATACCGGGCGACCACCAGCCGGGTGTCGCGGGCGCTGCAGGAGGCCATTCACGTGGGAGGCGGCAGTGTCGCACACTAGTGCACTCACCGGCAGCGACGAGGGGACCGACGCTTCGGTCGCCATCGTGCGGCCACGGACGTCCACGGCGGAGACGGTGCTGCGCGTGCTCGTTCCCGTTGTCATGCTGGTGCTCGCGATCGCTGCGTGGTGGGGCTATGTCATCGTCACCAACCAGCCCAAATACATCCTGCCCAGCCCCGCCGACGTCTGGAACTCGCTGGTCACGGACTACCCCACTCTGCTGCCCTCATTGTGGGTGACGCTCAGCATCACCTTCCAGGCGCTGCTGCTCGCGCTCGTGGGGGGCGTGGCGCTGGCGATCCTCCTCGTTCAGTCCAAATGGATCGAGCTCGCGGTCTTTCCATTCGCCGTCATCCTCCAAGTGACGCCGATCATCGCCATCGCGCCCCTGCTCCTCATCTACACGCCGAACACGCAGACGGCCCTGCTGATCGTCGCCTTTCTCGTCGCCTTCTTCCCGATCCTCTCCAACATGGTGACCGGGCTCAAAAGCGTCGACCACAATTTGCTCAACCTGTTCGATCTCTACGGTGCCGGCCGCTGGAAGACCCTCGTCTATCTCAAGATTCCGGCTTCGATGCCTTACTTCCTTGCCGGGCTGAGGATCGGCGGCGGATTGTCGCTGATCGCGGCGGTGGTCGCCGAGTTTGCCGCGGGAAGCGCGGGGCAAGGCTCGGGGCTCGCCTTCCGCATCCTCGAATCCGGCTACCGGCTCAACATTCCGCGCATGTTCGCGGCGCTGCTGCTGCTGACCGCGACCGGCGTCGCCATCTTCGGATTTACCTCGCTGGTCTCGTGGCTTCTGCTCCACCGCTGGCACGAAAGCGCCGTGCGCCGGGAAAACTGATGGAGACCCTGCGCAACGCATCGGTGCCGTCGGCCATGATGGGAAAGCCCGGCGGCGGCATCGAGCGGGTCGATATCGGCATCGATGGCGGCAGGATCGCAAGCATTACCCCGCACAGCCCGGGCCTCGGCCGCGATCTCGACGGCGGCCTCGTTCTTCCCGCGTTCGTCGACGTCCACACCCATCTCGACAAGGGCCATATCTGGCCGCGCCGGCCCAACGACGACGGCACCTGGGAAACCGCGCTCATCCGCTCCATCGAGGATACGGCCGCGCACTGGTCGGCCGCCGACGTCGAGCGGCGCATGGATTTCGCGCTGCGCTGCGCCTATGCGCACGGCACGGCCGCCATCCGCACGCACATCGAATCGGCGCCACCACAGCATGAGGTCTCTTGGCCGGTGTTCGAAGCCATGCGCGAGCGCTGGGCTGGCCGTATCGAGCTCCAGGCCACGGCCCTGTTCGGACCCGACACGCTCGTCGACCCACAAGCGCTCGACGCGGTCGCTCGGCGCGCCGCCGAGGCAGGCGGCCGGCTCGGCGGATCGCTCCGCTCGTTCGACCGCACGCCGCAGGCCGTTCACGCGCTCATCGACACGGCCGCCAGGCACGGCCTCGATATCGACCTGCATGCCGACGAAACGCTCGACCCGACCTCGAGCACGCTGCTCACCCTCGCCGATGCGGTCATCGAAACCGGCTTCAGCGGCAAGGTTCTCGCCGGCCATTGCTGCGCGCTCACCGTGCAGAGCGAGGCCGTACAGCAGCGCACGATCGAGGCCGCGGCCGAGGCCGGCATCGCCATTGTTTCGCTGCCGCTGTGCAATCTCTATCTCATGGGCCGCAATGCGCGCGGCGGCGTCACGCCGGTGCAGCGCGGCGTCACGCTGCTGCACGAATTCCGCGCTGCCCGCGTGCCCGTCGCCATCGCCTCGGACAACACACGCGATCCGTTCTACGCCTATGGCGATCTCGACGCGCTCGAAGTGCTGCGCGAGGGAGCCCGCATCCTCCATTTCGACCATCCGCAGCAGGAGGCCTGGCCCTGGGCGCGCACCGTCGCCGGCGACGCCGCCCGCATCGCCGGGTTCGGCTACACGGCCGAGATCGCCGTGAGCGCGCCCGCCGACCTCGTTCTGTTCCGGGCCCGCGACTGGACCGAACTGCTGGCCCGTCCGCAGTCCGACCGCGTCGTGCTCCGCAACGGCACCGCGATCGATACCACCCTGCCCGACTACCGCGAACTCGATGACCTCATGGGGGCCTGAGATGGACCTTTCCGCTTTCCGCGCCGCACTCGGCGATATCCCGCAGCAGGATCATCCCAGGATCGTGCAGCAGAAGAGCCGCGACCACTACTGGTACTCCCCGCGCCTCAAGACGGAGCTCGACAACGTCACCGCTCAGCTCGTCGTCACGCCACGCACGCAGAACGATGTCGTCACCACCCTCGCAGCTGCCTACAGGCACGGCGTTCCAGTCACTCCGCGTGGCGCCGGTACGGGCAATTACGGGCAGGCGATGCCCCTTTCAGGCGGAGTCGTCCTCGATCTCACCGGGCTCGACCGGATCGCATCAATCAGCCCCGACCGGGTGCGCGCCGAAGCCGGCATTATCCTCGAAAAGCTCGACGAGCAGACCAGGGCTGCCGTCGGGGGCGAAATGCGGTTTCATCCCTCGACCTATCGCATGGCGACGCTGGGCGGCTTCATCGCAGGCGGCTCGGGGGGCGTCGGCTCGATCCGCTGGGGCGGATTGCGGGCCTTCGGCAATTTGCTCGGCCTCAAAGTCGTCACCTGCGAGGAAACACCCCGCATCCTCGACCTCACCGGCCCGGACATCCTCAAGGTCGCCCACGCCTATGGCACCAACGGGATCATCGTCGAAGCCGAGATACCGCTGACCGCGGCCTATGACTGGGTGGACGTGATGGTCGGCTTCAAGTCGATCACCGAGGCCTGCGCCTTCTCCGAGCAGGCGGCCCGCCAGGACGGTCTGCTGCTCAAGGAAATCTCGCCGGTCGCGGCGCCCCTTCCCTTCGACTGGTTCAACCGCCACAAGTCCTACATCGGGTCGCGCGAGCAATCGGTCGTGCTGCTGATGGCGGCCCCGGCGGCGGTCCCTGCCCTCATCGATCTCATCGACTTCCACCGGGCGGAGCTGCTCATGCGGGCCGATACGCTTACCGAGGACGAGCGCAAGAGGCTGCCGCCGATCTACGAGCTCGCCTGGAACCACACGACGCTACGCGGTCTCAAGCTCGATCCGGGCATAACCTATCTGCAGACCCAGTATCCCGATCTCGAGCATGTGAACTGGGCCATCGAACAGTTCGGTGACGAGGTGCCGATGCATCTCGAGATGATCCGCTTCGACGGCAAGATCGTCTTCGCGGGCCTGCCGATCGTCCGCTACACCACCGAGGAGCGGCTCGAGGAAATCATCCGCATTCACGAACAGAACGGCATTCTCGTTTTCAACCCGCACCGCTACACGCTCGAGGAGGGCGGGATGAAGAAGACCGACCGCAACCAGCTCGACTTCAAGAAACAGGCCGACCCCAAGGGGATTCTCAATCCCGGCAAGATGATCGCCTGGGACGATCCGAATTTCGACCTCAACAGCGGACGCGCCTGGCTGTTCGACGGCCTCAAGACGCTGGGAGCCGCTTGATGCGCGTGATGGTGCTGCACGCCCATCCGCTCGAGACGAGCTACAACCGCGCGCTCTGCAACGCCATCCTCGAGACGCTGAGCGCGAGGGGCCACCAGGTCGATCTCGTTGATCTCTACGCCGAGGGTTTCGATCCCGTGCTGAGCCGCGCAGACCGACTGCGCTATCATGACGTGCCGGAGAACATCACGCCCGAACTCAAACCTTATGTCGACCGCCTGATGGCCGCCGAGGGTCTCGTCATCGTTCACCCCGTCTGGAACTACGGCTTTCCCGCCATCCTCAAGGGCTATTTCGACAAGGTGTTCATGCCCGGCGTCTCCTTCATCCTCGAAGGTGGCGACGGCCCCGACAAGGGCAAGCTCAAGCCAAACCTCAAGCACATCAGGAAGGTCGCCTTCGTCACCTCCTATGGCGGCGACCGCTGGCGCACCTTCATCATGGGCGACCCGCCGCGTCGCATGGCAAAACGCTGGGGCTGGGTCACCTTCGGCGGCTGGCTTCCCCCGACCTACCTCGCCCTCTACGACATGAACAACGTCACCCCCGACCAGCTCAAAGGCTTCATCGAGAAGGTGAAGCGAGTGATGGGCAGGTGGTGATCACACCACCTTCGCCTTCCGCTTGAACTCGTCGCGGTCCCATGCCCGCGTGGACATCACCTCAGCCAGGATTTCCGCCGCGCGGAACACATCCTCAAACCGTAGATAAAGCGGCGTCAGGCCGAAGCGCATGATGTCGGGCTGGCGGAAGTCGCCGATGACGCCCCGGGCGATCAGCGCCTGCATGATGGCGTAGGCCTCGGGGTGGCGCAGCGATACCTGCGTGCCGCGCCTTGCCGGATCACGCGGCGTCAGGAGCTCGAACTCCGGACAGCGATCCGCGACTTCGCGCGTGAGCGCATCGAACAGCGCATCCGCCTTGGTGCGCACTGCGACCATGTCGACTTCATCATAGGCGTCGAGCGCCGCATCCAGCGCGCTCATCGAAAGGATTGGTGGCGTGCCGGCACGCAATGCGTCGATGCCCTCGGCCGGCTCGTAGTCCGGCGCAAAGGCGAATGGGGTGGCGTGACCGAGCCAGCCGCTGAGCGGCGTGCGCAGTCCGGCCTGGTGGCGCGGGGCGACATAGCCGAAGGCCGGGGCGCCCGGGCCACCATTGAGATATTTGTAGCCGCAGCCGATGGCGTAGTCCGCCCCGGCCCCGGCGAGATCGACCGGGAACGCTCCGGCCGAATGACAAAGATCCCAGATCACCGTCGCCCCCGCGGCATGCGCCCGCGCCGTCAGCGCCCGCATGTCATGCCGCGCCCCGGTGCGGTAGTTGACTTCGGTCACCAGCACCACAGCGACGTCCTCGCCGATCGCGGACAGATCGTCGATGCGCACCTCGTGCCCGGTCAGGGAAGCCAGCCCGCCGGCGATATAGATGTCGGTCGGGAAATTCCCCGCCTCGGTCTGGATCACCCTGTGCTCCGGTGACCGTGCCGTGGCCACGGCCAGCAGCTTGAAGATATTGAGCGACGTCGAATCCGCTACGACAACGCTGCCCGGTTCCGCCCCGATCAACGGCGCGATGCGTTCGCCCACGCGGCGCGGCAGGTCGATCCAGTCGTGCCGGTTCCAGCTCGTGATGAGGTCGCGGCCCCACTCTTCAGCGACTACCCTCGCCATCCGGTCGGCCACGGATTTGGGCAAGGCCCCCAGGGAATTGCCATCGAGATAGATCGTGCCCTCCGGGATGGAGAAGCGGTCACGCAGCGGGGCGAGCGGATCAGCGCCATCGAGGGCGCGGGCATCGGAGAGCATCATGGGCTGTTCTTCCCCGACCGCAGTCCGATTGTCGATAGACATGCGCCCGCCGGAGCCCTAAACCGCCGCCGACACGGGGATATCAGCGATGGCCGACCAGCTTCTCGACCTCATGCTCACGGCGGCGCGCGCCGGCGCCGCGGAGATCATGGAGGTCTATGTCGACGAGTTCGACGTCTATCACAAGATCGACGGCTCGCCTGTCACGCTGGCCGATCGCAAGGCCGAGAAGGCCATCCTCAAGGCACTGGAGCCCGCCGGCATCCCCTTCCTCGCCGAGGAGAGCGTCGCCGACGGCCATGTGCCGGCGCTCGGCAACCGCTTTTTCTGCATCGACCCGCTCGACGGCACCAGGGAGTTCCTCAAGCGCAACGGCGAGTTCACCGTGAACATCGCGCTCATCGAGGACGGCCGGGCAACACGCGGCGTGATCCTCGCTCCTGCCTCCGGCGCGACCTATTTCGGCGGCCCGGAGGGCGCCTTCGAGATCAACTACCGCAACGATGTGTTGCCGATCCGGACCAACCCCAATCCGCCCATGAGTGTCGTCGCCTCGCGTTCGCACGGCCATGACGCGCTCAGGGGCTTTTGTGACGCCCTCCTCGTCACCGGCGACGTCTCGGTCGGCTCCTCGCTCAAATTCTGCCTCGTGGCACGGGGTGACGCCCAGCTTTATCCGCGCTTCACCCCCACCTGCGAGTGGGACACGGCGGCCGGGCAGGCCATTCTCGAGGCGGCCGGCGGCGCCGTGCTGACGCTCGAGGGGGCGCCCATGACCTATGGCCGGGGCGGCGAGCACCTCAATCCCTTCTTCATTGCCGCGGCATCCCCCGAGCTGGCCGCGAGGGGCGCGGCGGAAATGCAGAAGGTGCTGGCCGCCTGAAGGTCCCATTAACCGCGCATGGCTTACATGCGCAGCGCGCAGTTGCGGTCACTTCTGTGTGCGTATATAGGCCCGGCATATTCTTGCCCGGCATATAGCTTAGGCACCGCCCATGAACATCCGCACCATCTGCCTGTCGATCCTCTACGAGGGAGAATCGACCGGCTACGAGATCCGCAAGCTCAGCGTCGAAGGAGAATATTCCTACTTCGTCGACGCCAGCTATGGCGCGATCTACCCGGCGCTCCAAAAGCTCGAGGCGGACAGGCTCGTCACCTCGCGGATCGAGCGCCGGGAGGGAAAGCCCGCCAGGAAGATCTATTCGATCACGCCGTTGGGCCGCCGCGAATTTATCGGCTCGCTGTTCGAGCAGTTGGGAGAGGACGAATACCGCAGCGAATTCATGCTGTTCGCGCGCTTTGCGCCCGAGCTGCCGCAGTCGCTGGTCAGCCAGCGCCTGCACGAGCGCCTCGAATCGCTCGACAAGGCGATCGCCGAAATGGATCGGCTCGCCACCAACCACACCAGTCCCGCAGACAGATGGATTATCGACCACGGCCGATCTTGCATGGCGTTCGCGCGTGACCATATCGAGGCCCACATGGGCCAGTTGATCGCGATGGCGCGGCCGGATGCCGCCGCTGCCGCGGAATAGAGGGCATTTTTCTCAATGCGTGCGATTTATTCTTACGGCGTCGCGCTGATCATCGTGCTCGTGCTGGCGGTCTGGATGGCCTCTGGCACCCTGGTGACGGGCGGCAAGGGCCCGGGCAATGGCGAGCGGCCCATCGTCTCGCTCATCGAAGAGGATGGCGGTCCATTGACCGACGCCATCGAAGAGTCAGGCATCAACGATCATGCCGAGCAGACCGGTCACGTCGACCCCGAACTGACCATTGCCGAGCGCAATGCCCTTGTCGAGGGCGACGCGGCGCCGCTGCGTTCGGTGCGCATCGACGTGGTGACGGCCCAGAACATGCCCATCGAGGTGCCGCTGCGCGGGCGCACCAAGGCCAAGTCGAGCGTCAGCGTCGTGGCGCAGACGGCCGGCATCGTGCAGTCCGTCGAAGTCAGGAAAGGCCAGCGCGTCGAAGCGGGCGATACGCTGTGCACGCTCGACCAGGGCGCGCGTAAGCTTGCGGTCGACCAGGCGCAGGCCGCGGTCGATCAGGCCCAGACCGCCTATGACGCCAATCTGGCTCTGGTGAACAAGGGCATCGCCGCCCCCAACACCACGCTGGCCGTCGAAGCCCAGCTAAAAGGCGCGCAGGCGCAGTTGCAGAGCGCCAAACTCGAGTTCGAGCGCACCATCATCAAGACCGATATCGCCGGCACCGTCAGCGATCCGATGACGACCGTGGGCGCCATGCTCGCCATGGGCCAGCCCTGCGCTACCGTGGTCGAGCTCGATCCCATGCTGTTCATCGCCTCGGTGCCCGAGGCGCGCATCCAGTACGCCAAGGTCGGCCTCGAGGCCGAGGTGACGACGATCAATGGCGAGAAAGCCGAGGGCAAGGTGAGCTACATCGCGCCCACCGCCGACGAAGCGACGCGCTCCTTCCCCATCGAGATCACCCTGCCCAATGCCGACCTCGAGCTGCGCGACGGCGTTACCGCCGAAGCCATTGTCAATGTCGGGACCGCGCCGGTCCATGTGCTGCCACAGTCGGTGCTCACTCTCGACGATGATGGCCTGCTCGGGGTCCGCACCGTCGAGGACGGCAACAAGGTCGCGTTCCATCCCGTCACCATCATCCGGGATACGCGCGACGGCGTCTGGGTGACCGGACTGCCCTTCAAGGTGAACGTGATTACCGTCGGACAGGAGTTCGTCCAGCCCGGCCAGATCGTCGACGCCAAGACCGCAGACGGGGAGCCTGCCGCATCATGATGAACTTCCTCGAGCGCGTCCTGCGCATGCCAAGGGTCGTCCTCACCGTGATGGCCCTGCTGCTCGTTGCCGGCGGTATCAGCTACAACGCGCTGCCCAAAGAGAGCTTCCCGGCGATCGACATCCCCTATTTCTACGTCTCGGTGAGCCAGACCGGCGTCTCGCCGGGCGACGCCGAGCGCCTGCTCGCCAAGCCGATCGAGGACCGGGTCAAGGAAGTCGACGGGCTCGTCAACTACACGACCACCTCGACCACCGGCCATGCCTCGGTGTTCCTCGAGTTCGACGTCAATGTCGATGGCGACAAGGCCCTGCAGGACATTCGCGCGGCCATCGATGGCGTGACGGGCGAACTGCCCACCGACGCCACGACGCCGACCGTCACCGAGATTTCCTTCTCCGGCATCCCCTCGATCAATGTGGCGGTCTATGGCGACGTGCCCGAGCGCACTCTCGTGCAGCACGCCAAGAAGCTGCAGGACGAGCTCGAGAAGCTGCCGGACGTCCAGTCCGTCTCCATCTCGGGGTCACGCGACGAGGTGCTCGAGGTCACCATCGACCTCAACCGGCTCGATGCCTACAACCTCACGGCCAGCCAGCTCTTCGACGCTCTCGCCAAGAACAACATGGTGGTTGCGGGCGGCACGCTCGACACCGGGCAGGGCTCGTTCAACGTCGAGGTCCCGGGCCTGATCACCACCGCCGAGGACGTTTACAACCTGCCGCTCAAGACGGTGGGCGATACGGTCGTCACTTTCGGCGACGTGGCGACCATCACCCGCACCTTCGAGGACGCAACAAGCTACTCCAACGTCAACGGCTCGCCCGCCATCACGCTGGGCGTCATCAAGAAGCTCGGCACCAATGTCATCACCGTGTCGGACGAGGTCCGGCGCGTGTCGACCGAGGTCACCGCCGACTGGCCGCAGGGCGTCCAGCATTCCTTCCTGCTCGATCAGGCCGAGAGCACCAAGCAGCTTTTCCGCTCGCTCGAAGCCGCCGTGCTCACCGCCGTGGCGCTGGTGCTGATCACCTGCGTTGCAACCCTGGGCTGGCGCGCCGCGATCATGATCGGCTTTTCGATCCCGATCTCCTTCATGATCGCCTTCCTCGTGGTGAACATGCTGGGCATGACCATCAACATGATGATCATGTTCGGGCTCGTGCTGGCCGTCGGCGTGCTCGTCGACGACCCCATAGTGGTCGTCGAATATGCCGAGCGAAAGCTGCAGGAGGGGGTGAGCAAGAAGGAAGCCTTCATCCTTGCGGCACGCAAGATGTTCGTGCCCGTGGTGGCGGCCACCTTCACCACGCTGGGCGCCTTCATTCCCCTGCTCTTCTGGCCGGGCATCATCGGCAAGTTCATGAGCTACCTGCCCACGATCGTGATCGTGGTGATGTGTGCCTCGCTGCTGTCGGCGCTGGTGTTCATGCCGATCATCGGCTCATTCATCGCCAAGACGCATGTCGATCCGGTCGAAAAAGCCAAGGCCGACGTGGTGATGTATCCCGACAAGTTCGACATGAAGAAAGTCGGCGGACTCACCGGCATCTATGTCCGCGTCATGTCGCGGCTGCTGCACTATCCGCTCGTCACCCTGCCGATCGGCTTTGCCATCGTGGTCGCGATCTTCATCGCCTACGGCAATGCGGGCGTGCCCTCCGAAGCCTTCCCCGCTTCCGAGCCCGAATACGGCACGGTGAACGTCATCGCGCGCGGCAATTATTCGCCGGTCGAGGTGCGTGACCTGCTCGAGGAAGTCGAGGCGAAGATCCTCAACGTCCAGGGCATCCAGGATTCGGTGATGGCCTTCGGCGGCGGCAGCGCCTTCGGCGGTGCTGCCCCACCCGATACTATCGGCAGCTTCAACCTGCAGTTGATGCCGTGGAACGAGCGCGTCCCGGCGGCCAAGATCTTCGCCGACATCCGGGAAGCGGTGAAAGACATTCCGGGTCTCGACGTGCAGATCGCGGCGCAGGAGAATGGTCCGCCGGCCGGCAAGGCCATCAATCTGCGCGTCGAAAGTACCGTCTATTCGGACCTCCTGCCGGTGGTCGCCAAGGTGCGCGATTTCGTCGAGCACGATCTGGGTGGCACCATCGACGTCGAGGATGGCCGGCCCTCGCCCGGCATCGACTGGCAGATCACCATCGACCGGGTGGCCGCCGCCAAATACGGCATCGGCGTGCGCGAGCTCAGCCCCTATGTGCAGCTCGTCACCGGTGGCGTGCGGATCGGCTCCTACCGTCCGGACGATGCGACCGACGAGCTCGACATCCGGGTCCGCCTGCCCAGGCAGGAACGCACCTTCGACGCCCTCGATTCGCTCAGGATCGCGACGCAGCAGGGCCTCGTGCCGGTGAGCAATTTCATCGAGCGCACGGCCGTGCCGAAAGTGCCCAACCTCACCCGTCGCAACGGCGTCTATGCGATGCCCGTTGCGGCCAACCTCCTGCCTGCGGACGACCAGGGCAATGCGATCACGGCCGATGCCAAGGTCGCGCAGGTCAAGGCGTGGTGGGACGAGCAGGTGCAGGCGGGAGCCATCCCCTCGACCACGACCCTCGCCTTTGGGGGTGCGGAAGAGCAGATCGGCGATACCAACGCCTTCATCGTCACGGCCTTCGGCATGGCGATGTTCCTGATCTTCTTCATCCTGCTGCTCGAATACAATTCGTTCTGGCAGGTGCTCGTCACCATCTCGACCGTCGTCATGTCGCTCGCCGGCGTGTTCCTCGGCCTCATGGTCACTGGAATGTCGTTCTCGGCGATCATGACCGGTCTCGGCATCGTGGCGCTCGCGGGTATCGTGGTGAAGAACGGCATCGTTCTGACCGACACCTACAACCACTATACACGCGACGACGGCGTCGAGCCGATCAAGGCGATGCTGATCACCATGAGCCAGCGTGTCCGCCCCGTGCTGCTCACCGCCACGGTGACGGCCCTGGGCGTCATCCCGATGGCACTCAATGTCGAGTTCGACTTCATCCGCCGCGAGATCGTCATCAGCGGCATCGCCGGCTCGTGGTTCATCCACCTCAGCGCCGCCTTGGTGTCGGGACTGTTCGTGTCGACTGCCCTGACGCTCGTGATGGTCCCCGTGATGATCGTCGCGCCCAAGGTCGCGGGCCACCAGGTCGCCCGCTTCTTCCTGGGCCTGTGGCACCTGCCGGGCCGCATCTTCGGCATGATCTTCCGCCGCCGCGCCACCGCCGTGACGCCGACGGGCGACGTCGTCGAAGTCCCCGAGGACACGGCTCCCGCCGCCCTCCCCCTCGCGCCGCCGCCCAAGCCCGCCAACGACGAGGACGGCAACCGCCAGGCGGCGGAGTGACAATTCAGGGCCCGGAGCAATCCGGGCCCCACCGCATGCCGCGCCGCCCTCGCGGCCATCCCGTCACTCGCCCACCCACCACGGTCATCCCAGCGCAGCTGGGACCCAGCCCTCACCTTGCGCAACCCGTCCGCCACGACCGGGCAAAGACCCGGCCACCCATCGGACTGAGCCGCGCGAACAGTTCCAGGGCCAGCCCCACCCACCGCTACGCGCTCCCCCTCCCCGACCTGCGGTCGAGGAGGGAAAAGGCGAACTCAGCGCCCCTACTCCATAGCCAACTTCCGGGAACCCGCAGTCACCCCTCTCCCTCCTCGCGGCGAA
>CAZASR010000010.1:0-41075 GCA_964487765.1 uncultured Devosia sp. | reverse complement strand
GCACGATGCTCTCCAAGGAAGCGGCGACCAACTTCGCCAAGACCAAGCTCGCGCCCACCATCGTCCGGGACACTGTGCCGGCCGACGGTTTCGGCTCGACCGCTCTGGTCTCGCAGAGCAAGCTGCTGGCCGATGCCGGCCAGGACGTGTTCACCTGGAACTCGTTCGATCTCTACGGCACCAACCGCGACGAGCTCGTGGTATGGAACAGCTTCCTCGACGGCCAGATGGACGTGGCGACCTTCACCGCCGCGTTGCAGGACATCACCGATAGGGTCTACAACGATCCGTCTGTCGAAAAGGTCGTGGTAGAGTGACGGCAAGCACGATGGCAGGAGCGTCCACCGCCAAGCGGCGGTGGGCGATGCCGAACCTCGAGAACATCAGCTTCACGCTGGTGTTCCTGGGGCTTCCGCTCGCGATCTATGTGATCTTCGTGATCTTGCCGTTCGTGCAGGCCTTCTACTATTCGCTCACCGATTGGTCGGGCTTCTCGAAGTCGATGAACTTCGTGGGGCTCGACAACTACGTGGCACTGACGCAGGACCCGGTCTTCATCAAGGCTGTGATGAACAGCATTGTGCTGGTCGTGGTCCTGCCGCCACTGGTGATCATTCTGTCGCTGACGCTGGCGACGCTCGTCACCGTCGGTGGCGTGAGCCGCGGCCAGGTGGCCGGGCTCAAGCACTCCAGCATCTACCGCATCATCTCGTTCTTCCCCTACACCGTGCCCGCCATCGTCATCGGCATTCTGTGGGCCCAGGTGTACGACCCCTCCAACGGCCTGCTCAACGGCGTCCTCACGGCGCTCGGCTTCGACTTCTTCCAGTCCTTCGCCTGGCTCGGCAGCGAACGCACTGCGATGGGCGCCTCGATGTTCGTGATCGCCTGGTCGCTGGTCGGCTTCTACATGGTGCTGTTCATCGCGGCCATCAAAGGCATTCCGTCGGAAGTCTACGAAGCCGCGCGTGTAGATGGCGCCGGTCGCTTCCGCACCGCCATCAGCGTCACCGTGCCGATGATCCGCGACACGATCCGGACGGCCTATATCTATATCGGCATCCTTGCGCTCGACGCCTTTGTCTACATGCAGGCGCTGAACCCCGTCGGCGGCCCGAACAATTCGACGATCGTGATTTCGCAGCATTTGCTCAACACCGCTTTCAAGAAGGGCAAGTTCGGCTACGCGACCTCCATGGGCGCGACGCTGGCCATCATCACCCTCACCTTCGCCGCGATCGTCTTCCTCGTCTTCTGGCTGACCGGCGAGCGCAAGCCCAAGGTAAACACCGGCAAGTCCGCGATGAGCGACGCCGACGTCCGCGCGGCCGTCGAATCGCTGCGCTCCGGCGCGCCGCTCAGCGGAACCGGCGTCTCATCGCGGCCGCCGCGTATCGCACGGTCGTCGAAGCCGGCCTTCTTCACCGACCGGATGGTCGCCACCATCGCCCATACGGCGCTGATCATCTGGGTGGTCATCATCTGCGCGCCGCTCCTGTGGGTGCTGATGTCGTCGTTCAAGACGACGCAGCAGATCTTCGGATCGCCCTTCTCGCTGCCGACCAGCCTCAACTTCGAAAATTACGTCTCGGCGTGGACCACGGCGAGCATCGGCAACTACTTCTTCAACACGGTGATCGTCGTCGGCAGTGCGCTCGTCATCGTCATGCTGCTCGGCGCAATGTGCGCCTATTATCTCGCGCGCTATCAGTTCAAGGGCAGCCAGATCATCTACTATCTGATGCTGGCCGGGCTGACCTTCCCGATCTTCCTCGCGGTCGTGCCGCTGTTCCTGACGCTGCGGAATTTCGGCATCCTCAACACGCTGCCCGGACTGATCATCGTCTATGTCGCGTTCGCGCTGCCATTCACGGTGTTCTTCCTCTATGCGTTCTTCAAGACGCTGCCGCAGGAAGTGGCCGAAGCTGCGGCGCTCGACGGCTGCGGGCCGTGGCGAATCTTCTTCCAGATCATGCTGCCCATGGCGAAGCCGGGGATAGCCTCGGTCGCGATCTTCAACTTCCTGGGACTGTGGAACCAGTTCCTGCTGCCGATCGCGCTGAACACCAACTCCAAGAACTACGTGCTGTCGCAGGGCATGGCGTCGTTCGCGTCGCAGGCGGGCTACTCGGTCAATTTCGGGGCGCTGTTCGCGGCGGTGGTGATCACGGTGCTGCCGGTCTTGATCACCTATGTCATCTTCCAGCGCCAGTTGCAGGGCTCCGTCTCGCCGGGCCTGATGAAGTAGGAGAGGCTGGCCGCTCCGGCAATCGACAAGCGCCCCGGTTCTTCGCCGGGGCGTTTTTGCTTCGGCCGCAGGAGCGCGGGGCTTTTCAGGCATCCGATCCTTCGCTAGTCACAAGTGGTCATACGACCGGAATCCAGCATGCTGCCATTGGAACAATTCGCGCCTGCCGACGCGCGCAACATCCTTGCCGTCCTCACCGACATCGACGACACGCTGACCGGAGCCGGGCGGCTGCCTGCCATTGCCTATGCGGCGCTGGAGCGGCTGCATGAGGCCGGGCTGCTCGTGATCCCGGTGACGGGCCGGCCGGCGGGATGGTGCGATCTGATTGCGCGGCAATGGCCGGTAGATGCGGTGGTGGGCGAAAACGGCGCCTTCTGGTTCCGCTACGACGACGAGGCACGGCGGATGCATCGGCACTTCGCGCGGCCCGAAACCGCGCGGCTCGCGGACAGGACACGGCTGGAGCGCACAGCCGAGAAAGTGCTGCGGGACGTTCCCGGGACGGCGATTGCGGCCGATCAGGGCTATCGCGCCGTCGACATGGCGATCGACTTTGCCGAGGACGTCACTCCCCTGCCCCCGGCGGCGATCGACAGGATCGTTGCGATGTTCGAGGAGGCGGGCGCGACGGCGAAGGTGTCCTCGATCCATGTCAATGCCTGGTACGGTACGCACGACAAACTCACCACCAGCCTTGCCCTCCTGCGCGATACCTTCGGCATCGACGGAGCGGGAGCCGATCGGAGCCGGATCGTGTTTGTCGGCGACAGCCCCAACGATGCGCCGATGTTCGGCTTCTTTCCGAATGCCGTTGGCGTCGCCAATGTGAGCGACTTCGCAAGCCGCATTTCGGCGCTTCCCGGCTTCGTCACGCCCTCGCGCGCGGCCCACGGTTTCGCCGAGCTCACCGCGCATTTGCTCCGCGCCCGCACCTGACGGCTCCAGCTTGCGGAGGCCAAAAGACTCCGCTACAACAAGTCATCATACGACTTATCACTTTGAGCCAGTGCAACACGATATCACCATGGGTGGCGGGCGCCCGATGCTTACGGATCCGCAACCATCGGCCGAGCCGGACGACGCGATCGAGGCTCTGCTGGCCGGCCGCTATGTCGACGGCGAAACCGGCGCCGCCGTCGTCGTCGAGACCCGCAGCATCGTCATTGAGGACACGCTGGCCGGCGCCGAGTCCGCGCTGATCACCGGGTTGGGCTTCGGGCGGCGCCTGGGGCTCATCAGCGACGCGCAGACGCATGCGGCCCTCGGGGCTCGCACGGAGCGGGCGCTGGGCGGCGCGTTCGATAGTACCGCCATCATCCTGCCGGGCACGCCTGCGGCCGACGACGAAACGGTCGCAACGATACGGCAGGCGACCTCCGCATGCGACGCCCTCATCGCCGTCGGATCGGGCACGATCAACGACCTGACCAAGTATGCCAGCGCGCTCGACGGCAAGCCCTATGCCGTGTTTGCAACGGCGCCGTCGATGAACGGCTACACGTCTTTGACCGCATCGATCACGCAGCACGGGCACAAGCTGACGCTGCCCGCACAGGCGCCGGCCGGGGCCTTCTTCGACCTCGAAGTTCTCGCCGCAGCGCCGCACCGGATGATCCGGGCGGGGCTGGGGGACAGCATCTGCCGGACGACGGCACAGGTCGATTGGCTGCTGTCGCATCTGCTGCTCGGGACGCCCTACAGGCGACTGCCCTACGACCTGCTGGCCGACGAGGAACCGCGCCTTATCGAGGTCGCGGACGCTCTCGTCGCCGGCGACCGGGAGGCGATGCGCGTGCTGGTGCGAACGCTGGTGCTGTCGGGCCTGGGCACGGCTATCGTCGGCTCCAGCGCGGCGGCGAGCCAGGCCGAACATCTCGTCAGCCACTATATCGACATGCTTGCCCCCACCGCACGTCCGGCTGCCTTTCATGGCGAGCAGGTGGGCGTGGCGACGTTGTCGATTGCGCGGTTGCATGACGCCCTGCTCGATGGGCCGCCCCATTTCGAACCCTGCCATGTACGCGCGCAGGACGTGACCGATCGTTTCGGCGCCGATCGTGCGTCGTCGATCGTTCCGGAAATCGAGGCCAAGGCCATCGGTCGCGCGCGGGCGGATGCGCTCAACGAGATCGTTGCGGGCAAATGGGCCGCGATTGCGCGGGAGCTTGCGGCCGTGCACCTGCCTCCGTCCCGCCTGCACGGGGTGCTCGCCGCCGCCGGGGCGCCGCTCAGGCCGGAGGACATCCACCTCGAGCGCCCCTTCTACGAAGCCGCCCTCCGGCACGCGCGCGAAATCCGCAACCGCTTCACCGTTCTCGATGTCTTGGCCGCCTCGGGCCGGCTCGATGAGCTCGTTCCAACCGTCTGAGGGGAAATTCGCGTGGACTTCATCTTCATGCTGACCCGTGGCGACAAGACCGTCGAGGATTGCATCGACGTCCTCGCGCAGATCGCGCCGCTTGGCCTCAGGCATATCGGGTTCAAGGATGTAGGCGTCGAGCCCGCGGTGCTGCATACTCTGGCCGATCGTATCCGGGCGCTTGGAGCCATCTCCTACATGGAGGTCGTATCGGAAACGCCGGAAGCCTGTCTCAACTCGGCGCGCGTCGCGCGCGAGCTCGGCATCGATCGCCTGCTGGGCGGCACCGATGTTCCGCGGGTGCGCGAAATTCTCGATGGCACGCAGACGGCCTACTACCCTTTCCCCGGCTTCCCCTCGGGCCACCCCACCCGGCTCGCCGGCCGGATCACCGATGTCACCAGCCACTGCCAGGCCTTCCGCGCCGCCGGCTGTGCCGGCGCCGATCTGCTTGCCTATCGCGCCACCGAAGCCGATCCGCTCGACCTCATCCGCGCCGCCCGCCGCGGGTTGGGCGACGGTTATTTGATCGTGGCCGGCTCGATTGCCTCGGCCGCGCACATCCGCGCGGTCGCCGACGCCGGCGCCGACGCCTTCACCATCGGCACTGCGGTGTTCGACGGCTCGTACAGCCCGCGCAAGGGATCGCTGCTGTCGCAATTGAGCGACGTCCTTGCCGACTGCCGGGTGGGCTAGCAGCCGATGCCGGTTCTGGGTCTCGACATCGGCACCCAGAGCCTCAAGGCCATCATCCTCGATGACGGCCTCGCCGTGCGCGGTACGGGAATGCAGGCCTATACCTATGCGCAGCCGCGGCCCGGCTGGGCCGAGCAGCACACCGGCCACTGGCTCGCGGCGCTCCGTCCCGCCATCACCGATGCGCTGGTGCAAGCCCGCATGCCGCCCGCCGATATCGCCGCCGTGGCCATCAGCGGCCAGCTCGATGGATGCGTGCCTGTCGACGCCCGGGGTAACGCCCTGTCCGATGCCATCATCTGGATGGACCGGCGGGCCACCTCCGTTACAGCCTGTGTCGAGCACGGCACCGTTTCCGCTCATAGCGGACTGGTCTGCGATCCCACGCACATGGCGGCCAAGATCGCCTGGATGAAGCAGAACGGCCTGTCCGGCGCCTGCCTCTGGCACCAGCCGGTCAGCTTTGTGGTGAGCGGCCTCACCGGCCGCGCGCACATCTCCCACTCACTGGCCTCGACGACGATGCTCTATAGCCTCGACGCGCACGACTGGGACGCCGTTCTTCTCGAGATGTTCGGTGTGTCGCCGGTGGAGCTTCCTGCCCTTGGCAATGAATGCGATGTCTGCGGCGGGTTGACGCTCCATGGTGCGGACCTGACCGGATTGCTGCCGGGCACCCCCGTGGCCATCGGCACCGGCGACGATTTCGGCAATCTCGTCGGTTGCGGCGTGGGCTCGCCCGGCCTCGTCGCCGTCTCTCTGGGCACTGCCGAGGCCGTGGCAACCTTGTCCGACAGGCTCCTCGTGGACGGCGAGCGCCTTGTCGAAACACATGCCTTTCCCGGCGGCTTCTATCATCTGGGCAATCCCGGCTGGCTCTGCGGCGGCGCCGTGCGGTGGGCCTCTGCGCTGCTCGGCTGCGCGTCCGATACCGAGTTCATGGCGTTGGCGGAACAGGCGCCGCCCGGCTGCGATGGGCTCGTGTTCATCCCTGCCCTCACAGGCGCGATGGCGCCGCGCTGGAACCCGGCAGCGCGCGGCAGCTTCATCGGATTGGCGGCGGGGCACGAGCGCCGACACATGGTGCGGGCGGTGCTCGAGGGGACCGCTTTTGCGGTGCGCGACGTTGTCGAGCGGCTCGCCGCGCTTGGTGCGGCCACCGATCGCCTGCGGCTGATGGGAGGCGGTGCGCAAAGCCGCCTGTGGTGTGGAATCAAGGCCGATGTCACAGGGCGCCCGGTCGAGATCCAGGACGTAGCCGATGCTTCGGCACTTGGTGCCGCCCTGATCGCGGCGGTCGCCGCCGGTATTGCGCCCACGCTCGCCGAGGCCATCCGGCGCAGAGCATGCGACCTGCCGCTCATCACCCCGGAACAATCGCGCCGCGAGGCCTACGACCGATCCTACCGGTTCTACCGCGACGCGTTCGCCGCGCTCGATCCCTATTGGCCCGCGATGGATGACGCGATGTCGACGACGCGGCGCTCGGCGGCGGAGTGATAGATCGCCTGCACCGCTTCCACGGCCGCTGCGGCGTCCTCGGCTCCAGCCGGTACAGGGCCGCCGCTGCGCACGGCCGCCAGCACGTCGAGCAGCATCGCGCGGTGGCTGTCGGGCCGCGCGACCGCAACATCGCGCCATGCTCCCTCCCCCCGCCGATAGAGCCGGATCGGTGCCGTGCCGAACGGGTCGGGCAGGTCGAGCCGGCCCTCCGCGCCCTCGAGCTCGATCGTTTCCTCACGGGTGGCGCCGGGGCTGTGCGCGCTGGCGACGAGATTGACCAGCGCCCCGTTACTCATCCGCAGCGTCGCGCTGCCGGCATCCTCCACGTCCACCGGAGCCCGCACCGCTGCGATATCGCCCATCGCCGAGACAAAGGTCGCGCCGGTGATGTAGCGCAGCGTATCGAGCTGATGGATTGTGTTCATCAGCAGCACGCCGCCGCCGGCCAGGGCGCGTTGCCCGCGCCAGTTCGGGGCGCCCGGCAGCCCCCAATAGTCGTCGCGCTTGTCGATGAGAGTGCGCACGCGAACCAGTTTCGGCGCTCCGATTGCGCCCTCCATCACAAGCCGCCGTCCCTGCTCGACCGTTCCGGCACGGCGCAACTCGAAGAACACGGCGAGGGCAAGTCCCCGGCCCCGCGCCAATGCCCCGAGCCGCCGCGCCTCGGAGGGATCGAGCGACAACGGCTTTTCGGCGAGCACATGTCGGCCCTGATTGAGCGCTGCCTCGACGGCACCGGCCAGAAGGGCGTGTGGCAGGCCGACATAGACCAGATCGACATCGGGCGCATCGACCACCGCCGGCGCATTCGGCGCAACGCGCGCCGCGGTTCGTTCGGCGAAGGCGGCGGCGCGGGCCGGATCGCTGTCATGGCAGCAGCGGACCGCGGCATCCGGCAGGTCCGCCACGACCCGGGCGATCTCACTCGCGGCCCAGCCGCAGCCGACGACCCCGAACCCGATGGTCACGGCTCGAACTCTACCGGCGGCGCCACCCCAATCAGATGCGACAGCGAGCCATAGTAGCTGTCGTCGGCGTAGCGCTCGAGCGCCAGCGCCACGGCCGCGAGGTCGGGCGCCGGCGGGCTTACCGGCCACGGCCGCGCCAGCCGCTGCGAGCCCGGAGCGCACAGGGGCGTCCCCGTCCAGCGCCCATCGGCGTCGCGCCGCCAGAACTCGAACAGCCAGCGGCCTTCCGCCTCGCGCGTCAAGAAGAGCTGGCCGGATGGGGCGCGCTCGGGAAAGGCGATGCTCCCGACATAGAGCCCCGCGTCGATGTAGCCGAATTTGCGGCCCGTCGGCGCGACATGTTCGACCGTCCAGGCCCCGTCGCGAAGGGATGCAACATGATGCCAGCCGTCGCGCGTCGTCTGATCGTCCCTGATCTTCGAGACATAGCCGATCTCGAACACCGGACCGCTGCCGACATCGAACAGGTTGACCGTGCGATCCGCCGGCGTCTTCTGCACCAGTTCGAGCGTCGGGTAGTCGAGCGGCATCTGTGCGCCGGTCCTGAGATTGCCGATGTTGCGGCCGGTTGAGGGCAACGTGACGTCGCCGGTCACCAGATCGACGGTGCAGGCCCACACGTCGTGCAGCGGTTTCTGCTCGTACTGCTTGGGGTGCCCGGAAACAGCGACACGCATGGTGCGGCCGTCGGCCAGCAGCGCCGTCGCCATATAGACCTGCTGGTCGGTGTCGAAGCTGAGGAAATCGCGCGGCGCCTCCCAGGTCTGGGCCCAGTCCAGCGACCGCCGCCAGCCCCATCGAGTCTCGTCCACTCGGGTGAACAGATGCAGTTCATCGCCGACCGCGTGGACCTGTGCGTAGGTCGTCGATCCGCCGAAGCTCAGGATCCGCTCAGGCTCCCATGCGCCCACCGAAAGCGGCGCGGTCGAGATGCGATAGCGCAACCCCTCCTCCGCATCATGGCGCGAATAAAAGCAGACCAGCGGCCGACCCGGCTTCGCGAGCAGCGCCGGATTGTTGTGGTCGTCGTCCTCGAACTCGGCTAGCCTCGCCCGCTGCTGCGCGCCCGTCCTGGCGTCGTAGGTCACGGCAATCATGCCGCCCTTGTGGTCCATTGCGGCAAGATAGACGGTATCGCCGATCCGCGTCGCCCGCGGCCTCGTCCACCAGCACCAGGCCATGTCCTCGACGATCCGGCGCGGCGGAGAAAGCGAGAGCGTGTCGGCCAAAGCACAACCTCAATTCATATGACGACTTATGATATCGAGGGGACCATCCGGTGTCTATGCATGCAGCGGCCCAGGCCCGCGCCGGTATACCCTGAGTTCGATCACCGAAGGCACATGCCATTCGAGCGAACGCATCACGGGGCGGCCGGCCGAGCTGTAGTCGATCTGCCGCAGATGCTGCAGCGGCGTCCCGGTTGGCACCTTGAGGATGCCGGCGATCTCCTTGGTGGCGACCACCGGCGTGATGACGGTACGGGCATGATCGACGTCATGGCCACGCGACGCCAGCAGTCGGTAGAGCGAGCCCGAGAAGGCCTTGAGGTCGCGTCTTGCGTCGACGATGTCACCGGGCAGGGCGTCGATGGAGAAGATCGCGGGACGCTTGCCTGCGATGCGCACGCGCCGCACGACCACGACGTTGTCGCCGGACGAGAGCTTGAGGTCGGTTGCTATCTCGCCCTCGGCCTCGATCCGCTCGGCATCGAGCACTTTCTTGGACGCCTTGAGGCCCGTGCTTTCGAGGTACTCGCTGTAGCTGAAATTGGTGTCGAGCGAATTGCGCAGCGCCGGCCCGGAGGTGACGAAAGTTCCGGCGCCCTGCCTGCGGACGACATAGCCGTCCTCAATCAGGCCGCGCACCGCCTCGCGCAAGGTGATGCGGCTTACCGCGAAGCGCTGGCACAGCGTTTCCTCATTGGGCAGCTTGGAGCCGGGTGGAAACTCCCCGGCAATGATCGCCTTGCGCAACTCCGAACGGACGACATCGGGCAGCAAGGGGCGGGTACGAACGATCACCATCAGGAAACTCGAAGAGAAGAACTGAGGTCACCATAAGCATTAGTCGTCTTATGTCCATGCGGCGGGCCGGGCCGTCCCCGGCAAACTGCGGGGCTCACCCCTTCACCCCGCTCGACACGACGCTGCGGATCACATAACGCTGGAGAAACAGGTAGGCGACGACCACCGGCAGGATCGCCATCACCGCCGTGGCGAGGGCAACGCCGGTGTAGACGCCCTGCGAGCGCCCGGCCAGGGCGAGACCCTGGGTCACCGTGTACATGTTTCGGTCCGACGTCACCAGCAGCGGCCACAAAACATCGTTCCAGCGCCAGATGATGTTGAGGATGGCGAGCGTCGCCAGCGTGGGCTTGCACAGCGGCAGCACGATCCGCAGGAAGATGCGCAGTTCCGAGGCGCCATCGATCCGCGCGGCTTCGATGAGCTCGTCGGGGATCGTGGAGATCGTCTGACGCATCAGGAAGGTGCCGAATCCGCCGGCGAGGAAAGGCAGGATCAGCGCCGGATAGGTGTTGGTCAGGTGCAGATCGCCCATGAACAGATAGAGCTGGATCATGCGCGTTTCGAACGGGATGAAGAGCGTTGCGAGAAAGACGATGAACAGCACCGACTTGCCGGGAAAGCGCCCCTTGGCGAAGGCATATCCGGCGATCGAGGAGAAGAAGAGGTAGCCGATCGTGGTGAGCCCCACGACGATCAGGCTGTTGGCGTAGAGCCGCCCGATCGGCAGGTTCGCGGTGGCGACGTAGTAGTTGAACAGCGACGCGTCCGGCGGCCAGAAGCTGGGGGTGCGCGGCATCGAAGAGTTGGCCTTGCGCGACAGCGAGGTTGCGACCATCCACAGAAACGGCGCCAGCATGATCACGGCGCCGATGACGAGCACAACGCCCATCGCGAGTTGCGAGCGCCAGTCCCGTGCCGCGAGCTTGGCTTTCGCGTTCGCTACCGCCAGTACTTCTTCTGACACGGCCACCATCAGCGGATCGCCGTGAATTCGCGCCGCAGGAAACCCCAGAACGCAATGGCGGTGAGGATCAGCACGAAGATGAACAGCATCACCGCGGCGGCCGCTGCGAGCGAGAAATCGCTGTTCTCGAAGCCCTGCTGGAAGATGAACATCACCACCGATTGCAGCGAGCGGGCGGGCGACCCTCCCGGGCCGCCCAATGTCCACAAATCCGCAAAGCGCGACAGCGCGTCGATGGCGCCGGTCATGATGAGGAAGATGAAGGTAGGCCTCAGGCTCGGCAGCGTGATGTAGAACCAGGCCTGCAGCGGGCTCGCGCCATCGATCGCGGCAGCGTCGTAGAGATCGTTGGGAATCGACTGCAGGCCCGCCAGCGTCACGATGATGAAATAGCCGAGCCCCGCCCACACCGCGAGCAGCGTCACGGCGGCCCGCGATCCGGTGAGGCTGAGGCGCGGATCGGCGAGCCACAGCGGCGCGCTGTCGACGCCGACACCGCGCAGCGTGCCGTTGAGCAGGCCCCAATCCGGCTGGAAGACGTAGTTGAACATGATCGCAATGGCGACCGACGAGGTGAGCTGGGGCAGGAAATAGATCACCTTGAGGGGTGTCGAGCCGTGGCGGATGCGGTTGAGCATCGAGGCGAAGATCGTCGCCAGTGGAATGACGATAACAAGGAAGGCGACGCCGAGCAGCACCGTGTTGCCGAGCGCACCCCAGAACAGGTTCGAGCCAAGCAGGCGCTGGAAATGGTAAAGACCGGCGAATTCGTCGCCGGTCGGCGTCTCGGTGAACAGGCTGCGCTGGAACGACAGGAATGTCGGATAGCCGATGAAGACGAGGATCAGCAGCAGCGGCGCGGCGAGAAACGAGTACCAGGTGAACGTGCCGCGAAACGCGTCGGCCAGCGTCTTGCGGCGGGGGCCGGAACCTTGATGTGCAATCTTCGGTCCCGGCCCTCGCGGCATTATTGCTGCTCGGCCAGCCAGGCGTCGGTCTCGGCCTGCGCCTGCTTGAGGGCGTCGGCCGGCGAAAGCGTACCGGCGAGTGCCGCCTCCAGCGCCGTCTGCATGGCCCAGCGGGGCTGCGTCGACGCCCATGGGTAAGGCGCTTCGGCATATTGCGGCTGAGTGAGGACGACGTCGCCATCGGGGAACGACGCAATCGCCGGTAGGGCTTCGGCTCCGAGGCTCGAGGTCGGCAGGCGGCCGTTCGACTCAAAATAGTAGCGCTGCGATTCGGCGCTGCCGGCGAGCCACTTGAGCGCAGTCCAGCCGGCTTCCTTGTCCTCGCAGCTTGCCGCCATCGCCAGCGGCGACACGGTGTTGAGGCCGCCGATGCCGTCGGCGCCGCGCAGGTTGAACGAGGAGCGGTAGCGCGCCTGCAGGTCCGGATTGGCGATCAGCGGCTGGATGAAATAGCCCTGCTCACCCTCGGGGATGATGGCCACGACGTTGTCGTCCGACAGGAATCCTTCCGGCATCGAGTCGCTCGCGAGTGCACCGGCAGGCGCATATTTCGACATATCGACGAACCACTCAAGCGCCTTGAGATATTCGGGCGTATCCCAGTTGATGGTCATCTTGCCGTCTTCGCCGACCGATCCCCAATTGGCGCCGAGCGCATGGGCGATGGTGAGGAACTGCCAGACGGCATATTTTCCCTGGTACCAGTAGCCATAGGTCTGCTCGCCGGTTACCGGATCGGTGCCGGTAAGCGCCTTGGCCTTCTCCGCGATCTCGTCGAGCGTCGGATTCTTCGAGAGCGGCTCCACGCCGTAATGATCGAACAGCACCGCATCCCAGTGGATGACCCGTTCTCCGGTGTTGTTGGGAATGTAGTAGAGCCCCTGCGGATTGTCCGGCCCCCACATGCGCAATGTCGTCAGCTGCGGCCCCCACAGATTCTCGAAGCTGGGGTCGTTCTCGATGAGCTTGGAGAGATCGACCAGCTCGCCACGCCGCGCGAAGGAGGCAACGCCCGGCATTTCATAGAGGCAGGACTCCTTGGCCTGGATCATCGCCTCGGTCTTGGGTGCATAGCCGGTTGCGCCCTCGCCCCACGGAATGTTGGTGATCACCAGGTCGATGTTCGGATTGGCGGCCTCGAAGGCCGCCTCCAGTTGGCCGATCCCCGGCGAGACGGTTCCGGTCACCGCATCGGTGCTGTCCTCGTCGGGATATCCGATCATCAGCACGCTGACCTGGGCCTTGTCTTGTGCGAAGGCTGGGAGGGCGGCGACAGTCACCGCGAGCATCGCGGTCGATAGCAAAAGCATTTTGGATGGGAGGCGACGCATCGAAGTTCTTCCTTATCTGATGGCGAGATGGACAGGTAGACGTTGTCTAAGAACATATGATGACTTATGACTAATGTGTCAGCCGACCCCCTGAGCGTCAAGCGGATTCAGCAGTGGCGATACGATTTGGATTAGCCGGAATCGACAGCAGCCATGCCGACGATTTCCTGCGGATTTTCAATGCGTGGCACATTTTCGGCGACAGCACTGTGACAGCGTTCTGGAGCCATGACGGTGATGGAAACCGCGTTGCCGAGCTGGCGGCGTGGCACCCGGAGGCCGCAGCGCAGCGCTCGCTGGCAGATCTGGTCGCGGGGGTCGACGCCGTCATCGTGGGCTGCCGCGACGGCGGGCTGCACCACGATCACGCCATCGCGGCGATCGAAGCAGGCAAGCCGGTGTTCATCGACAAGCCGCTTGCCAACAGCCTCGCCGACGGACGGGCCATTGTGGATGCCGCCGCCGGGGCGCGAGTCCCAATATGCTCGGCGAGCGCGCTGCGCTGGCAGGAGGATACGCATCTCCTCAAGGCGCGGCTCGCCTATCTCGTGGCCCCTTTCTCGGTCGAGGCGACCGGCACCTGGTACCGCGACAACGACCATGGGGGCCCGATTTTCTATGCCATCCACACGATCGAGCTGGTGCAGGAACTGCTGGGGATCGAGTGGCGGAACGTGACGCGGACAGGAGAGTCCAGCGTCTCCTGTGCTCTCGGTGACACTCAGGTCACGATGCACTTCACGCCGCCCCGACCCGATGGCTCGCATTTTGCGGTGGCCGTCCGGTCGGGTGAGGCTGATTTCACCCGGCGCATTGCCCTGCCCGACGACTACATGGTCCCGGTCGCTGCGCGGATCGTCCGCATGATCGAGACCGGCGCGGGTCCGCTCGACCGGGCGCATTTGCTCGCGCCCCTGGCGATGATGGAGGCGACCGAAAAGGCGCTGGCCTGACGCTAGCGCAGCCAGGCGTCGCGATGCTCCGCGATGAAGTCGTGATCGCTCAATTCAGGATAGTCGGCGAGGACACGGGTGATCTCCTCCGCCTGCCCCGGCGAGAGCCTTTCGTGCTCTTCGAGGCACCAGTTGCCGGTGAGCAGTCCCTGTCGCGCAAGCACCTCGTTGATGCCGGCGATGCAGCCCTTGAAGCCATTGGCCGTGTCGAACAGCGCCGCATTCATGTCTGTCAGCCGGCCGTCGAGTGCCAGCAGGCGCTCCAGCCGCTCGCCGTCGCCTCCAGCCGCGCGATGCGCGTCCGCGACCATCTGCGCTGCCATTTTCGTGCCGACTGCAAACTGCCCGAGCAGGCCGCCGACGAAGCGCAGGCGCAGCGACCTGCCGGCGACGCGCAGATCGAACGGCGTCAGCAGGTCGGAGACGATCGAATTGTCGTTGCCGGTATAGAGCGCCGCCTTGCCGGCGCGGCCCGACTGCGCCACGCCGTGCAAGACGTCGAGCGTGCGGTAGCGGTCGAAGGGCGCGACCTTGATGCCGGCGACGCAGTCGAGCGCTGCGAATCTCCGCCAGTAGTCGCGGCTCAGGACCCGACCGCCGACGGCCGGCTGCAGGTAGAAGCCGACCACCGGCAGAACCTCGCCCACGGCCCGTGCCCGGGCGATCAGGTCGTCGTCGCTCCCGGCCTGGGGGCGGAGCAGAACGAGATGGTAACCGAGATCACGGGCCAGTCTTGCTTCCGCCACGGCCTGCCGGGCTTCGCCCTGGACCCCCGCAATCATCACCAGCGGCCGGCCGGCCTCGCGGGCCACGTCGGCCGCGATCTCGAGCACCGGTCGGAGCATGCCGTTGTCGTGAATGGGAAATTGCGTGGTGTGTACGCCGACGGCAACGCCGCCGGCTCCGGCCGCCACATAGTAGCGGCCGACCGCCTGCTGGCGACGCTCGTCGAGCCGTCGCTCGGGTGTCAGTGCCAGCGGGTGAGCCGGGATCGCACAGCCGGCCGCGAAGATGTCGAGCGGCGACATCAGAATTTGCCGTCGCGCGTCTGGAACCCCGTCGGCTTCCCTAGCAAGGGCAGCCCGTCGGTGATCCACGAGGCCGTCCATTCCATGAGCTCGGTTGGTGACACGTCGGGATAGCCGAACAGCCGCATGCACTTGGCGGAATTCGAGAGCAGCGCGGCCGGCGCCTCCGTCCCCGTGATGACGGCGTCCTTGCCGAGCAGCCTGCCGAACTCGTCCGCCAGCGCCCGTACCGAGAGCGTCTCCGGCCCAGCGACGTTGAGAACGAAAGGGTCGGGCGTGGCGTGGCGCAGCGCCCGGAGAACGACCTCGTTGGCATAGCCCTCCCACACGACGTTGACGGCCGACATCGTCACATCGACGGGCCTCCCCTGGTGCACGGCGAGCGCGATATCGACGAGAACGCCGTAGCGCATCTCGACCGCATAGTTGAGGCGGATGAGCGCCAGCGGCGTACCGTTATGCGCCGCGAAGCGCGACATCACCCGTTCGCGCCCGAGGCAGCTCATTGCATATTCGCCCACCGGACCAGGGGGCGTCGTCTCCGCCGGGCCGCCGCTCCCCACTGGGGTGAAGGCATAGACGTTGCCCGTCGAGAGCGCGACGATGCGGCTGTTGCTGTAGCGGTCCGCCACCCGGCCCGGCAAATAAGCATTGGTGTACCAGGTGTTCGCTTCCTGCCCCGTCGAGCCGAACTTGGCGCCGACGAGGTAGATCACGTTCGGGACGTTGGGCAGGTCGGCCAGCGCCGCCTCATCGGTGATGTCGGTCGAGATGATGCGGGCGCCGGCCGCTGCCAGCGCTTCGGCTTGCGCCCTGCTGCCGAAGCGCGAAGCCGCGGTGATCGTCTTGCTTCCCGCTGTCGCTCGAAGCGCGAGGCGTACGAGGCTGGGCCCAAGCTTGCCCCCTGCCCCCAGGACGAGAATGTCGCCGTCGAGCTTGGCCAGATCGCCGATCAGCGCCGGGCTCGGATCGGAGAGCCGGTCCTCGAGTTCGGCGACACTCCGCATCGACCCCTCCAATCATATGATGACTTATGACTACCGTCGGGGACTCGGCGGTGTCAACCCTCGGCCCCGGCCGATGCGGCCTTGCACACTGGTCTGCTGGTGCTAATGACGGTGTTCACTTGCACATTCAGGGTCTCCTCGGGTTGATGTCTGCCCCACCGCTTGCGCTTTTCCTCGGCATGCCGGGTCTGGTCCTCACACCGAACGAGATCGCGTTCCTGCGCGAGGCAAACCCGCTCGGCCTGTTCCTGTTCAAGCGCAATATCGACAATCCCGAGCAGGTGCGGCGGCTCTGTGCGCAGTTCCGCGAAGCGGTCGGGCGCCCCGACGCGCCGGTCTTCACCGACCAGGAGGGCGGGCGCGTGCAGCGCCTCGACAACGGCTACTGGCCGCGCTTCCGGGCGCTGGGCGAATTCGGCGCACTCGCCCGCAGGGATTTCGAAGTGGGCAAGCGTGCGCTGCGCCTGTCGAGCCTCGCCATGGGCAGCCTCATGGCCGAGCTCACCCTCGACAGCGGGACCACGCCGGTCATCGATCTTGCGCGCAGCGGAACGCATGAGGTCATCGGCCAGCGCGCCTTTGGTGACGACCCCGACCTCGTCAGCGCCATGGGTCGCGTGGTCATCGACGCCATGCTCGAGACCGGCGTGCTGCCCGTCATCAAGCATATTCCTGGCTACGGGCGCGTCACGGTCGACCCGCATTTCGACCAGCCCGTGGTGGACGCGGCCCTTGACGATCTCCGCGCCACCGATTTCCGCCCCTTTGCCACCCTCGGGGATTGCCCGTGGGCGATGGTGGCGCATCTGATCTTCACCCAGATCGATCCCGACCGGCCGGCCTCGGTCTCGCCGGTCGTCTGCGACCTCATCCGCCGCGGCATCGGCTATGACGGCGTGCTCATCACGGATTGCCTGACAATGGGTGCCTTGGAGGGCACATGGCCCGAGCGCGTCACGGCCGCGCTCGATGCCGGCTATGACATCGCGCTCCATAGCCAGGGTGATCTCGCGGCCAGCGCAGCCGCCGCCCGGGCCGCGCGCCCGCTGACCCCGCAGTCGCTGGCGCGCCTGGCCCGCGCCCAAAGCCGCCGCGGCACCCAACGCGCCGACGTCATGGCGCTCCACGCCGAGGTCGAACGCATTTTCGCAGCCCACCCAGTGGGATCCTGACCTTTCGCCCACTTCCCCCTCTCCGCTCGCCCCTTTGCACGTCGCCGGCGACGGCGGGCTCCGGCTCCCGATAAGTCACCGGGCCGGGCTTGAATCCGCCTTGGCGGCCAGACAACAGTGCCGGTCTCATGGCCACGCCGCTGATCGCTACCAAGCTCCACGTGCCCGTCCCGAGGTCGCGGCTGGTCGCGCGGCCGCGGCTGCATGACCTGCTCGACCGCGGCGCGGATGCGCGGCTGACACTCATCTCGGCCCCCGCGGGCTTCGGCAAGACGACGCTGCTGGCCGAATGGCTGGCGCGCCTGCCGCAATCCGGTCAGGCGGTCGCCTGGCTCTCGCTCGATGACGCCGATGACGAGCCGTCCGTGTTCTGGTCGCATGTCATCGCCGCGCTGCACTCCGCCCTCGAGCGGACGGGCGCAACCTTGCCCGATCTGCTTGCAGGTGCGCCTGCCGACGACGCCTTCATCGCCATCCTGCTCAATCAACTGACCGAACTCGACCGTTCGGTCGTCCTCATCCTCGACGACCTTCATCTGGTCGGGCACCCCGACATCGGCGCCCAACTCGCGACGCTCATCGAGCACCTCCCCCCCAGCATACGGATTATCATCAGCACCCGTGCCGACCCGGCTCTGCCGCTCGCCCGCCTCCGCGCACGCGGCGAGCTTGTCGAGATTCGCGCCCGGGATCTGCGCATGACCGGCGACGAGACCGCCAGCTATCTCAACGGAGTGATGGGGCTCGCGCTCTCGCCCGCTGACCTGTCGACGCTCGAGCAGCGGACCGAAGGCTGGGCCGCGGCGCTGCAGCTCGCCGTCATCTCCCTGCAAGGGCGGGTCGACGCTTCTGCCTTCATAGAGGGCTTCGCCGGCAGCGGGCGCTATGTCGTCGACTACCTGGTCGAGGAGGCCCTGCAGCGCTTGCCCGAGGACGTTCGGGCATTCCTGCGCAGCACCTGCATCCTGCGCCGGATCAGTGCCCCGCTTTGTGATGCCGTTACAGGACAGGTGGGCACCTCACGCGCCCTCCTCGAGCTGCTGGAGCGGCAGAACCTGTTCCTCGTTCCGCTGGATGAGCACCGCCAGTGGTACCGCTACCACAATCTGTTTACCGACGTTCTCAACTCGCATTTGGCGGCCGGACAGCAACAGGAGCGGCCAATCCTCCACAAGCGCGCGAGCGAATGGTTCGAGCGCAGTGGCGAGCGGGCGGAGGCCATTCATCATGCGCTCGCAGCGCCGGACCATGAATGGGCGGCCGAGTTGCTCGAGCGCACCGTTCCGGCGATGCGCCGGGACCGGCAGGAGGGGCTGTTCCGTACGTGGATGAAGTCGATACCCGACGCCGTCGTGCGCAGCCGTCCGGTGCTCGGGCTCGGCTATGTCGGCGTGCTCGTCTCGCTCGGTCAGTTCGAGGGGATCGAGGAGCGCCTGTGCGAGGCTGAGGCCGGACTCGAAAGCCACGATCCGACCGGGTCGCTGCGCGCCAGCGTCGAACTCTATCGCTCGGCGCTCGCCCAGGTGCGCGGCGACCTCGGCGCGGCCGCCGACCATGCGCGTCATGTGCTCGAAATCGCGCCGGCGAGCGACCATCTTGCGCGCGCCGGCGCCGGAGGCTTCCTCGGGATCGTCGCATGGTCGAAGGGCGCGCTTGACGAAGCCGTCGCCTACTGGACGGAGTGCCGCAACGGCCTGCGCAGCGCCGGCCATATTGCCGACGTACACGGGACGACCATCGCGCTCGCCGAAATTTTCGCCACGCAGGGCCGCTTGTCGGAAGCGATGCGCATCTGCGACGACGCCATTGCGCTGACCAGGCAGGCGCCCGTTCGCGGCCTCGCCGGCACCCATGCAAGTTTGAGCCTGCTGCACCTGGAGCGCGGCGACATTGCCGCGGCGCAGGATCACCTCACGCAGTGCCTCGAGCTCGGCGATCTCCTCGGGCTGCCGCAGCACCCCTATCGGTCGCGCGTGGCACAGGCGCGGATGGACATTGTCCGTGGCAATCTGCAGGACGCGATCGAGGAGCTGCGCGAGGCCGAGCGCCGCTATGTCGGCGACTTCTTCCCCAATGTCCGCCCGATCCCCGCAATGATCGCGCGCGTACAGATCAGGCTGGGGCGACTCGGCGAGGCCGAAGCCTGGCGGCGCAGCGCCGGCGTGAGCATTGACGACACCCTCGGTTATGCCCGGGAATTCGAGCATCTCACCCTTGCGCGGATGTTGCTGGCCCGGGGCGAGGCGCAGGCTGCGCTGGACTTGCTCGGCAGGCTGAAGGAAGCGGCGAGCGCCGGGCATCGCTGGTCGAGCGTCGTCGAAATGGGTGTCATCGAGGCTCTGGCACACAAGCAGGCCGGGCAACCTGCGGCTGCCGTCGACGCGCTATGCGGAGCGCTCGAACGGGCAGATGCCGAAAGCCTGGCGCGTCCCTTCCTCGATGACCGCGAGGCGCTGTCGCCGCTGTTCAAACTCGCCGTCAGGCGCGGCGCCACGCCCGCGCTCCTGCGCCGCCTGATGGCAGAGGATGCACCGCCGACTCGGGAGGTAGCGGCCGGACACCCGGACCTCATCGAAGCCCTGAGTGAGCGCGAGACGGACGTTCTCCGTCTTCTGCGCAGCGACCTCAGCGGCCCGGAAATCGCGCGTGAACTGGCCGTCTCGCTCAACACCCTGCGCACGCACACCAGGAACATCTTCGACAAGCTCGGCGTCAACAGTCGCCGCGCCGCCGTGCGTCGGGCCGAGGAAATGCAGCTTTTCAGCCGTTCCGGCCGCCGCTAGTCCTCGGGGCTGCATTTTTCTCCACACTCACCATCTGCGTTCACCGCATGTGGTGAGGCGGGCTCACCACATCGCCCGCCAGGGTCTCCTGCAGCGAACGACAGGTTCGCGCCACCACGAATGGCAAGGAGCACCATGACCGCTGCATCCGAACGACCTGGCACTTACGACATCCGCATCCGGGGCCATCTCGACCAGCATTGGGCCGCCGAGCTCGGCGTGCCCACGCTGGCGCATGACGCCGATGGCACCACCGTGCTGCGGGGGATCACGGCCGACCAAGCGGCATTGCATGGCCTGCTTCAGCGCATTCGCGATCTCGGCGTCACGCTGATTGCCGTGACGCTCATCCCCAACGACTGACCACAACCCAGGCATCGAGGAGACTGCCATGACCACCAGCCATCACATCACCGCCGCCTCGCTCATCCGCGCGACCGGCCCGTTCGCCATTGCGGCCGGACTGATCTTTGCCGGCATCCAGCCGATCCATCCCCCCGATTTCGTTGCCTCCGTCACCACCGCGCCCTGGGCCGTGATCATCACGCTCAAGTTCGCCATGTGCCTGTTCTTCATCATCGGCACGACGGGGCTCTATCTGCGCCAGATGTCCAGTGCCGGCTGGCTGGGCCTCGTCGCCTTCGGGCTGTTCACCGGCGCGTGGTGGCTGCAGACCGGCTACGTCTTCACCGAGCTGTTCATCCTGCCCCCGCTCGCAGCCGTATCGCCCGAGTTCGTCGACAGCTTCCTCGGCATCGTCAACCAGCACCCCGGCCCGCTCGATATCGGTGCCGCGGGTCCGGTCTATGGCGTCCTGGGCCTGCTCTACCTCAGCGGCGGCATCCTGCTCGGCGTCGCGACCCTGCGGGCGGGCGTCCTGCCGCGCATTCCGTCGATCCTGCTCGTCGCGGCGGCGCTCGCGACGCCCGCTGCCGCCCTGCTTCCACACGAATTGCAGCGCTACGCCGCCGTCCCGATGGGCATCGCCTTCATCTGGCTCGGCTTCGCCCTGTGGTTCCCCCGCAAGGCCGCCGCCGGCTCGACGTCCATGGCAGTCGCGACGACCTAGCCGGCTCCGATCCGCGAGCGGCTGCAAGTGCCGCTCGCCTCCCCCTCGCTCTCGTGGCCAAGGAGGCCAGAATGCATCCGCTCTCCGTCTTGCGTCTCACGCGTCTTCGTGCCCGCTATGCCACCCTCGTCGTCGGCCTCGCAACGGGGAGTGCCGGGCGATGAGCATGATAGCCAGTAAGGCGCTCCCGCGAGCGCTCGCCACCGGCAGGCACAATCGGGCATCCGGCTGGCGCATTGCGGGTCTTCTTCTGTTCGGTGCCCTACCGCTGAGCTTCGGCACCCTCCGCCTCCTGCAACTCGCGGGCATCTCGGAGGTGATGCCACCCGCGCAGGTGTCCGCCCTGCCTCTGGTCCTCCACATCTGTGGAGCCTTGCTCTACGCTGTCCTTGGCGCATTCCAGTTCTCGGCCACCATTCGTCGCCGCTGGCCCGCCTGGCATCGTGCCGCGGGCCGGGTGGCTCTCGTGGGCGCCTCGCTCATCGTCGCGTCTGCACTCTGGCTCACCGTCGCCTACGCCACGGCGAGCGCCGGGGGACTCATCCTGGCCGGGTTCAGGCTCGCGGTTGCCGCGACGATGGCGGTTGCCATCGGCATCGGGCTGGCGGCCGCGATGGGGCGCGACATTCCCCGCCACCGGGCCTGGATGATCCGCGCCTATGCCCTCGGACTCGGCGCTGCCACGCAGATGCTGGTGCTCATGGTTGCCGGGATGGTGGCGCACGGAACCCCGGATGATCTCAATCGCGCGCTGCTGATGGGCCTCGCCTGGGGCATCAACCTGATGGTGGCGGAGTGGACAATTCGTCATGGCCGTCAAGGGGACAAACAGCGCCCCGTGCACCAATAAGCTGCGCGCGGTGCGCTTTTCCGCGCGCTCTCGCAGGCCGGCGCGTGCTTCAGCGCACCGCGGCATCGACCGCAAAACGCATCAGCGTGGTCCTGCCTGCACGTCATCCCGCTGCGGATGGGCGGCGGGTGTTGCCGAGGGCACGGCGTGGCCGCTCACCGACGCCGTCTCGCCCCAGCGGCCCGATTCATGCTTTTTTGGCCCGCTCGTCGGGTGCTAACATGGCCGGGCCAGGTAAGCGAAAGAGGAATCCGCCTCTATGCTGACGTGCCCAAATTGCGGTTCCGCCAATCCCGAGACCGCAAGGTTCTGTAGCAATTGCGGGAAGCCGCTGGAGAGGCAGCGGGCCGGCGATGGCGAGCGCAAATTCGCAACCGTGCTCTTTGCGGATGTGGCGCGCTCGACGGCGATCGCCGAGCAGCTCGATCCCGAGGACTGGGCCGTGGTCATGAATGGCGCGTTCGCGTTCATGAACGCTGCGGTGGCGCGCTATGGCGGGACCGTCTCGCGCCTGATGGGCGATGCCGTCCTTGCCCTGTTCGGTGCACCGATCGCGCATGAAGACGATGCCGAGCGGGCCGTGCGTGCCGGCCTCGATATCCAGGCGGCGGCGACGGAGCATGCCGCGGGCATCCGGCAGCGCTACGGCTTCGACTTCGCCATTCGCGTCGGCATCAACACCGGCACGGCCGTGCTCGCCTTTGTGGGCGACCAAGTCAAGACCGAATACACCGCGATGGGTGACGCCGCCAATATCGCGGCGCGCATGCAGTCTGCGGCACGGCCGGGAACTGTGCTGATCAGCGCCGACACGCACAGGCTCGTCCATGCGCTGTTCGACTTCGCACCGCGCGGGCCGCTCGAGGTTAAGGGCAAGCAGGCGCCGGTCGAGGCCTTCGAGGTGCTCGGCGCCAAGGCAGTCGCCGGCAATCTGCGTGGCCTCGCCGGTCTCGCCTCGCCCCTGGTGGGCCGCGACGGCGAGATCGAGCTCCTGACCTCGCGGCTTGCCGCGCTGCGGCAGGGGCAAGGGGCAGTCGTCGCGCTGCTCGGCGAAGCTGGGCTGGGCAAGTCACGCCTTATCGCCGAGCTCCGCAAGGCGCGCGATGCGCTAGCCGACGAACCGGTCGAATGGTTCGAGACGCGGGCGATCTCCTACGGCCAGTCGATCCCGTATTATCCGTGGCGGCAGCTGGGCCGGCAGATCGTGGGAGGATCGCAGGAGGACTCCGCCGCGGCGATGCGCGAGCGCCTGCACCACGTCGTGGCACGCCTCGGCGTCGGCACGGACAACATCCCGTTCCTCGAAACGATGCTCTCGATCGAGACCGAGGACAGCCGGGCTGCGCTCACCAATCTCAACGGCGACGCGGTCGTGAGCGGCGTCGCCGCAGCCGTGGTCAATGTGATCAAGGCGGCTCTCCATCACGGCGAAAAGGCGCGGCCGCATGTCATCGTCCTCGACGATCTCCATTGGTCGGACATGGCCTCGCTGGAGCTCGTCGCGCAGGTCGCAGCGCTCGCTGCGTTCGAACCGCTGCTCGTGATCTGCGTGCTGCGCCCGGATCGCAAGGCGGCGAGCTGGCAGCTCGTCGATCGCCTGCAGGCAAGCCTCGGCAGCGCGTTCGCGCGCATCGATCTCGAACCGTTGCCGCGCGAGGCTTCACGCGAACTGCTGGGCAATCTGCTGCACATCGAGGACCTGCCCGAGTCGATCCGCGCGCAGATACTGGAGCGCTCCGAGGGCAACCCGTTCTATCTCGAAGAGGTGCTGCGCTCATTGATCGACGGCGGCCAGGTCGCCCGCGAGAACGATCACTGGCGCGCGACCCGCGACATCATTGATGCCAGGATCCCCGAAACGCTGGCGGGCGTCCTCAGCGCCCGCATCGACCGCCTCCCAGAGACGACCAAACGGGTAGCACAGACAGCCGCGGTCATCGGCAGGGTGTTCCAGCATCGCATCCTGGAGTCGGTGTGCCGTGACGCGCCGGCGATGGAGCGGATCGAGCATGTCGAGCCGCACATCGCTGCGCTGTCCTACGAACAACTGGTGCGCGAGCGTGCCCGCGACCCCGAGCGTGAGTACATCTTCAAGCACGCCCTCACCTGCGATGCGGCCTATGGGCTGCTGCTCAAATCGCGGCGGCGCGACCTCCATGCGCGCACGGGCGCGGCGCTCGAAACCCTCTTTGCCGACCGGCGCGACGAATATGCCGCCATGCTCGCCTGGCACTTCGCCGAAGCTGAAGACTACAAGCGGGCGCTGCAATATTCGCGCCGCGCCGCCGCCAATGCTCGCCGGCTCTATGCGCTGCAGGAGGAGCTCATGCAGCGCGACCGCGTTCTGGCCGCGCTCGACCGGCTTCCCGACGCCACGCCGGCGGCGCGGATCGATGCCATCCTGGACTGGGTATCCGTGCGGCACCGGCTGGTGAACTTCGCGGGCGTTGAGGAGCGGCTCGCCACGGCGGTCCAGCTCGCGCGGGACAGCGACGACAAGGAGCGGCTGGCCCGCTCCCTGTCATGGACCGGCACCTTGCACTTCGTGACGGGCTTCCCCTCGCGCGCGGTGCCCTACCTGATGGAGAGCCAGGCCCTCGGGCAGGAGATCAACAACGATCAGGTGCTCCTGTTGCCGCTCTTTTATGGCATCTGGTCGGTCGTCGACCGCGACCCGGCGGCAGCGATCGGTCAGCTCGACGAAGTTATCGAGCTCGCCAAGAAAAACGGCGTTACAGACATTCTCGGCCATGCCGTATCGTTCCGCGCCGTCGCCTTCGCACGGATCGGCGACAAGACGTCGGCGCACCGGGAAATCCAGCGCGCGCTCGACATCCTGCCGCAAACCCGAACGCCGGTGAAGCGGGCCGACATCCATATCGGCGTTGGAATGGCCTATCATGACATGGGCGAATTCGACAAAGGGCTCGAGCATGCGCGGCTCGGCGCCGAGCTGGCGGAGGCGGCCAACGGCTTCGAATGTGCCTGTGCCGGCTACTACGGTGCGGGACGCGGGCAACTCGCCATCCGCCATCCCGACGAAGCCAAGGCCGACTTCGAGCGGTCGCGGAAATATGCGGATGCCGCAGGCTTCGACAGCTTCGTGACGATCATTCGCGGCGGCTCGGCGAAGGCGGAGTTCGAGCGCGGCAGCGCGGCTGCCATCGACGATCTACGCGCCGCGATGGAGACGGCGCGGGCCAGCAACGAAGCCTATGCGGCGGCGCAGATGTCGGAGGAACTGGCCGAAGCCCTGTTCCGACTCAAGCGACATGGCGACGCCCTCCCGGAACTCGACGCCTCGATCACCTACTATCGGGATGCGGGCATGAGCCCCTATCTGGCGCGCGCGCTCAAGCTCCGGGCCCAGGTACTGGGAGCGGTCGACCGCGGCGCGGAAGCTGCCGAAGCGCTCGCCGAGGCGGTCCGCATCGAGACAGCGATCGCCGAACACAACACCACCCAAGCGATGGAAAGAGCCTGATGGAAAAGCCGGTCATCTTCGCCGTGGACGACGACGCCGGCGTGCTGGCGGCGGTGGTTCGCGACCTGCGCAAGCGCTATGCGGCGGACTGGGAGATTCATCGCGCGAGTTCCGGAGCCGAAGCGCTCGCGGCATTGGGCGAGCTCAAATTGCGCAACCGGCCGGTTGCGCTGCTTCTCGTCGACCAACGGATGCCGGAGATGACGGGCGTCGACCTGCTCCGCGAGGCGCTGCCGTTGTTTCCTGACGCCAAGCGGGTGCTGCTCACCGCCTATGCGGACACCGAAGCGGCGATCAAGGCCATCAACGAGGTGCGTCTCGACCACTATCTGATGAAGCCATGGCATCCGCCGGAAGAACTGCTTTACCCCGTTCTGGACGATCTGCTCGACGACTGGCGGGCGAATTTCGAACCGCCCTTCGAGGGGGTGCGCATCATCGGCCACCGGTGGTCGTCGGACGGGCACCGCATCCGCGATTTCCTCGCGCGCAATCTCATCCCCTATCGCTGGCTCGATATCGAGACGGACATGGAGGCCGCCGAGCTGCGCGCGCTTGCGGGTATGGCGGACGCGGCGCTGCCGGTGATCCTCCTGCCCGATGGCAGTGCGATGGCTGCGCCCGATGTGCCCGCGCTCGCGGCCCGGCTTGGGCTGCATACCGAGGCGAAGTACCCCAATTACGACCTCATCGTCGTCGGCACCGGCCCGGCCGGACTTGCGGCCGCCGTTTATGGCGCCTCCGAGGGACTCCGCACGGTGCTCATCGAACGCGAGGCGCCGGGCGGGCAGGCGGGCACCAGCGCGCGGATCGAGAACTATCTCGGCTTCCCGGTCGGCCTCAGCGGCGCGGACCTCGCGCGCCGCGCGGTGGCGCAGGCCAAGCGCTTCGGGGTCGAAATCCTCTCGCCGATGGAGGCGACGAAGCTCGAATCGGTGAACGGCTATCACAAGCTGACGCTCAGCAATGGCACGACACTGGTGTCGCAGGCCCTGATCATCGCTACCGGCGTCTCCTACCGCATGCTCGATGTGTCCGGCGCGGATCGCCTCGCCGGCGCCGGTCTGTTCTATGGCGCGGCCATGACCGAGGCACTGTCGGTCAAGGATCAGGACGTGGTGGTGGTCGGCGGTGGCAATTCCGCCGGCCAGGCCGCGATGTACCTCGGCAATTACGCCAGATCGGTGACGATCCTGGTGCGTGGCAACACGCTGGTGGGCAGCATGTCGCGCTACCTCATCGAGCGCATCGAGCAGGCCGAGAAAGTGACGTTCCGGATGAACTCCGCGATCCGGGAGCTTCATGGCGAAACCACACTCGATGGAATTTCGGTAGTCGATACCGCGACGGGCGCGGTCGACCGGCTGCCCGCGAAAGCCGTGTTCTGCTTCATCGGTGCGGTGCCGCGGACGGACTGGCTGAAGGGCGTCGTCGAGCTCGATGGCGACGGCTACATTCTCTCGGGCCCCGCTCTCGCGACCGACAAGAGCAAGCGTCCCGTCGGGTGGCTGGTGCCGCGCGACCCGGCCTGGCTCGAGACCAACATCGCCGGCGTATTCGTCGTCGGCGACGTGCGCAAGGCCTCCGTCAAGCGCATGGCCTCGGCGATCGGCGAAGGCGCGATGTCGATCACATTCGTGCACCAGCACCTGCGCAGCCCCGAGATCGCGTCGCGCCCCCCCGTGCCCGCACAAGGGAGCTGATGTTGGGCGATTCGGGGGCAAGCGCGCCGCTCGAAGGGATCATTTCCCGCGTCCCTCTGTTCGCCGGGCTCGACGGCGCGCAGGTGACGCAGCTCTGCCGCTCGGCGCGACGGGTGGCCGTGAAAGCCGGCGACCTCGTCATCGAGGAAGCGACGCCCGGCCATGCCCTCTACATCATCCTGTCGGGCGAACTCGAAGTCAGCAAGCGGGAGGACGGGCGCGATCTCGTGCTCGCCACCCGCAGGGCCGGTGAAGTCCTGGGCGAGATGTCGCTGGTCGAGCACGCGCCCCGCACCGCTTCGGCGCGCGCCACCATGGACGGCGAGCTTCTCGAGATCGACGCCGCGGCATTCCAGGCACTGGTCGAATCCAATCCCGGCTTCGGCACGACGATACTCAAGACGATGGCTGGGCGTCTGCGCAGCACCGAGGCCTCGCTGATGCAACAGGGCAAGCTCGCGTCGCTGGGCACGCTCGCCGCGGGGCTCGCACACGAACTCAACAACCCTGCCGCCGCCATCCAGAGAAGCAGCGGCTACCTGCGGGAAGCGCTGGAGACGGTTGGCACGCGCACCGCCGAGCTTGCCGCGCTGACCCTGACCGACGACGAACGCCGGGAGCTCGCAGCGCTTCAGGCGGCACGCATGGAAGCGCCGGCCGCCGGCATCTCGAGCGCAGCCGAAGATGCGCTGATCGCAAAGCTCGAAACTTTCGGCATCGACAGTCCCTGGGACATTGCCCCCGCATTGGCCGCCTTCGGCTGGACCCCCGATCGGCTCGAGGCCACGAGCGCCGGCTTCCATCCCGCCAACCGCAACGTCGTTCTCGCCTGGCTCGGCTCGCAGCTTGCGGCGCGCCAGCTGGTGGCGGAAATCGAGCAGAGCGGCCGCGCTATCTCCGACATCGTCCGCGCGGTGAAGTCCTACAGCTATCTCGACCAGGCCATTGTGCAACCCGTCGATGTGGTGCGCAGCCTCGAGGACACGCTCATGGTCCTCAAGCACAAGCTCAAGGGAGCGATCGAGATCGTCCGCGACTTCGCATCCGGCCTGCCGCGCGTCGAGGCCTATGCCGGCGAACTCAACCAGGTCTGGACCAACCTTGTCGACAATGCCGTCGACGCCCTGGAGGGCAGCGGCACCCTGACGCTGCGCGCCCGGCGCGTGGGCGAAACCGTCGAGGTGCGTATTGCCGATACGGGCCCGGGTATTCCTGCAGGCGTCGCGGCGCGCGTGTTCGATCCCTTCTTCACCACCAAGCCGCAGGGCGTCGGCACGGGCCTTGGCCTCCACATTGCCCACAACATCGTCGTCAACCGCCACCGCGGCGCGCTCACCTTCGAGACCGGCTCAGGTGGGACCGAGTTTCGCGTCACCCTGCCGCTACGGCTCGGGCGTACCGGTTCCGGGTCCGCCCTGCCCCGGTAAAACCCGCCCTTGCTGCCGCGAACACGTCTGTCGGCCGAGGAACTTGCACGGTATGCTGCCCCTCAACGGTGGGGGCGGCAGGCGTGTCTCGGCTTTTCATCAGCCACGCGGGCAAAGATTCAGTCGCGGCGAAGGCGTTCAAGCAATGGCTCGGGGCGAATGGGTGGCCCGAGGATGACGTCTTCCTGGACAAGGACGACATCGGTGCCGGCGAGCCCTGGAAGGACGCGCTGCGCCGGGCCAATTTCCGCTGCGAGGCGGTTATCCTGCTGGCGTCGCCCGAGGCCCTGGCTTCGCACGAATGCCTGGCCGAAATCCGCATCGCCGAAAGCTACGGCAAGGCCATCATCGTCGTCCTGTTGCGCGACCTCGAAATCGACGACCAGCGGCTCGACAGCTTCAAGGACAAGCAGATCGTCGGGCTCGCCACGGCGCCTCTCGACCATGTCGAGAAGGTGCAGTTCGAAGGCGAGGAGCGGGAAGTCAGGTTCAATGCCCATGCGCTGCGGCGCATCAAGGACTATCTCGTCAAGCGCGGCCTCACCCCCGATCATTTCGGATGGCCGCCCGCAGACCGGCCGAATGCCGACCCGTTCCCGGGTCTCAGCCACTTCACCACCGACGATGCCGGCATCTTCTTCGGGCGCGACGCGGACATTTCGCGTGGGCTCGACAAGTTGCGTGTCGTGTGCCGCAACAGGCAGCCGCGTGCTCTCGTCATCCAGGCCGCTTCAGGGGCCGGCAAGTCGTCCTACCTGCGCGCCGGCCTGTGGCCTCGCCTCGAACGCGATCCCGACTACGCTCCCGTAGCGGTCGTGCGGCCGGCCAAGGGCATCCTGACGGGGCCCAACGGCCTCGGCCGGCAGCTCGCCACGCGACTGTCGCGACCGGACGCGCCGATGAACCCAGGCGACATCCACGCTCAACTGATGGCCGCGGACGTCGACATGGCTGCGACCGACCTCGCGCGCCTGCTCGCCGAACTCGCGCAACGGGCAACGGATCAACGGCGCATCGGCGATCGCGAGGCGCCTCCCCCGGCGTTGATCCTGGCCGTCGATCAGGCCGAGGAATTGTTTGCCGCCGAGGACGCGGCAGAAAGCGAACGGTTTGCCGAGCTGCTGTCGCGGATCGTTCGAAACCCACCCGCGGGCGTCGAGCTCTTCGCCGTCTTCGCCGTTCGGGCCGACGCGGCGATCCAGTTGCACGAGCTGCTGCGGCGGTATGAGTTCGACCCGCCCGAGACGCTGCTTCTGCTGCCTCTGCCGCGCACGTCTTACCGCGAGGTCATCCTGAAGCCCCTCGAGCTGCTCGAGCGACGCGGCCAGAAGGTCAACATCACGCCCGATCTGGTCGAGCGCCTGGTGGCCGACGCGACCGGCGCCGACGCCTTGCCGCTGCTCGCCTTCACACTCTCCAATCTCTACGTCGATTTCGCTGCCGGAGGCACGATCGGCCAGGAACAGTACGAGACCATGGGAGGGGTTGCCGGCAGCATTCAGCGGGCGCTGAAGCGGGCGCTGGCCGATCCGGGCAGCAGCCCCACCATTCCCGCCGGCGCCGACAGGCAGCTCGAACTGCTGCGCGAAACCTTCATCCCCTGGCTTGCCGCAGTGAGCCCGGATACCGGACTGCCCATGCGGCGCGTCGCCAGGCTCGAGGAATTCTCGGGCGAAACCCTCGCGATGGTGGAGCGCCTGGTTGCCGCCCGTCTTCTCGTGGTCGATCGCCGCGATGGGGCCGACGTGGTGGAGATTGCGCATGAGAGCCTGCTTCGCCAGTGGCCCGATCTCACCGAATGGCTGAAGCTGGACGCCGACAATCTGAAGATCGTCGAGGGCGTTGAACGCGCGGCCCGGGAGTGGAGCCGCGAGGGCAAGAACCGGCCTGAGCTTCTCGAACATCGCTCCAGGAGACTGCGCGCGGCGGAGCAGGTGGCCGCGCGCAAGGATTTTGCCAGGCGACTTGGCGCCGACGGTCGCGCCTATCTCGCGGCCTGTCGCGCTGTCGAGCGCAAGCGTGCCGCGACCCTGGCCTCCCTGGTGGGCGTGCTGGTGGTGCTTCTCGTTGGCGGCGCACTGGCCTGGCGCTATGAGTCCGAGATCACGAACTACATCTATCGCCTCACCAATGTCCGCACGCTGACCGCCGACAACGAGAAGACGATCCCGCTGCTGGCCTCGTTCAGCGAATGTACGGACTGCCCCGAAATGGTGGTGCTGCCTGCGGGCAGATTTGCAATGGGAGCGACCGGCGGCGGGCAAAGCGACGAGCGCGAATTTCCGGTCCACGAGGTAACGATCCAGGAGGATTTCGCGGTCGGCGCGACGCCGGTCACCTTTGCCCAATTCACCGCTTGTGCGATGCATGGGGGCTGCGCTCGCGCCATCGCCCTCAACACCAATGACGACCGGCCGGCGGTCAATGTGACGTGGGCCGATGCACAGGCCTATGCCGCCTGGCTGACTCGAATTACGGGCAAGCCTTACCGGCTTTTGTCGGAGGCCGAGTACGAATACGCCGCCCGTGGGAACCGGCCGTGGCGGTTTCCGTGGGGCGATGCGTTGGAGGATGGCCGGGCCAACTGCGTCGGCTGCGGGACCGGATCGACGCCGGACGGAACGACGCCCGTTGATACCTTTCCGCCCAACGCCTTCGGGCTCCGGGATGTGACCGGCAACGTGTTCCAGTGGGTAGAGGATTGCTATCACGACGACTACGTGGATGCTCCCACCGACGGCTCGGCATGGGCGACCGCCGCCTGCGAAAACCGCGTCGTCCGGGGTGCCTCCTATCTGCGCAGACCGCCGCTGCTGCGTTCGTCCTGGCGTGACTGGCGGAAGGCGACCGCCCGCGATGTCGAGGTCGGCTTCCGCGTCGCCCGCGACATGACGAGATAGCGGCTCAGTCCAGATATCCGCCGTCACACCCGCGCGACGGCCGGTCTGGGTCGACTGCCCGGCCGAGGGCGTACTCGGCGTGCCGGCTGAAGGGAAACAGGCGTATTATTTCGGTGTTGATCAGGTCAGCCTCCTGGAACAGCCCTGCGCAGCGAAGGCTGATCTGCATCCAGCTATATCCGTTGTCGATCGCGTTGCTGCCTTGCGGCGCCCGCCGCACCAGCTCATCGAGCGCCAGCCACGCGGCGTCGATGTCCCGCTCGAGCATGCCTTTGACGAACACCCGTTCGGCAAGCGCGTCGTCCAGATATTCCGATGCGGGGAAGCTCGTCGCGAACCTGGCGACGGCGTCATCGACCGCATAGGGATTGTTGACGGTAAGGATACGAATCCTCCGGAATTCGAGCCACTCGCGCAGCGGCCGGTAGGCTGCGTTGCTCGCCGTCTGCTCGAGTGTCGTGTCGATCAGGTGCAGTACCTGACGAAGATCCTGGTGGCGGGGTGGCGCGTCGCTCTGCCGTTCCGTGTCATCGGGGCGGCTGACCAGCATCGAGTATTTCGAGATGAGCTTGCGCGACCGCTCCGAGAACGCGGCCGTGTCGGTCGCGTCCGCAGCGGCGGCGAGCTCTGCTTCGTAGCTCGCGAATTCGCGCGAGGCTTCGAGGAGATAGGGCAATTCGACAATGTTGAGGTCGGCGACGAGAGCCGGATTCAACTGTTCGATCGCCGCGCGAATTTTCACCGGATCCGTCGTCGCCGGCAATTGCTCGCTGGGGAGGCCGAAGCTGTTGAGCCCCGCTTCCGCCAGCGCGATCGCATGACCGTAGTCGAACGCCCGGTAGGCCTCGCGAGCCGTCCCGTACCAAAGGAAGCCCTCCTGCGAAAGGACGGGATCCGCCTGCAATGTGGGAATGACCTCGGCGCGCGGCAACTGGGAGATGATCCTCAGGGTCTGCGCCCGGATGGCAGACTGATAGTCCAGCCAGCTCCCGTTGCGGCCGGTGCCGTCGACGTCGGCATGCGCATGCCCGATCGCGAGACCGGTCGAGGCGAACTGGAGTGCGCCCGGCAGGTCGCCGACCTCCAGGTCGAGCCACGACCTGATGAAGGCCGCATCGTCGGCTACGGACATGTCGTCGGTGATGTGCGCAAAGTGGCTCTGTATCGCTTCGGCTCGCTCCCGGAAGTCGGCGCTCGCGGTGGCCAGCCCGCCGGGATCGATGCCCGGATCACGCGTCGCGAAATAGAGCGCGCCATCGAGCGAGAACCCTGCGTCCGGGTCTTCGGAACCCGGGGTGGTCAGGTACCCCAGCGTCCTCAGGTCTTCCTCGGTGATGTCCGGGGGCGGGTGGTCCCGGAACGATGTGAATGCCTCCCGCAGCAGGCGACGAAAGCTTTCGATCCCCAGGGCGTAGTGGAATACGCCATTGATGATGGTGTCCGGATTGGCTTTGAGGCCGCCCTGAAAGTCGCCCAGCAGCAGGTGGGCGAACTCCACGAAATTGTCGTCCGGCTCATTCGCAATCAGGTCCTGCAAGGCTTGCCGGATGGCCGGGTAGCTGGTGTTCGGCCCGTAGCTGTCATAGTCGATCCAGTAGCTGCCCTGCCTCAGCCGCTGGATGGCGCCACTTGGCAGGAGCGCCCAGACATGGGAGCGCAGTTTGCTGCTCGGGAACTCGCTGGCGACGGCATCGAACTGCTGGTTGGCAACGGGGCTGGAGGTGGCAAGGGCCAGCGTGCGCGTCGCCATCGCGACATCGCCCCACACGCTGTAATCGTCCGAAGCGAGTGCTGCGTCCTTGGCCAGCAGCGCGCGCAGGGCGCTTCGATAGTGCGCGGGGGCAAGGTCCTGGGGATTGACCGCGACGTAGTACCGGTGACCGATCCCCTCGGCATCGAAGTTGGCCGCGTAGATGTATCCCGGGCCGCCCTTCACCTCGTAGACGGGCAGGAATTTCTGGAGCGACGTCGCCGGATCACCGATCAGGTCGAAATAGCCGCCCGGGCGGTCGATGTCGTCTGGAACGGGATAATAGATTTCGTTGAGCTCGACGCCGCCCCACACAGCGACGACCGCCGTCAGGTCCGGCGCATAGCCCGGCTCCCAGTCCACAAGGGACGGAGGCTCCCCGATCACCCGCGCAAGGTCCTCAAGTTCCTTTTCGAGCGCCTGGCGGTTGAGCTTGACCGGCGCCGCATGGACAGTCTCGAGCCAGCTTATGCCATCCTCGGCGTGGATCAGCCTGCTCGAAACGACGAGCCTGCCGGCCTGCCCCTCTCTTTCCCGCACTTTTGTGCAGTTGATGGCAGCGTCATAGTCCGCGCTCGGCTGACAATCATAGGAGGCATAGTCGCCTTCGCCGGAGGAAATATGCTCTCCGAGCGCGAAGCCGTCGACGACGTACTCCGCCGCCCGGCCGGGTCCGCCGACATGCACCAGTGCGAGCAGCGCCGGCGCTGCCAGCCAGGCGATCAGGTGTCCCCTCGTGATGCCCAAGTCCTGCCCCCGTAATGAGACAAACAGTACACTCCACCCTCTAGTGGTAGTAAAGGGCCGTGATCCTCGAACGTTTGGAACCGACGGGGTCTTACTTCGACAATAGAGAAAAGGGACTATTGGATCGTCCAGGTACTACATGGACACATTGGGCTCGCACCAATGGAGGCGGGGTCTGCACCGCGGGCGGATTGCGCCCGCCAAACCTCTGATATCACACGCCTATCGGAGCAGCCGCGGGGGAGCCGCCGGTCCATCCAATCAGCGGACATCGAGCAGCACTTCGGTCCCTCCCCGGTCACGGGATTGCGGCGACGAGGCGCCTGGTGATCAAGTCGGCTGCAGTGATGGCGGAGCCGCAGACCACGGCGTGAGCGCCGGCAAGAAAGGACTCGCGGACGTGCTCGGGGGTCCAAACGCCGCCTTCCACGATGGCGGGCCGGCCCAGGGATAGCAGGTCGGGCATCAGATCCAGCGGTGGGCGGGCGAAGCCGCGCGTTTCGGGCGTGTGCCCGACCATGGTTGTCGCGATCAGATCAGCGCCTTCGTTGGCGGCTTGTTGCGCTTCTGCCCTTGTCGCGATGTCAGCCATCACCAGAGCACCGGCATCGTGTGCGCGCGACGCGAGTTCGCGGAATGATGGTCCGGGACGCGTTCCGCTGGTGGCCTGGATCGCGATGATGTCGGCGCCCGCCGCTACCAGCTGCTCGACATCGTCCAGGGTAGTGGTGATGTAGTTGTCGAACCGTCCGGTCTTGGTTTTTGCAATGCCGATGATAGGCAAGGATGAGCGCGCCCTGAGAAGGCGAACGACCGCTGCGCCGTCGACCCGGAAGCCGGCGGCACCACCGAGCGCCGCCGCTTCGGCAAGGAGCGCCAGCGTCTCCGGCGCCAGCAGGGGACTGCGCGGATCCATGGCCTGCGACGAGACGATCAGTTTGCCTTTGAGGCGTTCGATGACTTCGTTCATATTGCCGTCCCGATCTTGAAGCCGATCTCGAAGCTGCGTTGCAGGGAAACTCGACGCCGCCGATCCGTGCGGTACGCATCAGCGGCTGTTCCTGGAGGAGCGATAGATGACGATGTCGTAGGAGTAGCGGTCCGCCCGATAGAGGCTCTCCGCATACTCCATCCGGCGGTTGCGCAAGTCGTACGCGACGCGTGTGACCCGGAATGCCGGCGAGAACTCGGCCACATCGAGCCGGCGCGCCAGTTCGGGCTCGAGCACCGTCGCATGGATCGATTGCTCGGCCTTGCCGACGCGCAGGTGGAAGCGGTCGGCGAGCAGGTCGTAGAGCGATCCCTCGACCGACAACTGCGAGAGGCCGGGCGCGAGGTTCACCGGGATGTAGGTGTGCTCGATGCACATCGGTTCACTATCGGCCGTACGGACGCGATGAATGTGCGTAACACGATCCCGCGGACTGATGCCGAGGTGCGAGCCGACTTCCGCGCCGGCTGCCACTTCGACGATCTTGGTCGCCAGCGAGCCCGGCTGCAGCCCCCGCGCCCGCATGTCGTCGCTGAACGAGGTGAGTTCGACCGACTTGGCGATGCGAGGCTCGCTGACGAAGGTACCCGCACCCTGTGTGCGATAGACCCGGCCCTCGTGGTCGAGCTGGTCGAGCGCCCGCCGCACGGTGAGGCGCGTGACCCCGAACTGTTCCGCCAGGTCGCGTTCGGTGGGCATCTTGTCGTGCGGCTTGAGGCCGCCCTCGATCAGCCCGATCAAGTGGGCGCGTAGTTGCGCGCTCTTGCTGCCCGAACGCGCAGGCGTGCCGGCCTCATGCATCGTCAATCTCTTCTGTCGTCGGCCCTATCAAGCACGAAGTTCGGCTGCGGCGCAAGATATTGGGCTACACCATTACGGCCAAAATTAGCCACTTGACGCCGAGACAAATTCACGTTTTCACTAATTGGGCTATACCAATTGACGAATGCAACCGCAGGGAGAGTAGAACCATGCTCGTCACCGTTCTGGCGACGATGATGCTGCCGCCGCAGGTGACGCTGATCCCCATCTATGTGCTCTGGAACGGCCTCGGCGCCACCAACACCTATCTGCCGCTGGTCGTGCCTGCTTTCCTCGGCACGCCGTTCTTCATCTTCATGGTCCGCCAGTTCCTGCTTGCGGTTCCCGACGAGTTGATCGAGGCGGCGTGCATCGACAATCCGCTGATCTATCTCAACGATTCCGACAAATACACGCTGTCCATCGGCCTCTATTCCTTCTTCGGACAGCATGGCGTGCAGTGGGGGCCGCTGATGGCGGCATTCGTCCTTTTCACGCTGCCGGCGGTGATCATCTACATCGCCGCCCAACGCTACCTCGTCGGCGGCATCGCCGCGGGGGCTGTGAAATGACGCGCCACGCACTGGGCATCGATATCGGCGGTACGAAAATTCTCGTTGGCCTGGTCGACGAAACGGGAACGGTCCTGGCACAGGAGCGGATCCCGACGCCCGCCACCCAGGGCGGAGCGGCTGTCCTCGCCTCGGTGTTGAGCACATCGAGGAAGCTGCTGCGAGAGGCTGGCATCGCCATTGAGGCTTGTGGCGTCGGCACGGCTGGCGTCGTGGATGCGAACGGCGTCATTGTCTCCGCGACCGATCTGATCAGGGACTGGGTCGGCGCCGAGATTGGAGCAACCCTCCACGACGCGCTGGGCGTCCCCATAGTCGTTCGCAACGACGTCCACGCCGCAGCGGTCTGCGAAGCCTCGATCGGTGCCGCCTCGGGTTATGCGTCCGCGCTCGTGGTGTCGGTGGGCACGGGCATCGGCGGCGCGATCGTCCGCAACGGCGTGCTGGATCCGGGCGCTACCGGGATCGCCGGGTCCATCGGCCACATTCTGTCACCGCTGCGCCGCAGCGCGCTCTGTTCGTGCGGCGCCGTCGACCACATCGAGGCTCACGCAAGCGGTCCTGCGATCGAAGCCGAGTTCGCGAAGCGCACCGGCGAGCAGTTGGACTTGCGAACGATCGCCGGCCTTGATGGCGACGCCGTCAGCTCCCTGATTGCCGAAGTCGGCGAGGCGCTTGGCGCCTCAATCGGCACGGCAATCAATCTCCTCGACTGCGAGGTGGTCGTCGTCGGGGGTGGCGTCGCTGAACTTGGCGCCCGGCTGTTTGACGCCATGAAAGTAGGGACTTCGGCCCACACGCTGCCCCCCGCGCGCGGCGTAGGGATTGTTCCGGCGCGCCATGGTCCGCAAAGCTGCATGGTCGGAGCGGGCCTGGCGGCGCTGAGCGCAACCTCCCGCCCATAGGCCCCATGGGCCAGAAGCCAGGCTACACGACCGGATGCTCGAACGACGCGCCGACGATTGGACGCCGGTTCGGGGCCGGGCTACGGTGCCGGCATGAGGGACAGGACGAACAGGTGCTGCCGCGAGGCGCCGGGAGGACAGGGACTGACCAAAGCGGGCTCGAGGTCAATGGCGTCGTGCGCATCCGGCCAACGGGGAGCGCTTGACTCCAGGTCCGGCGTAACGCCGCGAGCCTTGCGTCCGGCGATGGCGGTGGGGACCATGAACCGGTGGTCAGCCTGATGCGGAAACCAACTGCCATCCCCGCCCGCGACTATAGCGCACCCAATGTCGAGCAGGCTCTTGCTGCCTTCAGCCTGCTGCGCGAATACTTCAAGGGTGCGCTCATCGTCGACAAGGAAGCCCGGATCACCTGGATCGATCCGCGCTATCGAGAGCTGCTCAAGCTGCCCGCCGAATTCAACCCATATGGGCTGGCTGTCGAGGAGGTCATTCCCCATTCGATGATGCGCCGGGTGGTCGAGACCGGCCGGCCCATTCTTGTCGACATCATGGAGTTCGATGAGCAGCAACTCGTTGTCTGCCGCATCCCGCTGAAGGATGATGCCGGTAGCGTGAACGGTGCGATCGGCTTTGTGTTCTACGATCGGGTCGACTTTCTCGAACCGATACTTGAGAAGTTCGAGCTCCTGCGCAAGCAGCTGTCGCGAGCGCAGGCTGCGCTGACACGCGAGCGCGCGACGAAATACTCCCTGTCGAGCTTCGTGGGCACCAGCGACGCCGTGCGCGATCTCAAGGCCCAGGTGCGGCGCTTCGCGTTGCGGGACGGGGCAGCCCTCCTGATGGGGGAAACCGGGACCGGCAAGGAGCTGCTGGCACATGCCATCCACCAGCAGTCGGACCGGGCCGATGGACCGTTCGTCGCCGTGAACATGGCCGCCGTACCGGAATCACTGCTCGAAGCGGAGTTCTTTGGCGTCGCTCCCGGCGCCTATACCGGCGCCGACCGCAAGGGGCGCAAAGGCAAGTTCGAACTCGCGCACGGCGGCACGCTCTTTCTCGACGAGATCGGCGATATGCCGCTGGGCATCCAGGCCAAGCTGCTTCGCGTCCTGCAGGAAGGCGAATTCGAGGCGCTCGGCTCCAACAATCTCAAAAAGGTCGATGTCCGCATTATCGCCGCCACCTCCCAGTCGCTCACCGACCGGGTAGCCGACAAAAGCTTCCGCACCGACCTCTACTACCGGATTGCGGTCCTGACGATCCACATTCCCCCTTTGCGGGACCGGCTCGATGACCTGCCCGAGTTGTGCGACGCGCTGCTCGAACGCACCCCGCGCGCCGCCGACCAGCGCGGCTGGGTTCTCGAGCCCGACGCCCTCTGGCTGCTCAGGGAGCATGATTGGCCGGGCAATGTTCGCGAACTCGCCAATGTGCTCGAACGCGCCGCCGCCCTGGCCCCGACCGAGAGTATCTCCGGCAGGCTGATCACGCAGGCCTTGCCGCCGCGCGCTGCGGCGGCAGGCGGACGACAACCTGCGGGACTCGACCTGACCCAGCGGCTTGCCAATGCCGAACGCGACGCCATTCTCGACGCACTCGACCAGACCGGAGGCCACAAGGCAGAGGCCGCGCAACGGCTCGGGATTTCGCGGTCGCAGTTTTACGAGAAGCTCAGGCGACACGAGATTTCGCGCTGAACCGCCGGGTTGCCGGATCAGCGTCCGGCATTCCGGACATCTGCTCACCTCTGCCGGTCTGCTACCCGCGGAGGCGTGGCCCTTCCCGAGTTGGCACGGTTCTTGGAGTGTCTGTCCCAGGGCCATCCAGGGTCCGGCAGGGGCGGAGACAGCGTGCAAGGCGAACGGCGGACAATTCTCGTTACCGGATCAACGAGCGGCATCGGTCTGGCGATCGCGAAACGATTCGCCGCCGGCGGCTATGATGTCGCGTTGAACAGCTTTGAAAGCGAGTCCGAAGCGGGCGCTGCAATCGCAGAAGTCGGCGGGGGCGCCACCGGTCGCGTCCAGTATTTCCCGGCCGACCTCGCCGACCCGCAGCAGAGCCATGGCCTGGTGGGCCGCGTGATCGACGCTTTCGGCCGGCTCGACGTCCTCGTCAACAACGCCGGCATCCAGAAGGTCTCGCCGATAGAGGACCTGCCGGTAGCCGATTGGGAGCGCATCCGGTCGATCAGCCTCGATTCGGCGTTCCACACCATCCGCGCCGCGCTTCCGGGCATGGCCGCGCGCGGCTGGGGGCGCATCGTCAACGTCGCCTCCGCCCATGGCTTGCGCGCCTCGGCATATAAGTCCGCCTATGTGGCGACCAAGCATGGGGTCGTCGGGCTGACCAAGACGGTCGCGCTGGAGGCCGCGGAAAAGGGCGTCACCGTCAACGCCATCTGTCCGGGCTACGTCTGGACGCCGCTCGTTGCGCGGCAGGTTGCCGACCAGGCGCGCGTGCACGGCATCTCCGAGGACGACGTCATCCGAACCATCATGCTCGCACCCCAGCCGACGCGTCGATTCGTCCAGCCGGAGGAGGTCGCGGAACTTGCCGCCTATCTGTGCACCGACCTGGCGCGCTCGATTACCGGATCAGCGATCTCGATCGATGGGGGCTGGACGGCGAAATGAGCACCGAGGACGTCATTCTGGAGGCCGCAGCCCTGACCAAGCGGTTCGGCGGATTCACGGCAGTCAGCGACGTCACTCTCAAGGTGCGGCGAGGCACAATTCACGCATTGATCGGCCCCAACGGGGCCGGCAAGACGACGTGCTTCAATCTGCTCACCAAGTTCCTGCAACCCACCGCCGGCACGATCCGCTTCAAGGGCGAGGACATCACGCGGCTGCGGCCTGCCGACATCGCCCGGCAGGGTCTCGTTCGGTCGTTCCAGATTTCGGCGGTCTTCCCTCGCCTCACCGCGCTCGAAAATGTGCGCATAGCGCTTCAGCGGCAGCGAGGCGACAACTTCGACTTCTGGCGCCCGGAGCGTGTGCTTGCGAACTATGCCGCCGAAGCCATGGCGCGGCTCGACGATGTCAGTCTCACCGACTTCGCCGACACGCCAGCCGGCGAACTGCCCTATGGCCGCAAGCGTGCGCTCGAGATCGCGACGACGTTGGCGCTCGAGCCGGAAATGCTGCTGCTCGACGAGCCGATGGCCGGAATGGGGCGCGAGGACGTCAGCCGCATCTCGGCGCTGATCAAACGCATTTCGGCCAACCGCACCATCCTGATGGTCGAGCACAACCTCTCGGTGGTCGCCGATCTCTCCGACCGGATCACCGTTCTGGCTCGCGGCAAGGTGCTGGCCGAGGGTGGCTACGCAGACGTCTCGACCGACCCGCGGGTCATCGAAGCTTACATCGGGGTGGGCGATGACTGATCCTCGGGCGATCGCAGCCCAGACCCAATCGCTGCTCGCCGTCCACGATCTCGAAGCCTGGTACGACGAAAGCCACGTCCTCCATGGCATCGCGTTCGAGGTGAAACCGGGCGAACTGGTGACGCTGCTGGGCCGCAACGGCGCCGGCAAATCGACGACGCTCAAGGCGATCATGGGTATCCTGCCCAAGCGCAAGGGTTCCGTAACATTCAGGAGCCGGGAGCTGATCGGACTTCCGTCGCGGACAATCGCGCGCGCCGGCATTGCCTATTGTCCCGAGGAGCGCGGCATCTTCGCATCGCTCTCGGTCGATGAAAACCTGACGCTGCCGCCGCGTATCGCCGAGGGCGGGCTATCGCGTGACGACGTGCTTACGCTGTTCCCCAATCTGCGCGAGCGGCTCGGCAGTCAGGGCAATCGGCTTTCCGGCGGCGAGCAGCAGATGCTGGCGATTGGCCGCATCCTCAGA
>CAZASR010000009.1:0-46578 GCA_964487765.1 uncultured Devosia sp. | reverse complement strand
AAGGCGAAAACATGCTCGTCATCCATCCCGACGAGTGCATCGATTGCGGCGTGTGTGAACCCGAATGTCCCGCCGAGGCGATCAAGCCCGACACCGAGCCGGGGCTCGACAACTGGTTGGAACTCAACGCGAAATACGCCTCCGCCTGGCCCAATATTACCGAAAAGCGCGATCCTCCGCCCGACGCCAAGGAAATGGACGGGGTGGAGAACAAGTTCGAGAAATATTTCTCAGAGGCACCCGGCCAAGGTGACTGATCGCCGCGCAGCATTGTAGCCCGGCACCGCAATGCCCATCTGTTAGGCATGTCCCCCACAGCGAAAACGCCGGTTCGCCGGACCACTGTCGCGATTGATTCGGCAATTTTGCTCTTGCCGGAAAATTGTGCTATGGTCCTTGCAGCAATGCAGAACCCAGCCCCGTGCCGCAAGGCACTCTTTTTTTGACAGGATCTTCGATCTGACTCAACGGACGGTCTAGCGGGGCCGGACGAGTGTAGGGCTTTACTGCGTCACAAGTAACAAGGACGGTCTTCCGCAAAGAACCAGTCCGGCGGCGGCGTCAAAGGAGTATTTCATGGTAGCCAAGAAGTCAGTGCAGCGCCTCGGATTCAAGACCGGCGAGTACATCGTCTATCCTGCTCATGGCGTCGGCATGATTACGTCGATCGACGAGCAGGAAGTTGCCGGACTTAAGCTGGAACTGTTCGTGATTTCCTTCGAGCAGGACAAGCTGACGCTGCGCGTCCCCACCGCCAAGGTCAAGTCCGTCGGCATGCGCAAGCTGAGCGAGGAAGACGTCGTCAGGAAGGCACTCGAGACCGTCACCGGCCGCGCCCGCGTGAAGCGGACGATGTGGTCGCGCCGTGCCCAGGAATATGAGGCCAAGATCAATTCGGGCGATCTGATCGCGATTTCCGAAGTGGTGCGAGACCTTTACCGTTCGGACGACCAGCCCGAGCAGAGCTATTCCGAGCGCCAGCTCTTCGAGCAGGCGATGGATCGGATGAGCCGCGAAATCGCCGCGGTCAACAAGCTGACGCTGACCGAGGCGGTGCAGCTCATCGAAAAGCAGCTCGCCAAGAGCCCCCGCCGCGGCCCCAAGACCGAGCCCGACGCGGAAGAAGCGGCGGCGTGATCCGTCTGAAATCCTGCCCAAGGGCAGCAAAAATATGCGAAAGGCCGGCAGAAATGCCGGCCTTTTGCCTGGTGGGTGCGGCAAAGGCCAGCGCCCCGCGCCTTACTTCACCGCAACGACCTTGTACGCCGCGCCGGGGGTGACCGGGTCGCCGGGATAGAGGTTGTTGAGGATGTAGAACAGGTTGGTGGCGTTGGGGATGGCGGCCATGCGGCGGGCCAGCGAATCCGCGCTGTCGACGGCGCCCGCCGTGACCGTGTCGATCGTGATCGAGCGCACCTGCCGCAGATCGGCGCTGGTGGCGGCGCGGAAGCTCTTGAGCGTCGAGTTGGCGGCGCGCGCGAACAGCTCGCTGTCGATGCGCGCGGCGAAGATGAAGCGATAGACCCGACCGCGGAAGCGGACCACTTCCACCCGGAAGTTCCACTGCTCGGTGGCCGCGATGCCCGATGCCGTGTCGAACCCGGCCTGCTTGCCGGTCGTCACCGTCTCGGGGCGGAGGCCTGCGATCCAGCCCGATTTGAGATAGTCGGCGAGGGACATGCTGGCCGGCACTTCGGCGCTGTCGAAGCGCACCGCTTCCCCGTCGCCGGCCACGCCCACCACGGCCCCCTTGCTGATCTGGAGGCTGTAGTTCTCCGGCACCGAGAAGGTGAATTTGAGCGTCGGGTGCACGAATTTGCGGCCGATGATGGCGCCCTGCTTGGGGCTGTCGCCATAAAGGATGCCATTGATCGCCTGCATGTATTCGGCCCGGTTCTGGGCGCCGAGGCCCGGCGCGCCGAAGAAGGCCCGCGCATGCTCGATGGCCTTCTGGATGCGGTCGGGCGTCGAGGGGTGCGAACTCAGGAAATCGTCGCCTTCAACATCGGCATTGCCGCTGAACTGCGCGAAGCGGCCCATGGCGCCGAGGAAGCGGGCCGCCGCATGCGGATCGAATCCGGCCTTGCCGGCGATCAGGATGCCCTCCTTGTCGGCGGCGAGCTCCTGCGCCTGGCTGAAGGCGGCGAGCGACAGCCGCGCCCGGTTGGACGACTGATCGGTGGAGGGATCGGCCCCGAACACGCCGGTCACCACCTTATCGACGATCTCGGTGGTGCGGATGCGGTTGGTACGCGCGCGCGCATGCTTGAGCACGACATGCGCGATCTCGTGCGCGAGAACGGCGGCAAGCTCGCTCTCGTCATTGGCGAGCGCGAGGATGCCGCGCGTCACATAGATGTAGCCGCCCGGCAGCGCGAAGGCGTTGACTTCGGCGCTGTCGAGGATGGTGACGGTGAAGCGTGTGTTGGGCTGGTCGGCCGCCGCCAGCAGCTTGCTGACGATCTGCACCAGCATGATCTCGGCTGGCCGGTCCGAATAGATGCCGCCATAGGAGGCGACGATGCGCGGATTCTCGCGCGCCCCGATCATGTCGTCTTCCGGATCGCCCGTATCGGCGACCGGCGGCGCCATGCTGTCGCCCGTGGTCGACACCGCGACGCCGGGGCCCAGCACGCCCGAGCAGGCGCTCAGCAGCACCAGCAGGGCGGCAGCGAGAGCGAAATGCGGGGCGCGGCTCATGGGATCGCCAACAGCTCGATCTGCTCGGGATGGGTGACGGCGATGCGCGGGCCGTCATGGTCGTCGATCCAGCCGCGAATGCGCAGCAGCGCGCCGCCGAACCGGGACGGATCGATCCGGGCCTCAGCAAACAGGCGGAGCGCGCGCGCGTCGATCACGGCGGTGAAATCCTCTTTGTAGTAGCGCCCGAAATTCAGATAGACTCGCGCCCCGACTTTTTCGGCGCTGAGCACGCGGCCTTCGACCAGTTCGTAATGTCCAGCGAGTTTTGCAAGATCGGCCGGCCGGTCGGCGCGCCGCACCCTGTAGTAAGAATCGCGCCAGATGCCAAGGCCCGCAGCCCGCGCCCGCGTCTCCGCCGCGAGCAATTCGGGCAGGCAGGCGCGGTTGTCGGGGAACGAATAGACGCGCGCTTCGCCTTGCGCCAGCATCGCCTCCTGCACCCAGACCGGCGCAGCGCCGCCGGTGACCATGACCTGCGCCAGCGCGCGGCCATGCCGGTCGATCTGTTCGCCGCCATAGCGCAGCAGCACCGGCTTGTCGGCGGTGAGCGCCACGAGCGCGGCCCGCGCTTCGGCGCCGCGGGGCCAATCGGCGTGGCCGTCGCGGCCGAGCGCCAGCTTGGGCGCCTGGATGCCGATGAGGCGCACCACGAGCCCGTTGTCGAGCAGCAGCGTATCGCCATCCACGATCGAGGTGACAGTTCCTCTCGGGCCGTCGCGCAGGCCCTCGCAGGCGGGCGCGGCGGCGCTCGACATCACAACAGCAGCCACAGCGCCCCAAACCGCATGTCTTGCGAGCAAATCCGGCCCCGAAGAAGGTAGCCATGAAGCATGCAGCAGATTGCGGCGAAAATCCCGCTGCGCCCCGCGGGTTCAGTCGCCTTGTTGCGCCCGCGCCACAGCCGCTGCTATCAGCGCGAAATGCTGGCCGAGGGCCTTATTTACCTGATGAGCCTGCGGGGCACGCCGCCGGCCTTCCGCCGCCACCTCGGCGGTGCCGTGGGGCTATGGGCGCGAGGGCGGCGGCAGGCCCGAGCCTGGGCCCCGCATCTGGAACGCTCCCGCGCGCTGATCGGGGGTGCGATGGCGGCGCTGCCCCGACGCCGCACGGTGGCGGTGCTCGGGGCCGGACCGCTGTTCGACGTGCCGGTCGAGGTGCTGGGGCGCGCGTTCGAGCGCGTGCTGCTGTTCGATCTCGCGCATCTGCTGCCGGCCCGCCGGCGCATCGCCTCCCTGACCAATGTCGAGGCCGTCTGGCGCAATCTCGCGCCGCCGGGCGAGACGACGCCGCTGGCGTTCCTCGAGGGTCTCTGCGGGCTCGACTGGGTGATCTCGGTCAATCTCGTGAGCCAGATCGCGCACGCAGCCCGTGCGGGCGACGAGCGCGCGGCGATCGACCGCCACCTCGCCGGTCTCGACGCCCTGCCCTGTCCCGTGACGCTGGTGACCGACACGCAGTATCGGGTCATCGACCGCCGCGGGACAGTGCTCGAGACCTTCGACATGCTCTATGGCCGCGCCCTGCCGGCCGCCGTGCAACGCTGGGAATGGGAGGTCGCCCCGCTGGGTGAGGAAAGCGCCAGCGCAAGGCGCGTCCACGACGTCAGCGGCTTTCCCGACTGGCACGCGGCGCGCCGCGGGTAAGGTTTGCGGAGCGGCCGCCATCTGCTATGTCGCTTCGCGACGACCCCGTAGCTCAGCCGGATAGAGCGTGGGATTCCTAATCCCAAGGCCGCGCGTTCGAATCGCGCCGGGGTCGCCAGCTTCCCCCACAGATGTTCTTGAGGCCCGGCGGCCGAAGCCGCTTTCGCGGCTCCGGGTCAGTCGTAGAACGCGATGTCCGTGTCGGTGCCGACCGCCGGGTAGAGGCTGTTGGCGAGTTCGTCGAAGAAGAACAGGTCGGCATCATCCTCTTCGTCCTCGCTGGTCACCTTGATCGCGATCTGGCTGCTGATGCCGAAGATCGTTGCCGCCATCGGCGCGATGCTCAACGCGCTCGCGTCGGTGATGAAATCGAAGACCGACGGATAGGCGTAGCTGGGCGGCGCGGCGACGGCCCTGATGACGGCCGGCGTGGTGCTGACATTGCTGCCCAATTTAGGCGCCTTGCCGAAGCGCGGGGCATCCATGCCCTTGGGATTGAAGGTAACGCTCGCGTCCTGTGCATCGGCCGCCACCGCCTCGGTGAGCGGACTGATCCAGGTGCTGCCGAGCACGAGGGCGCTGGAGCTCGCATCGAGCCGCTGGCGCACCACTGAATTGCCGCTGTTGTCGGCCTTGTCGCGGGCGCGGTCGAAGGCGATGATGTTGGTACCCGGCCCGCCGCTGATCTTGTCGTAGCCATTGCCGCCCGAGAGCTGGTCGTTGCCCTTGCCGCCCTTGAGTTTGTCGTCGCCCAGCGTGCCGTAGATCACGTCCTTGCCGTTGCCGCCGTCGATGCGGTCGGCATCGATCTTGAACGGGCTCTTGCGGTTGACGTCGGCCGAGCCGGCGCTGTGGAGTGGCCCCTGCGCGCCGAAGCTATAGACGTAGCGCAGATTGGCGGTCTGCGTGGCGCTGGTTTCGCCGATCGGCAACAGGCGGGCCCTGGTGATGAGGCCAGCCTTGCCGGATCGCTCGACCACCGGGATCGCCGCGGCGAAATCGCCGAACACCAGATCCTTGCCGCCGCCCGCATCGATCTTGTCCGAGCCGAGCTTTATGTAGTTCTTGCCCGGCCGCTTGCGCTTGTCGTCGGCGTCGAGCAGCCAGTCGCTGCGCGAGCCATTGCTCGACCAGTCATTGACCTTGGACTGCACGCCGAAGGAGTGCTTGCGGGCCGTGTGGTCGCTCATATTGCCCATATAGAGTCGGTCGACCGTCTCGAGGAACGAGGCCTGCAACCCGTCGGCGACCTGCTTGGCCGATTTGGAGTTCCACCCGGACAGCATGATCGGCTGCTGGACGAGCGCGGTGTCGCCGACGATCACGTCCTTGCCTGAGCCGCCGAAGATGTGGTCATTGCCCATGTCGAGGCTGTAGCCGAGGCCGCCGCCGAACACCCACTGGCCTGCGCGGGTCGTGGTGCGCGAGGTGTCGATGCGGTGGTCGTCGCCCAGATGATCGTCCAGCGCGCGCGTCAGCTGCTTGTCCTGCCGCTTGAGCGCCTTGTTGATGTCCTTGAGCTCGGACTTGCCGAGGCCCGCCAGCGTTTCGGCCTTCGCCTTGCTCACGGCCGAGACCATGATGATCCCGTGGTCGCCCACCAGCATGTCGGCTTTGGAGTCGCCCGCGATAACGTCGTTGCCGACCGACAGCCTGTAGGTGGCATCGCGCAGCGAGACCTTGTGGGCCTTGAACTTCTTGCCCAGGATTCCGTGATCGGAAGCGAACTCCAGCACGGCCTGCTCCGACGCGCCGCGCGCCGTGTAGGACATGTCCGCCACGACGGTCTGAACGTCCATCAGCCATTCGTGCAGGTCGAGGGCCGCCTGCTTGCGGTTGTCCGCGACGATGCTGATCTGCGAGGACGGCACGATGATGGTGCCGGTGTCGCCGAAGATGGTGTCGCTGTCCCCGCCGCCCGAAATCCAGTCATTGCCGAAGCTCACCGTGACCGTGGCGCCGGTGGCGTTGACGGCGTTGACGGCAAAGCCCATGGCCGAGAGGTCATTGAGCATGTTGTGCATCGACAGCGACAGACCCGTGATCTTGTTGTCGATACGCTTGAGGGCGGTCTCGTGGATGGGCGTGATATGGGCGTCGTCGCCGAAGATCGTGTCCTTGCCGTCGCCGCCCGAAATGCTGTCATTGCCATAAGCCAGCCCGACCGCGCGGGTGACATCGGGCAGCACCGAGAGGAAGACCTCGAGACGCGTGCCGCCGCGCACAATGCCCGTCTTTTCGGCGAAGCCGGCAAGCGCGCCGCCGGCATTGGGGAACACGTCGAGTTGCGGCAGGTAGGGCGTGATTTCCCAGGGCAGCAGATTGACCGCCGGCACCACCAGCTCGCCGGCCACCGGCAGCTGGATGTTGAGGCCCGCCGCCGCGCCGACGATGCGGAAGGCATTGATGATGGCCGGCATGTCGGTGACGAAGCCGGCATAGCTCGAGGCGCGATCGCCGAAGATCGTGTCCTTGCCATTGCCGCCGCTGATGGTGTCGTCGCCGCGCTGGCCGAAGAGCATGTCGTCGCCATCGCCGCTATCGATGACGTCGTCATAGGCTGGCGCGAGATCGATGCCGATGGCCTGCGTATCCCAATGGCCGCCGGTGTTGACGCGGGCGCCCGAGGCGCTGGTGACGCCAGCCAGCAGCAGCATGTCGGACGCGAGCAGCGTTTCGCCCAGATGCGCCGCGCGGTTGCGGTTGGAGCCGATGGCGGTCATGCCCGCGATCGTCACCACTTCCTCGAGCACGACGTCGCGGTGCCAGCGGCCATTGCTGTCAAGCAGCGCCTTGTTGCCATTGAAGGCGCGCAGGATCTGGCCTTCGTCGCCGAGCACGATATCGTCGCCCGTGCCGCCCGAGAGGCTGTCGCTGCCGAGGCCGCCGACGATGTCGTCGTCGCCCGAGCTGCCGAACAGCGTGTCGTTGCCGCGCTGGCCGAGGACCCGGTCATTGCCCGAGCCGGCATCGACCCAGTCATTGCCGCCGAGGAAATCGGCATGGTCGAAGGCAAGGATGTTGCGATAGACCGACACGACGCCGCCGACGACGGGGTTCAGCTTGTAGGCCTCGTCCTTCCAGTCATTGCCGCCGACGATGACGCGCGCGATCACGCCATTGTCGCCCAGGATCACATCCTCGCCCGCGCCGCCGGTGATGCTGTCATGGCCGACGGCGCCGCCGACGATGTTGTGATCGCCCACGATATCGTCGTCGCCGTCGCCGCCATGGAGGGTGTCGTTGCCCTGCCCGCCGGCGATCATGTCATTGCCGCCCTCGCCGAAGATGAGGTCGGCCCCGCCATTGTCGCCCGCCGCCGCAAAGATCGAAACGAGCCGCTGCGCCTGCGGCGCATTGACGTCGTAGCGGCCATGGTCGCCGAACAGCCGATCGTCACCGGCGCCGCCCCAGATGCTGTCATTGCCGCCGCCGCCCACCACGATGTCGCGGCCGTTGCCGGCGCGGATGTTGTCGCCGCCGCCGAATTCGGGGGAGATCGAATAGCCCTGCTGCAGGATGGCCATCTTCACGCCGCCGACGGTCTTGATCAGGAAGTCGAGCTTGGCGCTGTCGCCGAAGATGATGTCGCGGCCATCGCGCGTGACGATCGTGTCGCTGCCGAAGCCGCCGACCACGATGGTGTCGCCGTCGGGCGCGTCGGGGCCGGTTTCGCCCACGAGGTCGACGCCGGTATTGATAATGTCGTCGCCGCCCTTGTCGGTGTCGGTCGAATAGGCCGTCCTGGGCAGCGAGCCCTCGAGCGTGACGAGGCCGCTGTCGCCGAACACGACGCTGTCGCCCGAGCCGATATTGATGATGTCGCCCCTGCCGCCGCCGAACACCACGCTGCGGCCGTCGGTGGCGGTGATGAGGTCGACGCCGTCCCCGGCGGTCCACGCGCTGGTGACGGATGTCACATTGCCCGCGGCATCGTAGAGCGCCACGCCATTGTCGCCGAGCAGCGTGTGGTTGCCGGCGCCCGCGTCGATCGTGTCGTTGTCCTTGCCACCGACAACGATGTCGTTGCCGTTGCGGACCGTGATGCGGTCGCGGCCACCCTGGGTGACGTCGATGCTCTCGACCTTGGTCGGCTTGCCGTTCGCGAAGCTCGCTGTGCCGCTGTCGCCGAACACGACGCTGTCGCCCGAGCCGATCTCGATGACATCGCCCATGCCGCCGCCGAAGACCACGTCGCGGCCGTCCTTGGCGGTGATGAGATCGGCGCCGTCCCCGGCCGTCCATGCGCTGGTGATCGAAACGATGCGGCCCTGGCTGTCATAGGTCGCAACGCCATTGTCGCCGAGGATCGTGTGGTTGCCGGCGCCCGCGTCGATCGTGTCGTTGTCCTTGCCGCCGACGATGACATGGTTGCCGTCGCGGACGGTGATGGTGTCCTTGCCGCCGGCCGTGACCTCGATGCTCTTGATCGTGGTGACCTTGCCCTTGGTGAAATCCGCCTGGCCGTTGTCGCCGAACATGACGCTCGAGCCTTCGCCGGCATCGATCGTGTCGGCGCCGAAGCCGCCGAAGATGATGTTCTTGTCGTCGACGCCGGCCGAGCCGATGTCGCCGACATGGATGGTGTCGTTGCCGCCCTCGGCCGAATTGGTCGTCCTGACCACCACGACGCGCCGGTCGTGCATCATGTCGAGCACGCCTTCGGTCGTGGGCGTTTCGACGCCGCCGACCTCGACCGCCTGCTGGATCAGGCCGTGGTCGCCGATGATGACGTTGGACGCACTACCGCCGGTGATGCTGTCCTGGCCGGAGGTATCGATGTCGCCGCCGACGATCGTCGCGCTGTCGTCGATGCTGACGGTGCGGTTGCGATAGTCGATATCGAAAGCGCTGTCTCCGATGATCCAGTTCTTGCCGTTCTCGCCGCCCTGGATGAGATCGTTGCCGATGCCGCCGGCGATGAAATTGGTGCTCTGGCCGCCGGTTAGCTGATCCGCGCCCCAGCCGCCATCGATGACGACGATGCCGACCGCGCCGGAGGCGTCGATGCTGTCCCGGCCCGGATTGTTGAACTGGTAGGCATTGCCGTCGACCGCCGAATTGCTCGACGTGTAGCGGCTTCCATCGGCGGTGGTGTCGCCGAACAGGACGATCGGGCCGAAGGCGCGGTGCGCGTCTGCCTCGGTGGTCGTCGTCACCGTCATGGTGTCGTTGCCGCCGCCGCCATGGACGACGCTCATCGTGCCAGCATTGGTGCTGTTGATGGTGAAGTCGTCATCGCCGGTGCCGAGCAGAATTTCGACGACGTGCATGGCCTCGTAATTGATGGCGCGCGGCACGAACACCGGCGGATTGCCATCGTTGAAGTCGACTTCGAGGTCGCCGAGATAATTGCCGATGCCGTCCTCGCCGATGCCGAGGCCGGTGATGGTACTGTCGGTCAGCGTGCCACTTTGGCCATTGGTGTTCGTATCGCTGTAGACGTTGAGCGTATCGAGGTCTTCCTGGCCGGGCACCGGCGGTTCGACAACGATGGGATCGTTGACTTCGTCGGGCAACGCCACCGCCTGCACCAGCGTGCGCGGCGTCGGGCCTTCGTCGCCGATGACATAGAGCGGTCCGGCGATGCGGTTGAGCTCGTGCGGCTGCGGGGCGAATTTGCGGAACGGCGCGGTATGATCTTCGCCCGTCGCGTCGTAGAACAGGTTGATGGTCGCCGCTGACCAGTCCGTGTTAGTGAACACAACAAAATAGGTGCCGGTGACAACATCGAACTGAACCCGTGGATCGGGCACGACGCCGAGCGGAATGTCCGGATCGCCTGCGAGAAGAACCTTTGCCTTGCCGTCGACATTGATATCGACGCGAACGGTCTTGCCGACATTGGGCGCCTGGGTCAGCCGGATCTGATAGGTGTCGGCCTTCTGCGTATCCGAGACGACGGTGCTGCCGTCGGTCTCGACGATCTCGATGGCCGGCGTATTGGCGTCGATGATCTCGACCGGGATTTCCTCGGCGTAATCTGCGGGCACCGACGCGTAGTTGCCCCCGACCGGCAGGCTTGACGTCAGCGTGTAGGTCACGCTGGTGCGGATGCGGTTTTCCGATGCTGTGTCACCGAGTGACGTAAACGTGACGGTCTGCGCATCATCCCAGGCGAAATACTCTCCATCGTCGTCCGTGCCACCAGTCAGGCCGAAACGAATGGTGGCTCGATCGGCCACAAGCTGGCCGCTAGTACCCGCATCCACGATGACAGTGACGATCTCGCCCGCTGCCGGCGGCTTGCTGAGTTCAACCGTATTGGTATCGGCGACTCCGCCGGTTGCCTCATCGACGACGGTGCCTTCGAACACCTTCGTGCCGTTGCCAGTCTCACCGATCACCAGCGTCGGCTTGTCATCGTCGATGACATCGACCAGCACATTCTGAATCTCGAAGCCGTTGACGGCCTCGTCGGCGCTGATCACCGAATGGCTGATGGCGACGGCAAGTGGGCCTTCCTCGGCACTGTCGCCGATGGCCTTGACGTAGATTTCCGCACCCGCGTCCCAGTTGGAGCCGTCGAACGTGATGGTCAGCGCCTCGTGCCAGTCGTCGTCATTGCCGGTCAGCGAGACGAGGACGGTCTTGCCGCCGATGTTGCGCAGAGCGGCCGAAGCTTGAGCTGCCGACACTGTCACGTAAGCCGTGTCAGTTCCATTGAAGCTGCCCGGAAGCGACAGGTGATAGCTGTCCATGTACTGCGCGTGAAGCTGGTCCGCGTCCTCGCGCACCTTAACCCCGTCGCCTACATCGAGCGCGGGCGTAGCGTCACCCTTTGCGGTGAAGTCGATGCCACGGACAAACACATCCTTATAGAGATCATCCGTTGTCGTCATAGTGTGGCTGATGGTGCCGGTCTGCCCCTCGGTGCTCTGCGACTCCACCTTCTGTACCACATCGCCCGCAACATTGACGGTGTCGCTGCCGAGCCCGCCGATGATGGTGGTCACCAAGTTCGCATCAGTCGAGAGCACATAGAACGTATCGTCGCCCTCGAGGCCGTCGACTTCGAGCGCTTCGGCGGCGGCGATGCGGATGGAGAGGCCCGCGCCGAACACCCCGTCCTTGGTGACGACGAAGGTGTCGTCCTTTTCGGTGCCGAGCACGACGACCCTGTCGAAACCGGCACCGCCATCGATATCGACCGGCGCATTGATGTTGTACTGGATGACGTCGTCGTCGGCGCCGCCATTGACCTTGACGTTGATGCCTTCCTTGAGCGCGAAGGCGCGGATGACGAAGGTGTCGTTGCCGTCCTCGCCCTCGAGGCGCAGGTCGGCATGGTTCGAATAGACAACGAAATTGTCGTTGCCTTCGCCACCATACATCACCGCCGGCATGGTGATGCCGTAGGAGAGATAGCCCAGCGTGGTGTCGATCGTCTCGAAGGTATCCTCGAGCGCCGGAATGGCGATCTGGTCGCGCTTGGACGAGAAGAGCTGGCCCACCTGGAAGGTGTCGTCGCCCTTGCCGCCATCGAGGGTCAGGATCGCGGCATTGTCGTCGACATAGAACGCGTCGTCGCCGTCATTGCCGTTGACGATGACGCGGCCATTGATCGAGCTGTCGTAGTTGACGCGCTCGAACGTATCGGCAAAGCCGTCGGTGGCATTGCCTTGCAGCAGGGCCACGAAGTTCTTGCGCAGCAGGAAGGTGTCGTCGACCACCCTGCCCTCGATGGTGAGGACGTCGACGCCGTCATCTTCTGCCCCGCTGTCGGTGACCGTCGCGACGTAATCGGAAGCGCCGTTGACGTAGAAGGTGACGTAGTCCGTGCCACCCTCGCCGTCGATGGTCAGCCGGTCGCGCTGGAGCCGGCCGGTCCCGTCGCGCGTGAAGTCGCGTGCGGCATCGGCATCGCCGCCATCGGCGACTTCGATGCCATTGTAGGTGATCATCGACTGCAACCGGTCGATGATGATTTTGTCCTCACTCTCCCCCGCAAAGATGTAGGTGTCGCCATAGAGGGCGGCCGTCGTCTCGATGCGGATCGTATCCTCGTCGGAACCGCCGCGAATGGTGATCTTGCCCTCGGCGCGAAGATCGCCCTCGATGATGATGGTCGTGCCGGCAACATCAGGGTCCGACGTCGTCGGGTGGTAGTCGCCCGAAATATTGATATCGACCTTGGCGGTAATCACCGCGCCGTCAGCGATATGGACGTCGTCGCCCGCATCGATGTTGATGCTGCCGCCGGTGGAGGTGAGCAGCACGCCCGAAATGACCGTGATGTTGTCGGGCTCTGCATCGTGCGTGTCGCCGGACAATTCGTCGTCATCGACCTGGGGGAAGTCGACCGAATTGACGCCGTAGAAGATGTCGCCGCCCGCCAGATTGTTGTTGGTCACCGTGATCGGGCTCGACGCCGTGATGCTGATCGAGCCGCCGGCATGGGCGGAATAGAGCGCCCCCGCGTTGACGCCGCCGACCGTGAGGCCGCCCAGATTGTGCAGCCAGGTGTCGCCCTCGATCGACCACGATTCGACATTGGCGATGCCGCTGACGATGCGGTCGCCCTGCGCGCCGATATCGGTCCTGGCGACAAGGTAGGTCTTGCCGCCGATGATGTTGCGCTTGTCGGCGTCGCCGCCGCGCGCGCTGAGCATGCTGCCCTGCAGCGCGGTGAGGAAGGTGAAGGTGGGCTCAGGCGGGTTGGCCATGCCGCTGCCGACCTGATCGAGGCGCATGTCGCCCAGCGTCTCGTTGATATAGATGCTGCCCATCTGAGTGGTTGCCGTGATGGCGCCGTCGGTCTCGTGCGAGCTGTCGACCTCGAGCTCCGCGCCGGCGCCGCCGATGCCCATCCAGGCCCACAGATCGATGCTGTTGCCGGTAATATCCGTCGCTGCGCGCACGACATTGCCGTCGCCGTCGATGACAGTCGAATATTCGGCGTCGACGATCGAGCCGCGAACCGATTTCAGCCCCACGTCGCCCGCCGTGGCGATGATGTTGCGCACATTCATGTCGCCTTCGGTCTCGGACAGATAGACGCCGTCCTTCGCCGTGGCCGTCACAGTGCCCACGCCGGCCGCATCGAGCGTCGCATTGGGATCAGCACTGTCGGGCGCGTGGAGGTTGCCGGTGATGTCGATATCGAGATAGTCGCCGGCTGCGCCGATGCTGCCGTTCGTGGCCGTGAGCACAACGTGGCGCGCAACGATCTTGGCGCCGTCGCCCCCCAGCGCATCGATGATCGAATCGTTGACCGAAACGAGGAACACGTCGCCCTGCTCGGAATAGACCGAGTCGACGCGCAGATTCGTCTCGGGTGCGGTGATCCAGATCGAATTCTGGGCCCGCGCCGTGAGCCCGCCCGTCGAGTGGCTCACGGTCACGGCCTTGCCATCGGCGCCGATCTGGCCCTCGCCGGACTCGAGGATGATGTCGGCGCCCTTGAGATTGACGCCGCTGCTTGCGGCATTGAGGATGTCGCCCGCGGTCTTGATGCGGATCGTGCCGTCGCCGCCATGGGCCGTGCCGGCCTCGACATTGGCGAGCCGGATCGTTTCCTCCGAGCCCAGATAGATGTCGCCTCCCGCTTCGGCTGCGAGCACGCCGCCGACATTGACGTCGACGTCCTCGCGCCGGTTGATGACGATGGCTTTCATCACCGGCGGCGCTTCGGTCTGCGTGATGGTGACGAGGCCGATGCTGATCGGCTTGCCGGTTTCGACCTGCAGCAACTGCCCGGTCTTGAGCGTGATGACATTGGCGACCGTGTCGATATCCACGATCTCGTAATAGGCGGGGGCGGAGCCCGCCAGATCGTTCGCGTCCATCGACGCGTTCAGCGTGTCGCCATGGATGAAGATCTTGGCGGGATGGTCGGGGTCGGCATTCTGGAAGGCAATGACGATGGCCGCCGGCAGGGCATTGAGCGTGATCGTGCCCTGGTAGAACCCTGTATTATCGAAGTCGGCCGTGACGTTGTAGGCAAAGTCGTAGGTCGTCTCGAACTCGCCCGCATACATCGGATCGTCGATGACCTCGCCCAGGTCAACGACGCGGCCCGCTTCGGCAATGAAGCTCGTGATCGCCGTGGTTTCCAGGGTTTGGGCATTGAACACGCCGTCGAGATAGACCGTCTTGCCGTCGGCGCTTACGTGATGGACGACATAATAGGCATTGTCCTCGGTGACATTGGCCGTGTTGCCGGCGACGTAGACGAAGCTGCCCGGCTCATAGTCGTTCCAGTCGCCCGTCGCGCGCGTGATGGTCCCGTAGGTGCCGTCCGAGCCGAAGGTGGCCGTGACGTCCTCGTCATATTCGCTGAGATAGACGATGTCCTGTCGCTCGGCCGCGGCGAGCGCGATACGCTCGTCCTCGGTGAGGTCCTGCGGCGTCCCCGGATTGGTGAACCTGATGACCGTCTCGCCCTTCACGTCGCCGATGTCGTTGTGGGCGGTCAGCGTCACGTTCTGGCCGACGATGTTGTAGTTCTCCTTCACCACCTCGGTGTCGGTCACCTTCTTGGTGAGCCCCGCGCCGAAAGCGTTAATGAGCTCGGTCTCGGTCCACACCTTCACCGTGCCGCGCAGGCTCTGCGCGAGGGTGTCGTCGACGAACAGATAAAGCGGCTCGGTACTCGCTCGCTTGGCGGTTTCATTGAGGCCGCCGAACATCTTGTGCAGGTCGTGATAATCGGCGGTGAGCTTGGCGCTCACATAGTCGTCGAGATGATCGTCGAGATAGTCGGTGATGTTCGCAGCGACGTAATCATCGATGCGCGCGAGAGCAAATGCCTCCAGCTCTTCGGGCGTGCCCGGCAAACGATCCGCCACATAATCGGCGAGGTGATCGTCGAGGTAGTCGGCGAGATTGTCACTGACATAGTCGCCGATATTGTCCGTGATGTAGGTTTCGAGTGCCGTGCCGCTCAGGCCATTGGCAATCCCATCGGCTCGCAGATCCTCGAAGCCTTGCTGGCGGAGCTGCAGCGTCAGTGCGGCCGTTCCTTCCTGCTCGAGAATAGTCTCCGCCGTGCCCGCCGTACCGAGATAGGCAAGACCTTCCGTGCGAAGATCGCCGCGCAGCTTGTCCGCTCCCTGCGCTCGATACGTGTCCACAAGGCCCTTGAACGCAGGGTCGGCGAGCAGGGTCGCATCGGTGAGCGCACTGTTGGGGATGGCGCTGGTCGGATCGGGCTGCGCGCCGCGATAGAGCCAATAGAGGTCGTACGCGGCGTCGATATCGGTCCGCTGCACGTCGCCATACGCGCCATAAACGCCGTCCAGCGCGAGATATTGCTGGTAGCGGCTGAGCTCGGCGGCGTCGATGGCCGCGTTGGCCTCGGCGAGATCGGCATAGCCGTCCGGCTTGCCAATCTTGCCATGATAGACCGCAATTTCGGCGTCGCTCATCACATATTGCTCGACGCCGCCGATGGTCTGGATATTGGCGCGCAGCTTCCAGTACGACTGGTACTCCCCGCGCTTGTAATTCTCGTAGTTCTGGACGGCTTCTTCCTGCTTGGCCTCCGCCCCGTCGCCGCTGATGAGGTCGAGCTGTCCCCAGACTCCGTTGCGGAGATCCTCGATGGCGCGGACGTCCTTCTCGGTAAAGCTGTCGCCATCGAGCAGCGAGCCGTTGTTGACGGTGATCGTGACGTTGCCGGCGTCGCTGGTGGCGTTCTGCAGCCGCAGATCGCCGTCGGTTTCGGTGACGAAGATGTCGCCGGTCGCGTGGAGATTGACCAGGCCGTTGGCATATTGCACTGGGCTGGCCGAAATCTGCTGCGCCGACGAATCGATCTCGAGCGCTGTTCCATTCGTGCCGATCGTGCCGCCCCTGGCATCGAGCGTGATGCTGTTGCCGCGCACGAAGCCGTCGCCGCCGGCGGCCGCCGCGATGCTTTCCTTCGCCGTGAGCGTGACGTCGCCGGCCAGCGCTTCGACCCTGTCGATTTCGGCGCTTCCCTCGACTTCGTTGATATGGATGTCGCCCCTGGTGGACTTCGCGCTCAGCGACGCATTGGCGGCATCGTCCTTGATGTTGGTGTAGATCGCCTGCTGCGCCGTGCCGATGCCGCTGCCCGCCTCGAGCGTCACCTCGACGCCGGTGACGCGGACATCTTCCGTCGCCTGCGTGAGCGTCGTGTTCGACTTGAGCGTCGTCGAACCGGTGTCGTTGAGGACGCTGCCTTGCAGAATGACCTTGCCCGTGCCGGTGGCGGTGATGGTCACATCGGACGTCTGGTGGCCGATGATCTGGATGGAGACGGGGCGGTCGGCCTCGATGGTGTGCGTCGCCGTCGTGCGAACGTCGTTCTCGGTGATGATCTGCTGGTAGTAGGTCGTCTTGCCGTACCACGTGGACGTCGTCCACTTGTTGCCTTCGCGCGTCTCGCTGTCGGTGACCACGCTCTTCTTGTCGAAGGTGTAGTCGTAGTCGAGATTGACGTCCGTGGAACCGATGAAGAAATAGTCGCTGCCCGGCACGACCGTGGGCTGGGTCAGCACTTCGTAGTCGACATCGGTGATGTTGCCCGGGTCGCGGGCAAGAGCGTCGATACCCAGCCAGGCCGAGGTGCCGTAGGTCGTCGTGATGCGCTCGCGCATCGTGCTGGCGACCGACCAGCCATAGCGCCAGCCTTGCTGGATCTCGTAGTTCTCGGAATGGTTGAAGCCGCTGCCGAGGCCCAAGACAACGACGGGCGCGCCGTTCGACACCATGTGCGGGGAGTAGTTCCCATCGTCATCGACGGTGGCATCGCCGCCGGCCGGAATCATGTCCTCGACCCGGCGGGTGACCGTGCCGTTGGGGTCCGTGAGATAGCTGGTGCGCACATAGCCGCCATCGCTACGGGTCGAACCGGGATTCACGCCCTTGGCGCGGTCGTTGAGGATGATCTTGCCGGTCCCGCGCGCGCTCACGTCGAGTCGCTGCACCACGACATCGTAATTGGTCGTATTGGTCACAGACACATTGGTGTAGCCGCCGAGCGCGCGGACGATGCCGTTACCCGTATTGAGCAGCTTGCCCGTGATGGTGATCGAACCGGCGGGGGTCTGGAATTCCTGCAGCACGATCCGCTTCGCCGTCGTGTCCCAGAATGCCTTGAAACCATTGATCGAGGCGCTCGGAATCTCGACGAGGCCGCCGGTGATCTGGCCGCTTCTGAGCTTGGCCTCGATGCTGGCGATGTCGGTCGCTGCCTGCGTCCCGATCGACACATCGTAGTCGGCAAAGCCCGACTGGATGAGGCCGTTGAGATTGATGTACTCGGCCGTGATGCTGATCGTGCCGGCATAGAGCCCCTTATTGGCAACCGGCCCGGCGTCCAGCAAGCTGTTGACGGTCGTGTCAATGCCGCGGTGGTAGTTCCAGTGCTGCGTAGCGGTCCCCAGGCCCGACCCTATGCCACCGACGACCGTCATGCCCTGTCCGGCCTGCGTCGCCTGATCCCACAGGTCGAGCGGGTTGCCGCCGGTGTGGAAGATGCTGCCCGGCGGCAGGTCGATCACCAGCCGCCCCTGCGTCAGGATCGTCAGCGTGCCGGCGTTCACCATGCCATTGATGGTGATGTCGCCCTGGCCGTTCTGCGTGTCGAGCGTGACGTCCGAGCTCACCGCCTGGATATCGCCGGATACGGTGATGCCGGGCCACGGATCGGCACCGACGCTCGCAATGGCGTTCTTGACCAGCACCGTGGGTCTGGTGGACGCGCCGGGCGCGGAGAGCACCACGTCGAACGTCGCATCGGGCGCGTTGTAGTTGCCCTCGTTTGCGCGGTTGCCGTCATTGTTGTCGGCGGCTTCGTTGTCGGCGCTCAGCGCGTTGGCGTCGGCCGCGTTGGTGACCAGGTTGAGGAAGCCATTGAGATAGACGCCGCCATTGTCCTCGGGAACGGTGATGCCTTCGATCTCGAGGAAGTTCTTAGTGTTGTTGACGATGCTGACTTTCACATCGCCCGGGGCGTTGAGCTCGCCACCGCCATTGAGCACATCGGCGCGCACATCGATATAGCCGGCCGCCGCGTGAAGCGGCTCGACGACGATGGTGCGAACCTGCTTCTGGATGGGCAGGAGCGCCGCCGTCCCCCCCGGCTTGGTCGGCTGCACGATCTTTGCGAGCCCCATATCCACGAGCAGGTTCGTCAGTCGCTCGATTTCGCTGTCGTAGAAGGCCACCAACGCCGGATTGTCGTAGTATTCGTTCTTGGCGTCGTAGGCGTCCTGCAACTCGTCGAAATAGCCCGACTGCATCGTCTGCTGCTCGACGCGGAAATTGACGCTGTCCGCACCCACTGCGCCGTCGGCGAGCACGACATTGCCATCGGCATCTATATCGGTGATGACGACGTCGATGATCCGGTTGGCGCCGGTCCGCACCAGACCGTTCACCGTGACGATGGCATGCGAATCCTGGTGCGCCGTGCCCTTGGTCTTGGAATGGGCGCTGCCGCCGAGCGCCGCGTCGAGCGCGCCGACCAGCGACGAGGCCCAATTGACCGCCTTGCCCTGCGCCGTCATGTCGGCGAAGGGATTGCGGTCGGCATAAAGCTTCACATTGCCGCCGGATTCGACGACGGCATTGACGCCGTTCACGATGTCGCCATCGCCGTCGATCTCGATGAAATTGCGCTGGAAGATCAGGGCATTGGCCTTCACCTCATCGATCGGAATGACGCTGCCCGCAAAGGTGTCGGAAAAGACCCGGTTGCGATACTGGTCATGCTCGAAGGCAAGGTTCATGCCCGCCAGCATGTTGAGATCGAGCGCCGAATCGAGGTTGGAGCCGCGCGCGATGATGATGGAATTGAGCGGGCGCAGATTGACCTCGGCCTGCGCGATCGACACCGTCACGCCGCCGTAATTGTCGACGCTGACATGCAGCTCAGCATCGGCGGTCGTGTTGGCCGCCAGCGTCATCGAGCCGGCCGACTTCAGCGAGACGTGGCTGTAGCCGCTGCCCGGGGTCGAGCCGATCTGCACCTTGGCCGTCAGCTTGTCGAGCTCGACGCTGCCCGTCTGCCCGCCGGCCTGGAGGTCGCTCTTCACCGAAACGCCCGAGCCGAGCCCGGCGCTCTTATAGGCCACCGTCTCGCGATAGTAGATGGTGTTGAGCGCCTGCAGGTTGAGCGCCCCGCCCTCGGTCGGCTTGCCCGTGGCTTCGATGCTGGCGCCATCCTCGACGAGGACGTTGGTGTTCATCCTGAGGTCGGTAAGGCTCGTCGCCTCGGCGCCGGCGACAAGGCCGCCGGCATTGCCGTCGAGGTTCATGTCCGGCAGGTCGACCTTCACGAAGCGGTTGGCGGCGAGAATGTCGACATTGGGCGCCGTGATGTCGGCATCGCCGATGACCGCATCGACATAGCTCTCGATATTGTTGTTGGCGGAGGCACCCGAACCGGACAGCAGGCCATAGGAGCTGGTGATAAGCTGCGTATTGGCGCGGGTCATGTGATCGGCGGCAAATACGAAACGACCGGCCTGCGGCAAATAGGCGTTGAACTCGTCGTTGGTTTCGCCCGCCACGGGGGTCGTGTTGCGGGTGACGGTGATCGTCGCGCCATCGGCGACGGTAGCCCTGGTGTGCGCGATCGCCTTGGTGTCGAGCGTCGCCGCCGCGATGGACAGGGCGCCCACCGAACCGGGCGTGCCCTTGGCAAAATTGTCGTCGAGGCCGCTCGCCAGCACATTGACCCCGCCGGCATTGATGGTGGCATCGCCGATGATCACGTCGGTGGTCGCGGTCGAGGTGGCCTCGGCGATGGTGGCGCCGGCCGCGGCGAGGCCGAACGAAATGCTGTTGCTGTCGGCACTCTGCGTGCTGTCGTTCTGCGCGCTCACCGAAACGATGCGCGCCGCGTTGATCGTAGTGCCGTCGGCAATGCTCGCCTTGACCGTGTTGGTGGATTTGGCCCGGGTGACGGTCGCGTCCACACCGACAAGGCCACCCGCCAGACCCTGCGCGCTGGCTTCGGCAGTCTTCTTTGCACCCACGAGTTCGAGGGCGCTGACGCGCAGCGAGGTGACGTCGATGGAGCCGCCGACGCTGGCTTCGACAGTGTTGTTGACGGTTGCCTTGGAAATCGACACCCCGACAGCGGCTGCGCCGGCATTGACCGCATGCGTCGTCGATTTGGTCGATGGCGTCGCGCTGGCCTCGACCACCACGTCATGCGCATCGAGATCGACGCCGATCAGCCTGGACCAGACCTTGACCGCGACGCTGGTCTCCGCCGAAGCCCCCGAGGCGGCGAGTCCAAGGCCCAGCGACACGCCGAGCGCATCGACGGTGGTCTCGGCATGATCGACGGCCGTTGCCTTGACGTTCACGTCGCCATTGACGGTGGCGTGACCGCCTTCGATGTAGGCAAAGATGCCGCTCTGCGTCGACCGTATCCAGTTCTCGGTGACCGCGCCGCCACCCGCGATGGCGATGCCCCCAAAGGACGCCGCCACCGAGGCCATCTGCGCCGCGGAGGTCAGCGTGGCATTCGAGTTCGCGGTGACCTCGACCTTGCCCGAGCCCGCGACGAACGGAATCTCGCGCACATTGGTATAAGCCGGGGGAATCCAGCCGGTGAAGTTCACCGGGTCCTGATAATGACCTGCCGTCACCAGCTTGCTGACCAGCGGAATGTAGAGGTAGCCGTTGACCCTCGCCGTCGACGGCACGTCGCCCGTGACCGTCAGCGCGTCGACATTCCTGATCCAGGCGCCAACATCGTTGTCGATATCGTTGATGGCGACCGCCGCGCCCAGCGACACCGAAGCGCCGCCGAACAGACCGAACGAGGCCGAAACGGAGGCGGCGCCGGCATAGGCATCGATACTGCTGGTATCGTTGGCCGAGACCTTGACCTTGCCGGCCTTGATGACGTCGCCCGTGGTGATGCCCGAATTGTCGATATAAGCATGAACATTCATGCCTACAGCGTTCTCGGTGATCGAGCCGGCCGCCGCAACGCTGACCGCCACCGCGCCGGCGGAAATCGCGACTGACGCCGCTGCGACCGTCGCCTCGATTTCGGCGTTCGACTTCGAGTCGACCTTCAGCGTGCCATAGGTATCGACAGTGGTGTCGTCGAGATAGGCGAGAACATCCACGCGGTCTGCATCGCCGTCGAGTTCGTAGCCGATGGAGTTGCGCGCATAGCTGGCGCCGATGGCCGCGCCGACGGCGACGCCGCCGACCGCACCCGAGGCTGCCGCCGCCAGCACATTGGCCGAAATCGTCATGTCGTTGTCGGCGGTGACCGAGATGTCGTCGCCGGCCCCGAGGCTGCTGGTGTCGGCATAGGCCGTGGTGCTGCCGGTGATGCCGTTGAGCGCCACCGCACCGCCCACGCCGACCGCGACGCCGACGCTGCTCGCTGCCAGCGCGAGAGCTGCCGCCGCGGCGTTGGCGGTGATGGTCGCATCCTGCTTCGCCGAGATGGTGATGGTGCCGGGGGCCTGCGCCGGCCCGGCCGGCGCGCCCACCTCGACGAAGTGCCCCTCGACCAGGACGTCTCCAGCGCCGTCGAAGGTCGTGGGAACATACTGGTAATTGGGCTCGTGGGTCGCGAGTTCGCGCGCCGCCAGATCGGCCCATTGCACATGCGCATTGACATCGTTGTCGATGACGTTCTTGGCGATGGCGATGACGGCGGACACGGCGACGCCGGCGCCGCCGCTGAAGGCGGCCGAAATCGCTGCGGCGCCGACATTGGCCATGATCGTTGCGGTGTCGGTCGCCGACACCGTGATGTCCTCGCCGCTGATCGTCGCGCGATCCCCCGAAGTGCCGGTGATCGTCGCGGAGGTCCGGACGGCGATGCGGTTTTCGGCATAGGTGCCGGCACCGGCGACGCCAACGGCGACGCTGTCGCTACCGGCAAGCGCGGCGGCTGCCGCGATCACATTGGCAGTGATCGTCTGGCTCGAGTTGGCGGTGACGCTGACGTCGCCTTCCGCATCGATGTCGCTGTTGCTGACGAAGGCAGCCACCTGCGTTCCGCCATTGGCATTGAGCGTCGGCGCGGCATCGGTATCGAGATTGCCGTCGCCATCGAGGGCGAGCTCGTCGCTGTCGTCCCAGTCGCCGATATTGTTGATGGCGACGGCGATGCCGATGGCGACACCAATGCCGGCGCCCGGCGCCACGGCCGCCGAAACCGCGATGGCCGCGATATTGGCGCTGATCGAAGCAACGCTCTCGGCCGTAACGCTGACCGCGCCGTCGCTGATGACGTTGCTGTCCTCGATGCTGGCAAAGGTGCTGGTGAGGATCTTGTTGGTCGCAGCGGCGCCCGCGCCGGCGACGGCGACGTTGGCGCCGAGCGCAATGGCCAGCGAAGCGGCCCCGGCTTCGGCGCTGATCGTCGACTCGTCCCGCGCCTTCACTACGAGGCCCCCGGCACCAAGGTCGAGATGGTCGTCGACCTCCGACACCTGGGCTTCGATGAGATTCTCGATGGCGTTGAGTGCAATGCCGGCACCGATCGATACCGCCGCGCCCGACAGGCCGAACGAGGCCGCCACCGCGCCCGCCATGCCGGTCGCCGTGATGGTGGACGTGTCCGTCGCGCTCACGGTCGCGCCGCCGGCCGAAATGCCCGCCCCGGCGCCGGCGCCATCGCCGACGATCCGCGCGGCCGTTGCGATCGCGATCTGGTTCTTGGTGACGGCACCCGCGCCGCTGGCGCTGACACCCACGGTGCCGCCCGCCAGCGCCGCCGCCGCCGCAAGAACAGTCGCCGTGATCGTGTTCTGCGATTTCGCCTCGACCGCAAGGGCGCCCGCCGCGGCGATCTTGGTGCCACTCGTGCTGGCCTCGACGAGGTTGCGGTCGCTCGCCCCGTCGCCGATCTCGTTGATCGCCGTCGACGAGCCGATGGCGATACCGACGCCCGCATTGGGATCGAACGCAATCGCAAGCGCGAGCGCGTCGATGTCGGCCGTGATGGTCGAGATCATCTCGGCATGCACGGTCACCGCGCCGGCCGAATCCACCTCGCCGCCCGTGATGTTGGCGATGGTGTTGCCGGTGATGGTGTTGAGCGCCAGCGCCCCGCCGCCGGACACGGCGATGCCGCCGCCACCCATGCCGACGCCGACCGAGGCCGCCGCCGCGAAGGCCCTGGCCTTGATCGTCGCGCTGTTGGTGGCCTCGACCTTAAGGTCGCCGCCGGTGCTTTCGACCAGCGACACGTCGTGGATATAGGCCTGGACGTTGGACTTGATGGTGTTCTGCGCCATCGCGAAGCCGATGCCGACGGCGACGCCCGTCGTGCCGCCGACGGCGCCGGCAATCGAGGCGGCTCCAGCGAGCACGTCGATGGTCGCGGTGTTGGACGCGCTGACGGTGATGGTCTTGGCGGAGAGTTCGGCACCGGCGTCGCCGTCATTATCGGCATAGGCGAGCGTGTCGAGCGCGATGAAGTTGAGCGTGTAGACGCCGGCACCGGCGAGCGCCACGCCGGTCGTCCCGCCGATCGCAAGCGCCGCCGACACCGCCGCGACGGTGGCCTTGATGTCGCCGCTGGACGTGGCCCTGACGAGCAGGTCGCCGTCCGCGTCGACCGCAGTGTCCTCGAGATAGGCCTGGACCTGGCTGCCGCCATTGGAGCCCAGCGTCGCCGAACCTGTGGGCAGCGTCCGGCCGGTCGCGACTTGGTTATCGTTTTCGTCGGCGGTCGTCTCGTCTTCTTCCTCGACCTCCCAGTCGCCGATCCGGTTGATCGCGATCGAGGCGCCGATCGAGACGGCGACGCCCGTCGTGCCGCCGATGGCAATCGACGCCGACGCCGCGAGGATCTCGGCAGTGATGTCGGAATCGTTGCTCGCCTTGACCTCGACCGAACCGGTAGCGTCCGTCTGCGTGATGGTGCTGCGCTTGCCCGCCGCCGTGACGTCGACATCGACCACGTTGTAGGCCGCCGCGCCGCCCCCGGCGACCGCAACGCCATTGGTGCTGCCGCCCGCCAGCGCGATGGCCGCCGCTACGCCGATCGCATGGATCGAGGCGGCATTGTCTGCTGCGATGAGGACATCGCCGCCCGACGTGAGGTCGGTATCTTCGATTGTGGCGCTGACCGTGCCGGTCACGTCGTTGAGGCCGACGCCGAGGCCGATCGACACCGACGTCGCGCTCGAACCGGCCAGCGACGCGGTCACCGCCGCCGACGCCGCCGTCGAATTGATGTGCCCGCCGGTGCCGGCGGTAACGCTGACGCCACCGGCGCCGGCATCGATGTCGGAGACGCCGGTGCCCGTGTCGTCGATGGCGGCGACGGCTTCGAAGGCGATGCGATTCTGGACGAACACGCCGGCCGCCGACACGGTTGTGGCGCTCGAAGTCGAACCGCCGACGGCGACGGATACCGCGGCCGTCAGCGCATCGATCTCGGCCGTGGTCTGCGCGTTGACGGACACCTTCGCGCCCGTGACCTGCGAGCTGCGGATGCGGGCTTCGGTCCTGAGCGGCACCGGAGCACCCAGCGACGCGTCGCCCAGCGCGGTGATGACGCCGAGATAGCCGATATAATTGAACGCCAGCGAAATGCCGATGGCGACACCGGTGGCGCTCCCGGTAAGCCCGCCGCCAATGGTCACGGCAGCCGCAATGACCGTCGAGTCGATATCGGCGCTGTTGAGCGCCTCGACCTTTACTTCGCCGCCGGTCAGTCCGCCCGCGTCTATGTCGCTGTCGACGATGGTGGCGACCGTCGTGCCGATGATCTTGTTGAACACCATGGCGCCGGCGCCGCCGATGCCCGTGCTGTTCGTGTAGCTGGCTGCCAGCGCGACCGAAGCGGCAGCACCGGTGGCGTCGATGGTGCTGTCCTGCCGCGCAAGGACTGTGACGCCCGCGGCATCGAGATCGTCCGCGTTGTCGATCGTCGCCGACACGTCTGCGTCGATCGCGTTGCGGACAAACACCAGGGCGATTGCCGCGGCGTTGGACGCATCCGTGCTGGTCACATTGAAGGCGATGACCACCGATGGCGCCACGACTTTGGCGAATATGTCGCTCGTATTGATAGCCGAGACGGTCACCTGGCCGCCAACGTCGATATGCGTGACGTCGGTGATGTCCGCCACGGTGCCGGCGACGATTCGGTTCAGCGCAAACACGCCCGTCGCCGCTGCAGCGGCGCCTTGCGCCGTCCCGCCCAATCGCATGATCTTGGCGTAGTTGGAAATGTCGGCACTGATCGACTGGCTTGCGAGCGCGGTGACCGACAAGGCGCCCGCGGCATCGATGCTGGTGCCGAGAATGCGCGCCCACACCGCTGCGTCGGGGGAGGAAGAGCCGGCAATGTCGGTGCCGCTGATGACGCCGTCACCGGCGAAGATTTCGCCGATGTTGAACAGGAAGTTCTGGCCCGGCACGCCGATGGTGTTGAAGGCCATCACAATGCCGACGGCAACTTCGCGCGACAACGTCGTCGCATCGACCTTGGAGACGATCGTCGCCGTGCTGTCTGCATGAACGACGACGTCGTTCGCACCGGTGATCGACCCGTGGTCGAGCGTTGCGAACGAGTGACTCATGATATTGTTGGTCGCGATGATGCCGTTGACGGCAATCGAGCGGCCCTTGCCGCTGCCGGTGGTTTCAACCGTGCCAGAGGCATTGGCCTTGATATAGCCGTCCTGGAACGCGTTGATCTCGACGTTGCCGCCGTCCATCTGGAGGGCGGCGTTCTTCACGGTTGCGTCGGCGCCGCTCTTGACCTGGTTGAGAATGGCAAGGCCGCCTACGCCGATGGCGCTGCCAGTGCCGAAGCCCGGAAGATTGTCGTTGATGAAATCGAGCGCGTCGTTGACGATGTATTTCGTCCAGCCGGAACCCGACCCGAAAGTCTCGGTCTCGAAATTGACAACTTTGTCCTTGCCTTCATAAATCCACAGCTCACCGACCCGCGGACCGTCGCTGCCGACGTCTTCATCGATGTAGACGAGATCGCCATCGCTGACGGTCTGCTCGCCCGACTTGGTAGTGAACTGGTAGTTCCCCGCCGCAAGCTTGAGCACGTTGATCAGGACGCTGACACCGTAGTCGTTCTTGATCAGCGATTGCGCCAGAACCTCGCTTTCGGAGATGATCGACGCATCGTCCGTGGCCGTAACCGCAAGGCTGTCGCCCTTGACTGCCTTGCTGGGGGTCGTGGTGTTGTCGACCGTCGCCTTGGCCGCGCTCGACACTTTGTTGCTGGCAAGCACTATCCCGACGGCTTTGCCATTGGTGCCGGAAATCGAGGTGGATTGCGAGGTTGCTTCGTTGCCGACGAGTGAATGGATGGCGGCCGCATTGTCGGCGGTAACGGAAATGGCGCCAGTGGCGTCGATCGTCGAATTGATGATCGAGGCTTCGGTGCGGGCCGGGTTTTCGCCGCCGAACGGGAACGTCTTTTCGGCAAGCTGCGAGTCGCCGATAAGCGCGTCGATGCCGTTGAACAGCATGTTCTGCGGGTTCCAGCCCACCGAATTGAACGCCAGGACCACGCCGAACGTATCGCCGCCGCTGGTATAGGCCGAACTCTTCGTCTCGGCATCGATGAGCGAGTCGTTCTCGGCCGACACCGTCACGGCACCGTCTGTCGTGACCGCGCTGTTTTCGATCTTGGCCACCGCGCTCGACTGCACGACGTTGGTGGCAATGACCCCGCTGATGGCGAGAAGTGTATCCTTGGGCGGGGCCTTTTGGCCGTTCTCGTCTTCGCCGCCGTCGCCGGTTCCATCGCCGTCGACGTCGTCGCCATCGCCGAAGTCGGTGTCGGGAGTGGTGTCGTCGCCGCCGCCGGGCTTCTTGTCCTGCCCCCAGTCGACTGAGCTGCCACCGGACGCACTGACCGAATTGTCGACCTTGGCGCTGATATCGGCATTCTCGATGGCCGAGACGACGACAGCGCCGGTCGTGCCGGTCGCAAGGCTGGTATCGAGGATCGACGCTTCGGCGCCGCCGCGCACGTCGTTCATCACCACCAGGCCGCCCATGGAGGTGCTGGGCGATGTGCTGAGATTGAGGTCCTGCAACAGGATCTGCGACTCGGGCGCCTCTTTCCAGAAGCCTTTGTCGGTGTAGTCGACCTGACTGAGGTCGAGATCGACGTCATCCCCACCCATGTAGATGTAGATGCTGCCCGCATTACCGGCCAGAAGCTGCCAGCCGTCGGCCGGATCGAGCTCTTCCGGCCAGGCGTCCTCATCGACGTCGTAGGCAATGGTCAGATCGTGACCGGTCGTGTTGAGATAGACGCTGCCGTTTGCCAGCATCACCGTCTGGCCGGCACCGATCGTGGTTTCCTGCTCTTCAGGATCGCCGAACGGATCGATCTCGACATCCGCCGACGTCGCGTAGTCGTCACCCAGCCTCACGCGGTCGCCAAAATGCACGGTCACCGAACCCGGCACGAGGTTGGCCACGTAGTCGGCCGGACAAAGGTCGTTGAGCGTTTCCTGTATGACCGCAGCGCCACCGTCATTGGTGACCTGCGTGTCGACCACCAGTTTGGCGTTCGAATAGATGCCGGTGGCGTCGTTGGCGATGACGGAGATGCCGTCCACCGCCTTGATGGTCTTGCTCGTATCGCCGGCATTGTCGATATAGGCCTTGGCAGAACCGGCCGCCTTGTTGCCCGAAATGACGGCGCCGTAGGACGAACCCGATGCTCCATAGAGCGCCGCGGTAATCGTCTGCGCCGCATTGCTGACCGTCGCATTTATCTTTGCGATGTTGTCGGCAAGGACCTCGACCGCGCCGCCGGCGTCGACCTTCGAGCCCGTGATCCTGGCGATCGCATTGGCGCCGAGCTGCCCACCAAACGCGTCTTCGGCCAGATGCGGGGCGCCGATGAAGGTCTCGATGGTGTTGAACAGGATGTTCTGCGCGTCCCAGCCCACAGTATTGTGGGAGAGCGTGAGCGCGTAGGCAGTCGCACCCGACACGCCGGAGCTGTACAGGCGTGCATCGATGCGCGCATCGTTCGTCGCCTGGACGACGACGTCGCCGCTCGCCTTGACGTCGCTGTTCTCGATGCTCGCCTCGGCATCCCCAAGAACGACGTTCGTGACGATCTGCCCCGTGAAGGCGACCACATCGCCCGATCCGTCGATGCCGCTGCCGCCGCCGGCTTCGACCGTGCTCAAAACCTTGGCCTGGATCGTCGCGGTGTCGGCGGCGGTGACCGTGAGACTGCCGGCCTTGGCCTCGATCGTGGTGCTCTTCACGGCCGCCCTGGCGTCGCCCCGCACGTCGTTATAGGCGACGATCAGGCCGACCGACTTCGAGCTTGTCGTGAAGATGTTCCCTAAATTGGGCGACAGTGCATCGCGGAAATCGACCGCCCACTGCTTCTCCCACAGTTCAGGGTGATCCTGTATCGTGCTCGCCAGGTCAGCGTCGACAAGCGGCGTGTCACCTGTATATCGATAGATTGCACCGTAATAGACGTCGATCTTGAGCCACTTGCTCTTGTCGGTGAAGTCCAGCGCTTCCGTCTTGAGAGCGGGATCGCCGTCGTCATCCACGCCCCAATAGGTGAAGTTGCCGCCCGAGATGTTGGTGACATCGCCGTCGCCAATGTAACGATACCCCGTGCTATCGGTGCTGAGCACGCGATCGCCCGTGACGATGCTGACGTTGCCCGGCGAGGCGTTGAGCTGGAGGTTGACTTCGACGTCGGGCGTCGAAGACGCGACCCTCAACGTGTCGCCTTTCTCGATCGTGCGGATGCCCGATTTGGTGGTGTAGTCGTAGCCGGTGATCCCCAGACGGTCGGCCACATTGCCGACGAGGTTGGTGAGTTCGTCGAGCGTGTTCGACGGCGCCGTGGTGGAAACGACGTTGCTGCGCGAACTGACCGCCGACTCGTTGGTCGCCGTCACGTCCACGCCTTCGCCGGCGGTGACCGTCCTGCTGCCCGCCGAATTGTCTATATGGGCCTCGGCCGACGCCAGCACCTTGTTGTTGGCGGCCATGATGACAGCCGCGCTGCCGCCCGCCTGGAACGATTTGATGACGGCGAACTCGTTCTCCCACTCCATTTCGGAAGTGACGCCGGCGATCGACTTGATGGTGGCGGAGTTTTCCGCGGTGACCGAGATCGTACCGGCCACGTCGACCAGGGAATTCTCGATGTAGGCCGACGTGTTCACGCCGGCCGCGCGATTCAACCAGTCCTGGTCGGCCCAAGGTTCGATCTCGCCCGACTTGTCCTGCTGGACGGTGACCGTACCCATCGCCGTCTCGAGCACGTCGAACAGCAAATTGCTCGGCTTCCAGCCCACATTGTTGAAGGCGAGCATGATGCCGATGACCTTGCCCGAGCCGACAAGCTGGGTGTCGGCGGTGGCATCGATCACCGAGCTATTCGAGGCGGAGACCGTAAGGTCATTGGTGATGCCGGCACCAGCCGCCTTCTGGATCGTGCTGTTCTTGACATAGGCCGACGCGCCGCCAAGCACATTGTTAGTGACTGAGCCGATGCCGTAGGAATCCCACGAATCGACCGAGCTCATATCGGTCGAGACAATCTTGGATTCCGCCTTGGCATCCACGGCGACAGCGCCGCTGGTAGTAACCGTCGTGTCTTCGACATATGCCGCGGCGCCGCCTTTCACCTCGTTGCGCGCAAAGATGCCATTGACGCCCACGGCATTGCCCATGACGCGGGCATCGCTCATGCCGGCCTTGCTCAGCGCCGACTTGAACATCATCGCTGGAACGAGATTCTCGGTATTGAGCTCCTTCCAGTAGCCGATGTCATCGTAGCCCGTACCGTCGCCGCCGACGGTGCCATCCGACAGGTCGACCGACGGCCCGCTGACGAGGCCGGTTCCCTCGTCCTTGGTGCCCGGCCCCTTATACTGGTAGATCTTGACGATCTCGCCGCCATCGCCGTCGTCCGTCGCGACCCGCACCTTGTCGCCGAAATTGAGCGTCCGCTCGCCCGATTTGTTGGTGAAGTCGTAGCTGTCGAGCAGCTTGCCCACGAGCTTGTTGGCGATATCGACGCCGTTGGTGTTGTCGAGCTGTGCGCTGGTGCCCAGGCCCGAATAGGCGGTGATGAGGGCATGGTCGTCGGCCGCGACGCGGAGCGTATCGCCATGAACCGTGCTGTTGCTCACCCGCGCCTCGGACGCGCTCGCGACCTTGTTGCCCGAAATGACGACGCCGAAGGCGGTGGTGGCGCCGTCGAACAGGGCCTGCACGGCTCCGGACGCATCGTTGGTGAGGCTCGCCTGGATTTCGGCCACATTGTTGGCCGCAACCGAGACGTCGCCGTCGCTCGAAACCGCGCTGTCCTCGATCACGGCCTCGACGAAGTAGCCGCGGCCGCCATTCGACATCGACCGCCAGGTCCAGTCTTCGCCACCGATGCTACTGACGTCGTCGACATTGCCCACGAGCGAGTCGATAGTTTGAAAGCCCAGATTGGTGCGCTCCCAGCCGATCGTGTTGTTGGCTACCGTAAAGGAGGTGGCGTTGACGCTACCGCCACCCTCGGCAATCGACACGCTCGTATTGGTGGCGTTGATGATCGAGGAATTGGTGGCCTCGACCGACACGTCGCCAATCAACGAATCCCCGACGTCCTCCACACCATCATTGTCGGCGTCGATGCCCAGAACGCTGTTCGTGATCTTGGCGGACGTCGAGCCCTGGATCAGATTGGTCGCGATGATGCCGCTCTGCGAGCCGGTTTCGAAGCTCAGCGCGAACAGGAAATCGCTTACCTTGCCAACCTTCTCAAGGAGGTCGGCCTGCTTGAACGCCGACGACCCGCGCGCTTCGTTGGTGACGTCGCTGATCGAATTGATCGTCGCAGCGGACTCGGCCGTGACCGAAACGCTGTCGGCATCCACCGTGACGGCGTCGATCAGCGCCGTTGCACCATTGCGCACATCGTTGAAGCTGATCGCAAATCCCGTCGCGGCGCCCGAGGCCGAACGAATGCCGAGGCCCTCGGTCAGGAGCGTGTAGTCGAGCTCCTCGCGCCAGAAGCTGGCGTTGGAATAATCCTCGTTCGTAAGATCGAGCGTAGTCGTATCCGGCCCAAACCAGGTGTAGAGCTGGCCCGCCTTGCCGTCGATCTTCTCCCACAGCAATGGATCGCTGAGATCCTTGAGATCGGCCATCGCACCGTTGGACGAACCGAAATCGATGAACGTGCCGTTGCTGCCGACGAATCTGTAAAGGTTGCCTTCCGAACCAAGACCGCTGAACAGGACGATATCGCCTGTGTCGAGCGTCAGCTTGCCCCGGTTGAGGTTCGTTTCATGATCCCAGTTGAGATAAACGGTGTCGCCCAGCTTGATGTTGGCCGTGTCATCCGTGAGCTTGAAATCGCCCTGTGACTTGTCATCCAGCGTCCGGCCAAGCTCGTGCAGGCCACCGTCCGACGACGCCACGGCCGACGACGCGATCTTGATGTTGGCGTGGACCGTCGACTCGTCGCTGGCACTGACGTTGACCGCCCCACCGGCCGTTATCGAATCGGCGCCGTCGCCCTGGATCGTTGCCTTGGCGCTGCGGCTGACCTGATTGCTCGAGAAGATGCCGGCCAGCGCACGCGCCTGGGAACGCAGGAACCCCTCGGCCTCGAGCCGCGCCACATTCGAGACCGACGTGCTCGCGACCCCAAGCGCAAGCGCGGTGACGACAACCTCGCCTGCGGCAGTAACGTTGCTATTGGAGATGCCGGCGTCCACATTTGCCGGTCTCTCCCCGGTCCAGAACGTCGATCCAAGCAGGGCGTCGAGCGTCGCGCCGAAAATGCCTCCGGACGCACCGCTGATGTCGAACCCGACGATGTTGAGCGCGGCCAGCCCGGTGATCAGCTTGGCGCCGGCGCGTCCCGTATAGCCGGTGGTGTCGTGGCCCTCGATATTGACCATCACCAGCGCGTCGAGCCAGGTGTCATCCCGGGCATCGACCGTGACCGAGGCATCTGCCCCGGTCGTCGTGATATCGCTGTTTTCTACCCTCGCGCGAACATAGGCGTAGTCCGTCGTTCCGCTCGGATCCACGTCGGCGCCGTTGAGGATGTTGGCGACGAGCGCCCCGCCCATGGCATTGTAGGTGACGGTCGCATCGCCATCCTCGCCGATGTCGCCATCATTGGCGGGCGTCGAGGACGTTGCGAAAGCGGTGAGGCGAATCGTGCTGGCGGCGGTCACCGACACCGAACCGTCGCTTTCAACGAGCGAACCTTCGATCGTGGCCAGCGTCGACTTGGCCACGTCGTTGACGGCGCTCGAACGCGCGATCATGCGCTTGACCGCGTTGCCGTCATTATCGTTGCCGAGAGTCGCGGCGAAGGGACGCGCCTGTACGAAATAGTCCGACGCATCGCTGGCCCCGACGACCAGACCACCTGTGAGCGTTTCGATGCGGCTGTTCAGTAGTTGGGCGTGGGTGTATCCCGTGGCGGCGATCCGCGCATCGAGACTGTCGGACACATAGGCAGAGGTGCTCGCGGCGTCGAGTGACAACCCGTCCGCGCCGATTCTGACGCCGCCCGCTTCCGCTCGCACCTTCTCGGCGACGGTGATACGGGTGACGCCGACTTCGGGCGACGTGACGACGTTGTGAACGCTTCCGCCGCTGGTTGCCGAAATTTCAACCGCGCCCGCCGCGTCGATGATCTTGTCGTCCGTCCCGGCGGGCAGCGACGGCGTGCCGTCCGGATCACCCACCAGCACCTCGACGGTCCGGTCGATGGTTACCTCGGACTTGAGGGCGGCGAACACGGCGACGTTGAGCTGCGCATCCAGCGCATCGGGAGCGCCGGTCTTTAGCGCAACATTGACGCTGCTGTCGTCGCTCGCGCTGAGTGCCACGCCGCCGGCGCCGGCCTGGACGATGGATGCGCCGGTCTCGACGATAATCCGGGCGATATTGGTGGCCGAGACAGTGGACGCAAACTTGCTCGAATCGAAGTCGACCTCGCCGCTGTCGCCATCAACTAAAGCATACACGTCGTCGGAGGTGAAGCTGCCGTTCTCGATCTTCGTGAGGATGTTGTCCTGCCCGTCCTCGTCCGAAATATCGACGTACCCCAGATATTTCGGCGTATGGATGGCATCGAGATCGACCGTGATGTTGGCGCCGGTCTTTGCCGAAACATCGATGTCTTGCCCCTCGAGCGAAGCGGTGCTGGAGATCGTGACCGTCGCGGTCGCGGTGGAATTGGCGACGACGTTCCGCAGGGCTGCATCGGCCGTGGCGCCGCTTCCGCCGATCGTGATCTCGTTGATCGCAGAAGCGGCGATCTTGATCGCCTTGGTTGCAACGAGGTTGCCGTCGATCACCACCGTCGCGGTGCTGGTGGCGGTGGCCGAAATGTCGCTGTCGTTCTCGCCGGCTGTGGCCGTCGCAGTGGCGTTGAACTCGATGGCGTCGGCCGAAAGCGTCACGCCGGAGTCGACATTGATGTTCTCGCCGTCGACCAGCAGCGTGCCGGTGCTGGTGAGGTTGCCGGCGAAACTTACGGTGTCGCTGCCGCCGCCGCCATCCACCCACAGACCGAAGCCCAGCGTCGGAGAGATGGCGGCGACATCCAGCGTGTCGTTGCCGCTGCCGAAAAGGATGCGCGCGCCCGTGGCGGGAGCGCCAAACGAGATGGTCGTAAAGGACGCCCCGCCCGTATTGTTGATGTGATACTGGGAGTCGCTGAAAGTCAGGGTCGCCTGCGTACCAATGGCGCCGGTGAGATCCGCGGTGAAGTCGATGGAAACGGGGTCGGCAAGCTCAAGGCCCGCAAAAGCGACGATCGCATCGTCGGCGCCGACGACGCCGGTATCGGCCCCTGTCACCTTGACGAAGGCCCTGTCGTACACGCCGTCGAAATAGAGGCTGTCATAGCCGCCGGCGCCGCCGTCGATGATGCCGTCGACCCGCGCACCGTGGGCGACCGTAAAGGTGTCGTCGTTCTCGGCAGCGCCCGTCAGGTTCTCGATCGAGCTGAACGAGACGCTGCTCACCGTGCCCGCATTGGCCGACGAGATCGTCCAGTCCGCATCATCCGAGCTGTCGAACACCACCGTGTCGCTGCCGCCGGCGCCGTCGATGGTGATGTCCGGCAGGGTGTGGCCGCCGAACGAGCCTTCGTCGATGGTGAAGCTGTCGTTGCCGGCGCCGCCGCGAATGGCGATCGACGAGATCGAGGACAGGTCGGCAATGCCGAGCACCGCGCCGCCATTCTGGTCGAGAATCTCCACCCGCTGCACGGCGACGGAGAGTTCGCCCGACTGCTCGATCTCCTCGATCATGCGGATCAGGACCTGGTGGTCGACCGCCGGCCCGTCGTGGCCCAGATTGATGTTGAGGTCCGCGTTGAGCAGCAGGCGCGGCTCGAGCGGATCGAAACTCAGCCGGATGCGGCGGGCGAGCTCGCGGCGGAGCCTGGCGCGATTGCGCGACCGTTCGATGCGGGCCGTGATGGCGTCGATGAGCCTGACATGGCGGCGGGATTTCGGGCGCCCCTCGATGCCCTCGGATGCAAACGGAAAAGCCATCCTGTCCGAACCCCCCGCGGCCTTCCCAAGCCGCTCCTCGATTGGTGTTGGGCGGGTACTCCCCAAGAGCGCCCTGCCCTGGTCGCTAGGCCGTCTCCACCTCGGGGGCCGTTGCCTCGCCGCCGGCTGGCGTGCTTGGCGCTTCGGCACCTGCCCCGATCCGCTCCGCGGTCACGCTCAATTGCTTGAGCGACTGCAGGTGGATGTAGATCAGCTCGAGCTCGTCCGCGGCGTTCAATGCCGCCAGTTGCGCTCCCGAGAGCGCCCGCAGCCGTTCACGATTGACCGCCTGGAAGCCACCCAGCGTCAGCGCCCGACCGTCCCGCATCGTGAAGCGCGCCTGCATCGGCTCGAGCACATTGAGCTCGACCAGCCGCCTGGTGAAGGCCAGCGTGCGCTGGAACTGCACCTGGTAGGCCTGCAGGAAGCCCAGCACGCTCTGCAGATATTGCGTGCGCTCGCCGTCCTCGTCGAACAGCCGCTCGCCGCGACCCTCGCGATTGGCGCCCTCGAAATCCTCATCGACGCACAGCGTGAAGTTCTGGCCGTCGTCGCTGCTCGAAAACACGAAGGGATATCGCCTGAGAAAGGCCGGGACATAGCGTCCGAGCCATTCGCCATTGCTGCCGACGAACAAATTCTCGTCGTCGCGCACGCCCAGCAGCACGACCGGCACCACATCGTCGCCCTGCCCTGAAAACACCACCGCCTGCTCGGCGGCCGCATTGGCGAATTCGGCGACCATCAGCGGCACCGAATTCACTGCCCTGGCATAGGCAAAGCTCGAACCCGACTTGATCGAAAGGTCTTTGTGTCGCTGCGGTGAAACCGGAACGGCCCGCTCATAGATCAGTAACTGCTTGGGCATCTGTCTCCCTGGCCGGCCGCGACCGGTCTATGCACACTCAAAACGGCGCGCCCCGGCGGGCGCCCGAATACCCTGAAATACGCTGGTGCAGTGTTCTTCCCAAACCACCGCGGCGGCACCTTACGGCGCGCGGTCGCGCCTGGCTAGCCAAAATCGAATGGAAAACAACGCTTAAGCCCGTAAGATTTTAAGCGTGCGTCCGGGACTTTTCCCGGAACGCGAGGGGGTGCAAATGCGCCTCCTCCGTGCCGAACTTGCGGATATAGGCGGTGTTGAGGCCGAGGCATTGTTTGGAGGCGCAGGCCTCCCGGTAGGGGCACTGGTAGAAGCCGTTGCGCTCGAATTCGCGCCAGAAATCGGGGTCGATATAAAGCTGCGGCTGGTCGTTGAGCAGCAGGTCGCCATCGTCCTCGAGCAGGCATTCGGGGAAGTTCTTGACCTCCACCGAGCGGCCCAGCGCCTCGGCCTTGCGGATTGCTTTTTTGAGGTACGGCAGGGCATCCAGGTGGTTCGCGACGAGGCCCTTCTCGTCGGTCTCGGCCATGGGGAAATAGAACCAGAACTCCATCTGCGTCAGGGCGCGGATATGGGCCAGCGCGTCGACGATGTCGGGCAGCAGCCGGTAGCTCTTTTCGGTCACGACCGTGTTGGTGATCGAGGCGACGCCCTCGAACGCATCGAGGCGCTCGAGCCCCCGCATGGATTTCTCGAACGAGCCCGGCACCAGGGTGATGCCGTCGTGGGAAGCGGGGTCCGACCCCGCGATGCTCACGAAAAATTCATCGACCCCGGCCTCGACCAGCTTCCGCGTGTAGTCGAGCCGGCCCAGATGCATGCCGTGGGTCTGGATGCGCACATGGTCGAACCCCGAGGCCCGCGCCCGCCGCGCCAGTTCGGGCAAGTCGCGTCGCAGCGTGATTTCCGAGCCCGTGAGGATCAGCCCGGTCCATTGCCGGTTGGCGCTGTTGTGCGCCATCAGCGTGTCGAACTGCGCCATCGTCTCGGGCGTGAGGCGGTCCATGGTGCCCTCGATCATGCAGTGCACGCATTTGAGGTTGCACCTGAACTCCATGGTCATGGAGACGTACTGTGTGTGGTCGTAGCGTCCCATCGCCCTCTTTCGGGTCAGACCACGCCGTAATAGGCGCTCTTGACGATCTCGATGCGTCCGTCGGCCTGACGGTAGTCGATGCCGACGTCATAGAGAAGATGATCAAGCCGGTCGCGATTGTCGCCGAGAAACGACCGGATCGGCTGAGGATACTCCAGCCGCTCCACAAAGCGAATCAGTTGCTCGATGCCGATGCGGGAGAAATAGACCCCGTCATTGTGCTTCTTGTTGGCGACGACGATCACGCCGCAATCGCGCATCTCGGGCCACAGGATGGCATCGAGGTCGAGCCCGCGCAGGTCGAGATGGGCCGAGGCGGCGACCTTGCCCACGATCTCGTCCCACTGCTCATGGGCATCGAAGAAATAGTAGAGATTGTCGAGCCGCAGCCCCGATCTGCTCAGATTGTAGCAAATGCCCGACGAAACGCTGCTGCCCGGATTGCCGACATAGACGCTGATCTCGTCGATCGCTTCCATCTCGTGGCGCAGATCGAGCGAGAACATAAAATAGGGCCGCTTGGGAGAGAGGGTAATCCGCGACGGCGCGAAGGGCGCGAGGGCAGCCAGCACCCGATCGATGGAGACACGCCGGTCGAGCCGGTCATAGTCGTAGAAATAGAGCTCCCAGCTGAAGGCCTCCCCGATCCGCTTCACGCCCCAGACCGTCTCGAAGGGACCGAGCGCACGGCGCAGGGCCTCGACCATTTCGCGCAGCCGCTCCGGTGCGCCAAGCGCCGCGAAGGAGTTCCACAGCAGGCTCGACTGTCGCAGCTTGCCTGACGTGGGCGCCAGCGGCGCGTAGTCCCACAGGCAATAGTCCCGATATTTGTCGGCCGGCTGGGCCCATTCGAGCAGGTCAGGCATTGACGGTCTGCTTTCGTGGCTCGAGGCCATGATAGACCGTCACGAAATCCCGCCCGTCGCGGCCGATGCCGACCGAGACGTGCCCGATTTGCGAGGACGCGATCGTCGCGAGCATCTTGTCGGCCGCGGCGGGGGCGATGCCGTAGGCCTCGAGCATCGGCTTCAGGATTGGCTCGAACGCGCGACCGGCGAGCCGCGCGGAGTAGATCGTGATGTCGTACGAGAAGCGCGGCGTGCCTTCTTCCTCCACCTCGATGAACATGATGCCCATTTGGCCGGCCCGCGACGCAGCGAGCCGGATGGTTTCGATCCCCACCTGCAGCGACGGCGCGCCGGCGCGGCCCGCATAGCCCTTGCGGAGGGTTTCGATCATCCGGGCGGGCACCTGGTGGTCCGGCACCAGCATATAGCGATTGAAGGCGGCGCGCTGCTCCTCGCCGGGACGCCATTTCAGGGCCAGGTAGAGCAGTTGCGGCTCGCGCCGGTTGGCCCGCGCCGCTTCCCGCAGCTTGCTGATGAATTCGAGATAGACCTTGCGAACCGGCTCGTCGCCGCCCTCATGGCCGAAATGGATGACGTCCGCCTCCGGCAACAGCGCCATCATCCGTGCCCATTGCGCTTCGGGGATCGCTTCGGCCGCCCCGACCGTGGCAATGACGCCGCGCGGATCCGGCCCCAGATCGTCGCGATGCACGCTGGTGATGTAGCGGTCGTCATTGAGGCTGCCCGGCGACAGCTTGACCGATCGCTCGAAGCCGAAGCCGGCGCCGAACCGCTCCATGGCCGTCAGCAGGTCGGGCCGGGCGCTTGCCGCAAGTCCATGCGCCCCGATCGCGGCGACGGCTTCGGCCAGCAGACGGTCCGCATCCCGCCACTGCCCGAGCCGCACATCGGCCCGCGGCCGGACCCGTTCGGCCTGCAGCGTGTAGGTGCCGGCGATGAACTGCTCATAGTGCTGCGCGTAGGACGCGACCCAGCCCGCGAACTCCCGCGCCCGCGCCGGATCGTCGCCGACCCGCGCCCCCGCCTGCCGCAGCTTGCGGGCCAGCGCGACATCCGCCGGCACGTCGAGCCACAGCGACACCGCAATCGTATCGCGGAACGCCTGATGCGCGCGCCCCAGCAGCGTATCGAGCAGCACGAAGGGCGGATTGGCCTCGCCCGCCGCCGCGACCGCCTTCAGCAACGGTGTGAGGTCGATCTCGTCATAGTCGGAGCCGCGCGCGATCCACTCCCGCACCTCGGCCGGCGGCCGCGCGGTGATCGTCTCGTAGTCGTCATAGTAGAGCGCGGGCACGCCGAAATGCGCCGCGAGCCGCCGCGTCAGCGTCGTCTTCCCCGACCCCGGATGCCCGGAAATGGCAACCACAGGCACGCTCATGCGGGCTTCCGGGCCACGATAAGGTGGAACGGCATGTCGAGCTCGACCCCCGTCATTTCGATCTCGGCGAAGCCCAGTTCGCTTAGCCAGCCGCGATAGACCTCCGCCGTCCGGAAGAAGGGCAGGAACACCAGATTGGCGACCATCCAATAGGGCAGCGGCTCGTCCCCCACCTCGATTTCCCCCCGCTCGAAGATCACCAGCAATCCCCCCGGCACGAGCGCCTCGAACGCCTTGCGCAGGAACGCCCGCGCCTCCCGGTCCGGCCAATCATGCAGCACGGATTTGAAGCTGACCACATCCTGCCCCGCCGGCAATCCGTCGCGCCGCAGATCCCCGGCAAGGAAGCGCACGCGGCCCGCCTCGCCGGTGCCCGCCAGGTGCCGCCGCCCCAGTTCGCACACCACCGGCAGGTCGAACACCGCCGCCTCGAGCCCCGGCACGGCCTCGACCGCTTGCCGGGCGAACTCACCGCTATTGCCGCCCACGTCGAGCAGGCGGCCGCGTCCGCCCAGCTCCAGCCGCGCGAGGCCGGCCGGCGCCTCGTAGCGCGTCAGTGCCGTCGTATAGCCCACCCATTGCGCGGTGAAGGCGAGATTGGCCGCCGTCACCTCCAGCGCCCGGTCGTAGCGGAACAGCTCGAACACCTTCGAGCGCGCCATGAATTGCGGAACGTCGGTCAGCAACTGCTCGAACAGCAGATGCACGTCCGGGGCAACGAGGTTGCAGAACCATAGCCGCGCCTCGAGCAGGTCGCGATAGGCGAGGGCTTCGGCGAACGCCTCGCTGAGGCGCAGCCCGTTCCCGCTCCTCACCACGACATTGGCGGTGCCGAGCAGCCCCGCGAGAAGCCGTCCTGCCTGCGGGCTGAACGCCGTGAACTCGCCGCGTCCCTCAGCCAGTGCGTCGATCAGCCCATGGCTCAAGGCGAGCGCCAAAGCCCGCGCCTCGATCTCCGTTCTTAGGAATTCGTTAACCGAAGCAAGCGCCCTGTTCGGCTGTGGACTTGGCGGCCGGAGCAGGGGCATGCGGACTCGTTCTTGTTCCAGTGTTGCAAAATGGCTGCACGTTTACGCCTCAGCAATGCTACCGGTATGCATCGACATTGGAAACTAGTGTGGCGACCCGCAGCGTCAAATGTGTCGCAATAGCCTTGGGAACCCTGGGCCTGGCCGCTAGCGCGCCCGCCCTCGGTGGACCCGTCGCTGATTCGCTTGCGCCAAACTGGACCGGTCCCTTCCTCGGCATCCAGACCGGGATGGCGGGGGCCAAGATCACCTATGTGCAGGAAGCCGTCCCCGGCATCAGCGACGAAGTCGTCTATCAATTCTCGGACCAGAACGCGGTCTACTCGATCCACGCTGGCTACGACCAGGAGATCGGCGACCGCTATGTGTGGGGCGTCGAGCTTGGCGCCGACTGGCTGGGCTTCGATATCGACCCGCTGCAATCGGGCGGCTTCGGCAGTCTGTTCACCGCCGATTACGACATCACGGCCACCGGCCGGCTGGGCGTTCTCGCAACGCCCGATACCCTGATCTATGGACGTGCCGGCCTCGGGCTTGTGAGCGTGTCCGGCGAAGAAGGCCTCAACAGCCGCGCCACGGCCCTGCTGCCCGCCGCCGTCTTCGGCGCCGGCATCGAAACCTTCATCCGCGGCGGCCTCACCGCCCGCCTCGAGGGGACTTACACACTCCCGCTCGAGCGGCTGCGCATTCCGGCGGATGCCGAGAACTTCGACCCCCACATCCTCAAGATCACCGCGGGCCTGAGCTGGCATCTCGACGCCGAGGAGGGGAGCGAGCGGGACGTTGCGTCGCTGGGCGATTCCGACAGCTTCGGGGGCGCCTATCTCGGCACCTTCGGCGGCTACAACATCGCGCGCATGGAAACGCCGGTGACGACGCCGGGCGCCACTGTCGGCCCCTTCGCCAGCGAGGGCATCGCGGGCGGCGTTTCGGCAGGCTACGATGTGCGGCTCGACCGCATTGTCGTCGGCACCGGTGCCGAGCTGTCGCTGTTCGACGCCAAGTTCGATGATCCCGGCCAGAACTCGCCGCTGCAGGGCTCCACCACGCTGTTCGGAACGCTCGACGGCGCCGGCATGGTCACCGCCCGTGTCGGCTTCCTCGCCTCCGATTCGACCCTGGTCTATACCAAGTTCGGACTCGGCCTCGCTCAGGTCACCGCCAATCCCGACTTCTTCACCTTCGGCTCGGGCGGCACGCGCTGGCTCGTCGCCCATCAGGTCGGCGGCGGCGTCGAAACGCTGCTCACCGACAATGCGAGCCTCAGGCTCGAGGGCACCGTCACCACCGTCGACCAGGGCTTCGTCGTCGATCTCACGCAGACCGATCAGGCGACGCTTTATCCCTCGACCGTCACGGCCAATGCCGGCCTCTTCTGGCGCTTCTAGCACCCCTTCTTATTCCCGCCCCTTTGCTCTAGCATCACCACCTCACGTCGTGCCGGGCGAGGCGCGTCCATTCGAGGGGAGCATCACGATTTGGCCAGGGAACCGAAACCCGCAAGCAAGCCTGAAGCGGAGCGCAAGGGCATTGAGTGGATCGACAGCGGGATGGCCACCCACTTCGCCAATGTGGTGAATGTACAGGGCACGCGCGAACAGATCGATCTGTTCTTCGGCACCAATCGCACCTGGAACGTCACTCCGGAGTCCGGCGTCACGGTCGAGCTCTCCAACCGTTTGATCCTCACTCCGCTTGCCGCCAAGCGGCTCGCCTCGGTCCTCAACAATGTGCTGCGCGAGCACGAGGCCCGGTACGGCGCACTCAATCTCGAATAGGATCGCAGTGGACGGGGCGAGCAACAGCGGCGAGGGCAGCTCGGAAGCACCCGACACCCGCCCCGCGGGCCGTCTGGCCGTCCTCGAGCCGGCCCTGTGGCAGCGCCTGAACGAGGCGCAGTCGATCGACGAGCTCGCGCTGGCCTGGCTCGCCCTGCAATGCCGCATGATCCCCGGTGTCGATCGGGGCCTCGTTCGCATCGAGCGCGGCGGCACGTTCGAGACGCTGTGCAACTGGCCCGAACAGGGTGCCGTGCTGACCGATCTGCTCAAGACGGCCGACCTCGCGGTGGGCGACCGCCGCGCCGTGGCCCGCGGCGGGCGCGGCGCCGCCGGCTCGGTGGCCCTGCCGGTGATGATCGGCAACAGCATTGCCGCGGTGGTGGCGCTTGGCGTCACGGGCGGCGGCCGGGACGAGATGCGCGATGCCATCCGCCAGTTGCAATGGGGCGCCGCCTGGCTGCGCGACCAGTTGCGCCGGCAGCACGCCGAGACCGCCAGCGCCCAGCTCGATCGCTCCCGCGTCACCATCGATCTCATCGCCACCATCCTCGAGCACGAGCGCTTTGCGGTGGCCGTGACCGCCGCCGCGACCGACCTTGCCATGCGCCTCGACTGCTCGCGCGTTTCGATCGGCTTCGTGCGTTCCGGCACGGCACATGTCGCGGCCATCTCGCACACCGCCCGGTTCGGCCGCCGCATGAACCTCGTTCGCCTCATCGGCAACGCCATGGACGAGGCCATCGACCAGCGCGCCATCATCCTGCATCCCGATCCGGCCGACGAACCCATCGCGACGCTCGCCCATGCCGAATTGCTGCGCGAGCAGGGCGACGGAGCCGTGCTGACGGTGCCGCTCTTCGTCGTGGACGCCTTCATCGGCGCGATCACCTTCGAGCGCCCGCCGGGCAGCCCGTTCGACCGCACGACCGTCGAGCTCGCCGATGTCGTCACGACCGCGATCGGGCCGATCCTCGAGGAAAAGCGCCGCAACGACCGCTGGATCGGCATCAAGCTGTGGGAATCGGTCGCCACCCAGATCAAGCGCCTGCTCGGCCCCGGTCATGTGGGCCGCAAGCTCGCAACCGCCGCTGCGATCGCCCTCGGCGCCTTCTTCTATTTTGCCCACGACACCTATCGGGTCAGCGCCGATGCGCAGTTGGACGGCGCCGAGCGCCGCCAGATCGTCTCGCCCTATGAAGGCTATCTGCAAAGTGCCGATGTGCGCGCCGGCGAGACGGTCGAGGCCGGCGCCGTGCTCGCCGCGCTCGACGACCGCGACCTCGTGCTCGAGCGGCTGCGCTGGGAAACCCAGCGCCAGCAATACCAGATCGAGCTCGACCAGGCTCTCGCCAACCGGCAGCCCGCGGCCGCCAACGCTGCGCGCAGCCGCATCGCCCAGGCCGAGGCGCAGACGCGGCTGATCGACGAGCAGATCGCGCGCACCCGCTTCGTTGCTCCGTTCGATGGCCTCGTCATTTCGGGCGATCAGTCGCAGCGCATCGGCAGCGCCATCGCCCGCGGCGAAGTGCTGTTCGAGATCGCGCCCCTTACCGGCTACCGCGTCATCATCGAAGTCGACGAACGGCAGATCGCCGACATCGCGCCGGGCCAGGCGGGCGAAGTCATCTTCTCCGCCCTGCCCAACCAGCCCTTCGACTTCGTCGTGGACAAGATCGTGCCGATCGCCCAGGCGCGCGACGGCCGCAATACCTTCCGGGTCGAGGCGCACCTCACCGAGGCTTCGGCCACCCTGCGTCCCGGCATGATCGGGGTCGGCAAGGTCGACATCGAGGACCGCCGGCTCATCGACATCTGGATGCGCCCGGTGATCGAATGGGCCCAGCTGACCGCCTGGCGTCTCCTGGGCTAGCCCAATGGCCCGCTCGCTGTTCAGCCCGTCATGGTATCGCGTCGCTCCGCTGAAACTGCGCGTGCGCAGCCACGCCGAAATCCATCGCCAGCGCTTCCGCGGCGAAGTCTGGTACGTGCTGCAGGATCACCAGACCGGCCGCTTCCACCGCCTGTCGCCTTCGGCCAATCTGATGATCTCGCTGATGGACGGCCGGCGCACGATCGAGGAGATCTGGGATCTCGTCGGCCAGAAATCCGAGGACGATCCGCCCACCCAGGACGAGACGATAACGCTGCTCTCGCAGCTTCACGGCTCCGACCTGCTGCAGGGCGACATCCCGCCCGATTTCGCCGAAATGGGCGAGCGCTCCAGCAAGCAGGCGCGCCGCGACCTGCTCGGTCGCCTCCGCAACCCGCTGGCCCTGCGCATGCCCCTGTGGGACCCCGACCGCTTCCTCGACGCCACCGTCGCGTGGGTGCGCCCGATCTTCTCGATCTGGGGCTTCCTCGCCTGGCTCGCGCTGGTCGCCACGGGCATGGTGCTCGCCGTGATGCACTGGAAGCAATTGACGAGCAGTCATGTCGACCAGCTCTTCAGCCTCCAGAACGTGGTGTTCATCGCGGCCATCTACCCGGTGACCAAGCTCCTGCACGAGGCTGGCCACGCCTATGCCGCCAAGGTGTTCGGCGGCGCCGTGCACGAAGTGGGGCTGATGCTGCTGATCCTCGTGCCGGCGCCCTATGTCGACGCGACGTCGGCCACCGCCTTTCGCGAGAAGTGGAAGCGCGTGCTCGTCGGTGGCGCCGGCATCATGGTCGAAATGGGGCTGGCGGCGCTGGCGATGATCTTCTGGGTCAATGCCGAGCCCGGTCTCGCCCGGGCCGCGGCCTTCAACGTCATGCTGATCGGCGGCGTGTCGACATTGCTGTTCAACGGCAACCCGCTGTTGCGCTTCGACGCCTACTACATCCTCACCGACTGGACCGAGATTCCAAATCTCGGCGTCAGGGCCAATAAGTATTTCTGGTATCTGGTCCAGCGCTATCTCATCGGGCTCGATAGCGCCGAGGACCCCACGACCGGGCGCGGCGAGCGCAAATGGCTGTTCGGTTACGCGGTCCTCGCTTTTTTCTATCGCGTCTTCCTCAGCCTGACGATCGCCGTTCTGGTTGCCACGCAGCTCTTCTTCGTGGGTGTCGCTCTGGCCATCGTCTCCATCGCCGGAACCTTTGTCTTCCCGCTCTTGAAGGGCGCGAAGTTCGTGCTGACATCGCCCAGGCTGCACGATGCGCGGGGCCGCGCCATCGGGGTATCGGCTGGTGCGGTGCTGCTGGTGACTGCTGCCTTCTTCGCCGTGCCGCTGCCCTATGGCACAGTGGCTGAAGGCGTGGTGTGGGTCCCCGAGCGCTCCGAGGTGCGGGCGGCGACCGGCGGCATCGTCGCGCAATATTTGACTCCACCCGATACGCCCGTGACCGAAGGCCAGGCGCTGATCGAGCTCGAGGACGCATCGCTTTCGCCGCGCATCGCCGTGCTCGAGGCGCAGCGCGAGGAGCTCGAAATCCGTGCCGCGGCGCTGCGCATCACCGATCGCCCGCAGGCGGAAATGCTCGCCGAGCAGACCCGCGACATCGAGGGCTCGCTCGTTGCCATGTCCGGGCGCCGCGACGATCTCACGGTCAAGGCAACCGCCGCCGGCCGCTTCATCGCGCCGGACGGGACCGACCTCGTCGGCCGCTATGTGCGCCAGGGCGACCTGCTGGGCTATGTGGTGACCGACAGCGTGCCCGGTGTCCGCGTCATCGTCCCACAGGGCGATGTCGACCTCGTGCGCAACCGCACGCAGGCGGTCAGCCTGCGCTATGTCGGCCAGCCCGGCGCCACCGTCCCCGCGACCATCACCCGCGCCGTCCCTGCCGCGCAGTTCGATCTGCCCAGCACCGCGCTCGCCACCCAGGGCGGTGGCAGCGTCGTGCTCGATACCAGCAGCGGCCAGCCCAGGGCGCTCGAAGGCGTCTTCGTGTTCGACCTCGCCCCGGCCCGCGGGACCGGCCCTCTGCTGCTGGGCAGCCGGGTCTATGCGCGCTTCGACCACGGCGCCGAGCCGCTGGGCTACCGGCTGCTTCGCACCATCCGGCAGGTGTTCCTGAGCACGTTCAATGTCTGACCTCGCCTTCGAGCTGCCGCGCCCGATCCACTACGCGGAAAAGCCCGATGTCCCCCCGCGCACGCTCGACCGCATCGTCAACGACCTCATCGGCCACCTCGTCGTGGCCCGCTCCGGCAGCCGCACCCGCGAGCTCGCCGACTTCGCCGCCGCGGTCGACGCGCTCGGCGACGGTCTTGCCGCCCTCGACCGCGCCGGTCTCGATCAGCGCCGCCGCGAAATCGCCGCGGCGTTGCGCCGGCGGCCCGGCTTTCCGCCCGAGCTGATGGCGCCGGCCTTCGCCCTCATCCGCGAACTCTCCTTCCGGCTCACCGGGCGGCGCCACTACGGCGTCCAGTTGATGGGCGCCTATGCCATGGTGCGCGGCAATTTCGCCGAGATGGCGACCGGCGAGGGCAAGACCCTGACCGCCGCTCTCGCGGCAGGCGCCGTCGCCATGGCCGGCATCCCCGTCCACGTGGTGACCGTCAACGACTATCTCGCCAGCCGCGACGCCGAGATCACCGGCCCTATTCTCGAGGCGCTCGGGCTCACCGTGGGCGTCGTCGTCGGCGGCCAGTCGCTCGCGGATCGGCGCGCTGCCTATGCCTGCGACGTGACCTATTGCACCAACAAGGAGCTGGCCTTCGACTATCTGCGCGACCGCATCGTGCTCGGCCAGCGCGACGGCAATCTGCGGCTCAAGATCGAAAGCCTGCGCGGCGAGACCTCGCG